>CAIYOB010001561.1 GCA_903927685.1 uncultured Planctomycetaceae bacterium
CGGTCATCGCAAGTGCTGTTCGGTCAACTTCAACACGCGGTCGGCCTGCTCCTTGGTAACGACGGCCGCGCCGGCATCCAGGCTGGCGGGCATGATTCCATAGCGTTTATACAAGGTCAGCTGAACCACCGGGTAGAAGCCCTGGGTGTATGGCTGTTGGTCGACGGTGAAGCGGATCACGCCGACGTTCAGCAGGCGCAAGATCTCGGGGCTCAGGTCGAAGCCCGCCACCACGACGCCGCGTTCGGCAAAATGCTGCTCGACTGCCAAGCCAGCGCCTTCGGTATCCGCTTGCCCCGTGCAAACCACGAATTTGATCTGGGGATTCTTCTTCAGTTCCCGCGTGACGGTCGCCACCGCTTCCGCCGTCGTGTTGCCCGTGACCGCGGTCGTCCAGGTCACGCCGTGCTTGCCGAGTTCTTCCTGCTCGCCGCGCAAGCGGTCGTCGAGCGCCGAGACGCCCGCGGCATGCTGGGTCATCAGGATGTGCGTGCCGCGCGGGATGTAGTCCGCGCAGCGGCGGCCTACCGTTCGACCGGCGTCATAGTACCGCTGGCAGACGGCGCTCAGGCGAGCGTTGGGTGTCGCATAGTCGTCCACATTGAAGGCCACCAGCGGCACGCCTTGGTCGCACGCCTCCTGAGCGACCGCGTCGAAGGCTTCCGAGTCGATGATGTTCAGCGCGATCCCATCGTAGCCGTCGCGCAGGGCCTGGCGTACCATCTCGGCCTGGGCCTTGACGTCCACTCCCGTCGTCCCGGTAAACACGCACTCGACGCCCATCCGCTCGGCCGCGTCCTCCATGCCCTTCCGGACCGGCTTGAAGAAGTCCTCCTCCAGGCACGTGGTGATAAAAATGAACTTCAGCTTTTTCTCGGCGGCGCCCGCGGGGTCCGCGCCCGACACCGCCGCCGGAAACAGGCACGCGAACAGGCACCAGGCACTGAGCATGGCGCCGACCTGTCGGCCGCTCGCCCCGCGTCTTGCCTGACGCTCACCTGATCGTATTCGCCGCCCAGCGTGACCAACCCGCGTCTGGAATGGGATGGCGTTCATGTGGTTGTCTCCCGTGTCTGCCACTGCCGTTGTTACGGGCTGCCTACAGTTCCTTGTCGCCCAGTTCTTCCATCAGCTTGATCACGCCGACCACGATCGGCACCAGGCCGACACTGATCGCGATAAAGATCCAGACCGGCCATGCCAGGCTCAAGCTGGGCGAAATCAGGTACAACCCGACGCCCACCAGGATCGGCGGATAAATGGCGGCGTCGTAGACGGGCTCGGCAAAGGCGGTGCCGCCTGCCGAGTTGTACGAGACCTTGCTCTTGTAGGCGATCCAGCCGATGGCAATCACGATCAAGGCGTAACCGATCACGGTCCCCATACGTCTTCCTTACGAGTTCAAGCCACAAAACCACGAGCCGTCCTGCATCCGCTCGACGGACATTGTAGCAGATCCGGGCGGCCTGCGCGGATAGCCCCCGACAAGCTCTCGACGCGGCGCGCTAGCGGCCCGACCTGACTTCATCTGGGGTCGCGGACGCGCCGGCCATGTCGTACGGTAGCCGCCAGACGCGATCGCCGTTGCGATTGGTGAAATACAGATGCGACGGCGAAATCTGGTCCGGGTTGCCATCCGCCCAGAACGCAGAGAAGTCGGGGTGGGCGTTCACGGGACGGCGGACATAGTTGTGATTCCAGGGACTGGCCGCGGTCACGTCGCGGTCCTTGGCCCACGTCCGGCCTTGATCCCGGCTGATCCAGACGGCGACCTCGCCGCCCGACCCGATCGGCTGCGGCCCCGGTTCCGTGGGGCCGATGATCCGCCACGCGGAATCGTCCTCCAGGTACAGCGAGCCCGTGGTGTAGTTGTGGTTGGCGCGGGTCACTTCGGCATACTGCCAGCCGTCCGGCGTCGCGTGTGCCACGGTCCACCAGCGGGGATCGCCGCCGGGCCCGGGGCGATAGTCGCCGCTGGTGATGTACAGGATGACCGGCCGGCCAGCTCGATCCAGGTCCAGGTCATGGATGTAGACCAGCCGCTGTTCCGCCTGATAGTCGCGGACCAGGGCGGGATTGTGCGGTTCGACCAGCGGCACCGGCACCGACTCGCCGCGCGCATTGCGCCAAGTCTTCCCCAGGTCGTCCGTCTGCAGGTAGTACAGGTTCGTGCGTTTATCGACGTTCCCGCCGGGATGCATGTTGAAAGCGGTGAGGATCACGTCGCCGCGCTGGTGGCTGGTCTGATAGTGGCCCCCCAGTCCGGCGAACTTCTGGTCCGGCGCCCACGTGAGCCCGTCGGGGCTAGTGCTCCAATACAGTTCGCGGCCCTTGGTATACTTCGTGAACAGGTACAGGAAGCCGCGGCCTTCGAGCCAACGCGGCTGGGGATACGTCATCTCGCGTTCCGCACGGCGCTCGAACGCGTCCGTGCTGTACGGCTGGACGCTGCGGTAGATGAATCCCGGACGAACCCGCCCCCGGCCGCTGACGAACACCCACAGGTAGCCCTGTTCGTCGAGGCATAAACTGGGATTGTCATGCGGATCGTCGACGCCGGCCTTGTCGTGGACGATCGTCGGCCGAGGCACGACATGACGCTCGTGATCGTAGTACGAGGCCATCGCCAAGAGGTACCGTTTTCCCTGTTTCGCCCCGCCGTAAACAAAAAACGTCTTGTTGACTTGGGGCGCGTAAACGGCCATCGGCACATGGTTGGCCGTGTAGGTCCCCAGGCCCCCCGAGTACTTGTCGCCGTGCTCGGACATTTGGCCCAGGGTGAACCAGATGCCGCGGTAGCCGTCGTCTTTGTCCCGCGCGACGACAGGGGCCTTTGTGGCGTCGGCGGCGCAGGCCAGCGTAGCGACGGCCGCGAGGGCGCATTGCAGGGCCAGATGCTGCTTGGGGTTGACTGACATCGTATTCGCTCCTCGTGCGAGGCGTGGTGCTCGGTTGCGCTGTAATCCTCCGTTCTGACGGAGCGCTAATGCGTTGTCCAAGCTAAGAACTGGGGTTGGGTGGCTGGGGTCGAGCCACGAGGTACGAGTGGCCAGCCCCCAGTTCTTGCCCCTGGGGGCTCGCTGCACTCGACCCCAGGCACCCCAATATTCAGCCTCGACAACGCACTAATCTAGCCACCGTTTGGCAAACGCAAAAGCGGCCTCACGGGCGGCCGAGTAATTGGGGTGCTGCGGGTTAAAACTGGTGATCTGAACAGCCGGCCGGACAGCTTCCAGGTACTGGTCGTCGCCCAGGAAGATTCCGGTATGCCCGATGCGGCCGTCGGAGCGGAGGAAGTACAGCGTGTCGCCACGGCGGAGGCCGGCCCGGGACCAACGTGTGGCGGTCAGCCGGCCGACGTACGCTTGCTGGTCCGAATCTCGCGGAAGCCGCAACCCCGCGGTCCCGAAGCCGGTTTGGACCAAGCCCGAGCAGTCCACGCCTGCAGACGTTCTGCCGCCCCACAGGTACGGCGTGCCCTTCAGCCGCAACGCTGCGGCGATGGCCCGCTCGACTGCCGGATGGCTGCCCGGCTCTTCCACCTCACACTTGCCAGCGGGAACATTCGCGGTTTCCCCGGTCGGCAGCAAGACCTGAACGGCGTCCTGCGTCCGGCCCGTGCACTTCAGGCGCGCGCCGAGCGGCAATTGCGTCTGGCCGTCCAGGTAGTTCTCGCACAGCCGGACCTGCGGACCGTCCTGGTAACGCACGAACTCGGCTTCATCCACCCGTTGGATATCGCTGGCGGCAATGTACGCCACGTAACCTTCATCGCTTCGGCACAGGAAAAGTCCCCCCTCGGCCTCGCGCAGCAGGAACACACTTTCACCCAGCAGGCAGTCGTTCTCGATCCCGCGTTCGCCCGTGGGCCGGTCGTAAGCGAAGCTGTGCGGGACCTTGATGAACCCGAATCGCCGAGCCTCCAGCGATGCGGAAGGAAGCGACTCCAAGCGGTCGTCCACCCGGGTGAAGCCCAACCGCTGAAGCAGTTCCAACAGGGCTGCCCGATGTTCGGCGAATTCGACCCAACCGGTCAGACGGACGCGATTCCCATCAACCCATTCGGCCCGGGCGTCGAACGCGAACAGCCTTGGATCTCGCACGACGGCGCGGCGAAACTGCTGCAGGTAAGTGGGCAACCGTTCCGGTCGCCCGTGCAGGTCCGGCTCGAATTCCCGCAGCACTGCATCGCTGAGCAGCGTTTTGGTGGCCGGCGACGGTGCCGCGGGCGCGGACTCAGCCGCCGACAGCGCGGCGACGGGCGGCAGGAGCAGACTGGCGACGCTGGCGAAAGCAAGAATGAGGCGGGGCATCGGCTATTCCTTGCACGATCTAAGTGTTTCGGAACAACTCCGGTCGCTGCTGGCCGGTGATCCGCTCGTAGATCTCCCACACGTCGTCTGTCCAGTTCACGCGTTTGCGGATGTGTTTGACCCCCGAGCCCTCTTTGATCATGGACTGAATGAACTTGACGTTCATCTTGCGGATCTCGGTGCCTTCGTCGAACAACTCGGAGAACGCCGCTTCGGGAAGATACTCGCGATCAACGGCGGCGCACAAATGGGATTGGGTCTCGTTCAAGCTGCCGAGGGCGTAGCCCAGAAACGTAATGAACTCGCCCTGCGTACCCCGCCCGAAGCCTTCGGCGATGTTCGACATGACCGACTCGGACGAGTCGTTGATTTGCACGACCAACCGGTGATCCGTCGCGAATGCACTGGTCTTTGTCCAGCGGAAGATATTCTTGGACCAGACTCTCGCCCGCTGCCAGCACCGCAAGTCGGTGAAAACAGTCACGCCCGCCATTGGACATCCTCCCGTGTCAGAGTTGGAATTAGCGAACCACGCGACGGCCGTGAGTGTAGTCAGAGCGAGGAGGAATTGGTACTGTGGCAAGGGGGTGTGCTGGAGAAAAGACGGTACGGGGTACCCAGTACAGGGTACCCAGTACGGGGTGCACAGTACGGGGTACACAGTACCGGGTACCGGGTACGAAGTACCGGGTACCGGGTACCGAGTACCGGGTAC
>CAIYOB010001562.1 GCA_903927685.1 uncultured Planctomycetaceae bacterium
AACAACTGCACCACGAACATCGTCGCCCACGTCAATCGGGTGCAACCGGGGCGCGTACCCCTGAATGTCGGAACATTGCTGCCCGGCTATGCGGATCGGCTGGCTTACGACCTGGGGCTCCTTGACACCCAGTTGCCGTTTGAGAAGCTGAAGCGTCAAGCCAAGATCGATCGCGTGGCAGCACGCTACGCGGAGGAAGCGGATTTCTCGCAACGGATTCGACAGCGGTAGGAATTCGTTGAGTCGCTAGGTCGAAGAGAATGGGAGGACTGGATTGGGGGGCGAATTTGACTTGCCGCGGATTGGGGCGGAGCCGATGGTGGCGGAGATTGCCTATCGCCTGGAAGTTGGCTCGACGAACGACTGGGCTCTGGAATTGGCACGCGAAGGCGGCCATCCGTTGCCCTTGTTGGTCCTCGCCACACGGCAGACCCAGGGGCGTGGCCGGGGAGCCAACCGCTGGTGGTCGGCGGACGGCGGGTTGACGTTTTCGCTGTTGCTGGACACTCGCCGGGTGCTGCCCGCCCCGGACGCGCTGCCGCAACTGGCGTTAGTTGCCGGGCTGAGCGTCTGTGAGGCACTAGCACCGTTGGCCGCGGGGCACGAAATCCGGCTGAAATGGCCGAACGACGTGCTGCTTGGCCGGCACAAGGTTTGCGGAATCCTGGTCGAATCGCCGGCGAATCCGCCCGAGCGCTGCGTGATCGGCATCGGCATCAACGTGAACAACTCGTTCTCAGAGGCTCCGGAGGAATTGCGGCGCCGGGCGGCTTCCCTGGTCGATGCCACGGGACGCCGAGCGGACCTCACCAACGTTCTGGTCCAGGTCTTACGCCGATTAGCGGATCGGTTCGAGCGATTCCAGGCTGGTTCCCTGGCCTTGAGCGCCGCGTGCCGTCCTTGGTGCTGCTTGACTGGCAGGACCATTGCCATCGCGACGGGGAAGTGTCGAGTCGAGGGACAATGCCTCGGCATTGACAACGGCGGTGCCTTGAACATCCGCACCCCGCAATCCGACAGGCGACTATTCTCCGGTGTGGTGGAGTCCGTCGGCTGGGATGAGCGAAGCGTACCCGAGGCATCGCCGTTTTGCCACGATGCCATCGAGGTTTCGTGAGGGCTGAATGTCGAAGGCGTCTGAGAGCGACTGTATCGCCCCCGAGAAGCAAGTACCTGGGCTCGCCACTCGTACCTCGCAGCACAACCTCGCGCACGTAACCGCAGTGCCTGACTTTGACAAACCACACACGTCAGTGGATTCGATCGAGCCTTGGTCCCCGCCACTCACCTGCGCCGCAAGGGCAGGCGGTGCTCCTCAACGAATACGTCCTGCGGCATCAGGCTTTCCAGATCACCAAGGGTGCCGTTGTCGAGGCAGCACTTGATGATGTGTCGGCCCAGCGGATCCAGATCGGGCTCGAGGTATTGGGGCAACTCGCGGTGGAAGAACTGGTACAGCAGTTCGGCGCCGGCGTCGTAACCTTCGAGTCCCAGTTCGGGCTGGGTCTGCGTTTCCAGGAACCAGTGCGGGACCGCCGTGCCCTCGATCTGCATCGAGTTCATGGCGTACCCCAACAGCGGGCAACGCGCTGGCGTGATCTGGTCACGGCGGAACCGAGCGCCGCTGCGGCGGGCCAGGTACTCGCGGGCCAGCCACTGCGGCGTAAAGCCCATCTCCCAGACGCCGACGTGCTGGTTGGGCACCAGGATGTGCCGCGTCTTCGTCGTTTGCTGGATCTGGCGGAGCAGTAGATTCGCCTGGGTCACCCGGCGGCCCGTCGCGAACGGCCAGAACGAGCCAACGCCTTCGCTGCTCATGTGCTCGGATTCCGTGATGCTGGGATTCGCATGCCCGCGGGGCGAGACCAACCGCCACAGCCACGCCAGCGCCGGGGGCAGGATGTGCAGCAGTCCCAGGATGCCGTAATTGGGCTGCTCGCGCGAACTGGGCGGCGTGCGAATGCCAAAGCTGCGGACATCGACGGGGACCGGGTCGTCAACCACGTTGGGCACCAGGCGCCGAGGCATGATGACCCGCGGATTCGGACAGGGCTTGCCCGGCGAATCCTCAGTGTGCTCCCAGATCAAGGCCGTCGCCCCCGGCTTGCCGTCCAGATTCAGCATCAATAGCGGCTCGGCCGGATGACAGCACAGACCCTCCCAATACGGGTCCGTGCCGTAGTGCGTGATGTGGTTGAAACGCAGGAACCACGCATTCTCGGCGTCCATGACGACCAACCGGTCGCCGGCGCCTTGCAGCGACGGGTGGCACAGCGCCATGTCGTCCGACACCGGCCTCAAATCGCATGTCCGCGGCAGCGACAGCGTACGGCGCTCACCAGTGACCAAGTTGCGTCCCAGCAAGACCAAGCCGTCCGGCTCGCGGTGAATCGGCTCCAGCATCTCGCTCTTGCCACCCCCGCTGGCCCCCTCGTGCAAAATCGTGACCACATTGTCGTAGGGAGTGACGACCTGGACCGTCGACGCATGCGCGGTCAGCCAACCTTCCTGCTCGCCTTGATGGATCAGCACCCCGTACGCACCTTTCTTGGCGCTGGGACCGGGGTACAGGTTGTACGCAAAGATCTCGTGCAGATCGTTGTGGCGGTTGTGGACCACCACCTGCTTGCCATCGAAGTGTGTATGCCGAAACGGCGGTGCGATATAGAGAATCGCCTGTGGCGCAAAATCCAGGGGCACCCTGTGGCCGGCGAGCATCTCCTGGAGGTCCGCCAGGGCACCGCAGAAAAATGCCGCATTCTTGGGGCAGACCAGCATGGTCGGATACCCCAACTCCCGTCCCCCGGTGTACAACGGCAAGATGATCAGTTCTTGCTGCTTCAGCCAATTGAATGTCGCCGCCCGCACTGTGTCAAAGGACTCGCCAAATCGGTCCTTATACTGCGGTTTATCCGACGGCTGGTCGTCCGCCACCACCAAACACTCCGGCTCCCGACGGCGCATGTAGGCTTCCGTGTAATTAACGGAAAGGCCATTCTTACAACGGGTTACGATGGCTTCGGCAACCCGGCCGCGTCCCGGAACCTCGTAGCTGACCTCGTAGGTTTGCGCAGTTCTGTCGCCCCCCATCGCCAGATCGAGCAGCGTCTGGCGGTCCCGCGGGACAACATACCCCGGGCAATGGGCCAGCAGTTCCTTGACCTCTTCAGGCAGCGACATTTCTTGAAAGTGGCGTTCTAGCATGCTTCTTCTCCAGTCGACGATGGATCGTCATAGTGTAGCACACAGGCAAGCTCCGTCCCCCTGCTTTGTAGCGGCATGGGGCAACGAATAACGACACGAGGCGCCTGGTCTTGGTCCGCGGACGGAATCGTCCAGTTCGAAGCGGTGCCAAGGTCGACAATCGGCCGACGCGAGCGCAGCCCGCCTCAGCGCGGATTCGCATACGGGTCGTCGCTGGCGGCGGATTCGCCGAGCGGGACCTCGCCTGGCGCGACGGGGATCGCCTGGTACTCCCCGCGGCTCTCATTGGAGCTCAGGACGCGGATCCCGGGATGGTCCGTGAGCGGGCACTTGTTTTCGCAGATGCCGCAACCGATGCAGCGACTGGGGTCCACGCGCGGCTGCTTGACAACCGCCTTCTGGCCGTTGCGAGCCAGCACTTCAACCTCGACCACGTAGATCGCCTTATCATGAACCGGACAATGCTCCTCGCAGACGATACACTCCCGGCCATACGCGTAGGGTATGCATCGCGTCACATCGAACGACGCCAAGCCGATCCGCACTTCTTTCTTCCGCTCCACCGTCAACGGCTGAATGGCCTCGGTCGGGCAGATGTGGGTACAGGCGGTACATTCAGACTCGCACCACCCCAAGCGAGGAACCAACCGCGGCGTCCACAGGCCTTCCAGTCCGGCTTCCCACATGGCCGGCTGCAAACCGTGAGTCGGGCAAATCTTGAGGCACATCCCGCAAGCGGTGCAGCGTGCCAGAAACTCGCGTTCCGGCAGCGAACCGGGCGGGCGAATCAGGTTCTCCTGCGGCAGCGCTCCGCGGGCTTGCGGCGCGATTCGCAACAAACACAGCCCGGCGACTCCGCCGAGCGCGGCGCCGCAGACCGCACGCCGCGAAACATCCGGGCCCGCAGTCGCCGGTTCTCGGCGCCAGGGCCAAACCATGGTGAACCGCAACGCGTCGCGGCGGCACGAGTCGGTGCAATTCAGACAGCCCAGGCACTCCGCCGCCTTCCACTGCTGGCCCGGCGCGGCAGACGCACCTCCGTGACAGGACATGCCGCACAAATCACAACTATTGCAGTTATCCGTCTGGACGGCCCGCCGCACCAGCGGTCGCCACGCGAGGATCCCCAGCAGCGCGCCCAGCGGACACAGATAGCGGCACCAGAACCGTGGCCGGTAGCGGTTCAAGGCGAGGGTCACCAGGAAGAATCCCAGGATTAGCCCGCCGCCCAGGAACGTGTGTGTGCCCAATCCGAACACGCGATCCCGCAGGAACTCGTACGCCGGCTCGCTGGCGTAATCCCGCGTCCACCGGTGCACCGGCTCGACGATCGGCCGAATCGCAGCCGGCGCGGTTTCGGGGTCGTAGTGGTAGATCGCCGTCGAAGGCGACTGGACGCTCCACTGAACGACCGGCACCAAGGCCGTCGTGGTCGTGCGGTATAGCAGGACGAGCGGATCGAAGATCGTGCCCCAGTGGCTGCCAAACAGGGCCATCACCAGCAAGGCGGCTAACAGCAGGTACTTGGTCCGTTGCCACGGGGACCAGTGTTCGCGCCGGCGACGATCGGGCCAAATCCAGAACAACACCCGTCCCGCGATCGCGTGCAGCGTGCCGAGCGGACACAGCCAGCCGCAGAAGACCCGGCCCAGGACCAGCGTCAACACAACCACCAGCAGCGATCCCAACAGCAGTCCCGGCACGGCATGGGCGGACAACGCAGTCGCGATCAACAGCAAGGGATCAAGCCCGAAGAACGCTTTGAGCCACGGGCTGGGGACCTGCCCACCGCTGCCGGCCTGGGCCGCGACGACTAGCCCGAAGAAGGCCAGCAACAGCACAAGCTGGACCGAACGGCGTAACGTGACCCAACGCCACACGGAGCGGAAATGGAACATGGTCAGGTGTCAGGGGGCAGGGGGCAGGGGGCAGTAAATTGCGGGGGGGCAGGAAGGGTGCGTCTTCCTGCCCCCGGTGCGTACTGATCTTGGGCCGCTGGCCGGCTCACGACACCGCCAGTTCTCGCAACGCGAGCGAACGGTAGTCGATCTTGCCCAATCCGAACTCCTGGCCCTTGGCAATGGTCCCGATCGAGGCCGGGGCTTGGCCGACAATCTCCGCCCCCCAGGCATCCAGCGCCACAATATCCACCCCGGCTGCCAGGAGGAGCCTGGTCTCGACGTCCTCGAGCTTGCCGCCCTTGGGACCGTTGGCCTTTAAGATCCGTGTCGCATCCAGGACGCACAGCCGCGGCTTCATGAATCGAGTCAGGTCGGCGACGCTCGGTGCAATCGCCTGATGGAACGTATTCCGCTTGTCGATGACCCCCATGTAGTTCTTCATGCACATCGTCAAGCCGGCCAAGCGGTGATGCTTGACCACGGGGACATTGATCACCAAGTCGGCGTCGATGATCTCCGGATAGACGGGGATCGTCTTGACCGCCTCGCCGTCAATCTTGGCCTCTTTGAACCGCGTCCGGTCCAGAAATACGACCTTGGCTCCCAACTGCCGGGCGGCAGCAGCAATGCCGCTGGCCTCGTAGGTCTTCTCCGCCACATCGCACGGATTGTCGCCGATCTTGACGGTCTTGGCGCCGGCGTCGAAGCACAGGCGTATGATCGTGGCCACCACGTCCGGGTTCGTGTTGGCGGCCTGTTCGGGCGTCCGGTCCCAGCCGATGTTCGGCTTGACCCAGACCACGTCGCCTTGCTTGACGAATCGTTTCATGCCGCCCAACGCGGCGATTGCCTGCTCGGTCAGTTTCACGGCCACGTTCTGCATGGCGCCCGCGGCATCCGGCTTGGCCCCGCTCCATTTGGCGATGGTCATGTCGGCAGGCTGGGCAGCCGCCTGTGCCAACAGCAGGTCGGGACGTGCCGCAGTCAGACCCGCCGCTGCTGAACTAATCAGGAATTGCCGTCGAGAATGATCAAACATGGTGGATTACCTCCCGCAGCCCCGTAGGCCGCTCGCACAAGGATGGGTTCGCTCACGGACGCCAAGTCAGAACAATAACCGGAATTCGGCCGGCCTGCAACAGAATCGCACGCTCCGTAGTCGCACGATCCGGTCGGCGCCACGCACCTTCTTAAGCCTCGGCCGGCAACTCGTAACCCTTACGCCGCGGTCGATCGGCGAAGCGATTGGCTTCGTCGTCGTTCAGGAAGACTTCCTGCACAGGGTCCCACTTCAGCCGCCGTCCGAGCCAGCGAGTGATATTGGCCAGATGACAGACGCTGATCGACCGGTGACCGATCTCGACGTCGGCCGTGGGCCGCTGCCGCGTGCGGATGCAGTCGATCCAGTTCTGCAGATGCCATTGAGCCTGCCACAAAGCGGTCTGGTCGCTCCACTTGCGTTCCTCTTCGACCGCATCGACTTTCTTCAGCAGTTCGACCGCAATCTCCCGGGGATTGGACGTAAACTTGTTGCGGTTCACCTCGATCTTCCCGTGCTCGCAGACGAAGATCGCGCCGCCCCACGGCCCGTGGTCCAGGACAAACCGCACCGGCACGCCGTTGGCAAACCGCATCTCCACCTTGCCGTTGGGGCCGTCGGTGGTGGGCCACATTTCCACCGGGCCGGTCTCGTCCGTGCCCAGCCCCCACTGAATCTGATCCACGCCATGCGCACCCCAATTGGTCATCTCGCCGCCATTGAAGTCCCGGCCGCCGCCGCCCCACCGCGAATTGAACGGCCGCCACGCGACCTGATTCAGCCACAGATCCCAATCCAGTCCCGCGGGAACCGGTTCCGCCGGGCCGACGTCCGCGGGCGACTCGCCAGCCCCCGGGTAGCATGGCGCCTGCACCTCGATGATCTTCCCCAGTCCGCCCGTGCGGACCAGTTCACAGGCGATCCGATTCATAGCCATCGAACGCTGCTGCGAACCGACTTGAAACACGCGGCCGTGCCTCCGCACGGCGTCGACGAGCACGCGTCCCTCGCGCACGTACAGGCTCAGCGGCTTTTCGGCGTAGACGTCCTTGCCCGCCTGGCAGGCGTGGATGGAGGGCAGCACCCGCTGAAACTCCTGCGTGGCGATGATCACCGCATCAACGTCTTGACGTTCGAGGAGCCGCTGGTAATGCGGATACACCGGCCAGTCGCCCTTGCGGCTGGCCTTGAATGCCTCGGCACGTGGCAAATTACAGTCGGCCAAGGCTACAAGCTGACCGTCTTGGGGCAGTTGATCGAGCAGCAGACTCGCCCGGTTGCCGACACCGATCGCGCCCACGGCCACCCGCTCGTTTGCTCCGGGCCGACCGTCAGCCGCGAGAACGCCAGAGGAGATGATTCGCGGGATGCCAAAACCACCCGCGATACCGACCGCGCACTTCAGGACTTGTCGTCGTGATAGTCTGTTCATTGCACAGGACCTCCAGGTTTTGCCACTCGAAGCTCGATCGGACGCTCGTGCGTCGTCAAGACGCGATGTCGGGGTGCTAAGGCGGAACGTCGCAAATTACCTCGATACCAAGACCAGCTCGATACCAAGGTCAGCGGGCTAGGCAACCATCGTCATGGTTCGAACCCAGTCACCGTGAGGCAATGCGGAGCCCTGACGAAGCGACTAGGGGGCGACCGCCGGTTCCGCTGGAGTGGCGGCAGCGGCCGGTTCGGGCGTGGCGG
>CAIYOB010001563.1 GCA_903927685.1 uncultured Planctomycetaceae bacterium
GCTGCGCACGCCGTCCAGAATGTGACGGGGGTGCTCATACGCCTCCCGCCGAGCTGCCAGGTAGTGCATCTCGCCCGCGTAGCCGGCGTCGAGCCACGCGTGAAAGTGGTGCAGACCGGCGGGACTGACCGCCGGACAGACGCCCACCAGCGTGAAACCGGCTTGTCGTGCCCTGGATTTCAAGGCTGCGGTCAGCTCGCCATGCGGCAATCAGTATTCTCCGCTCAGTAGTTTGCCGTCGGCCCGATGGGCCAATTGCTGCAAGGTCTCCTGCGGGACCGAGGATGACATAAACCGCACGCTTCCGTCGCCAAACGCGAAGATGACGCCGCCCGGATGCGAGCTGTTGAAGCCCCCGACCACCGCATCCTTCGCGGATGGATCGATCGGTTGCGGATTCCCATATCGGCCTCCGCGTTTTTCAGCGTTCAGGGGCACTCCCGTATTCCGCAACGTCCAGCGGGTCCCGGACATCCAGCCGAGGTCGTTCTCCGAGTCGGGTTCCTTTTCGCCGATAAACATGGTGTGGGCCGAGCCGTCGCTCAGATCCTCGTAGCGGATCGCGCTGTTCAGGAAGAACACGCCGTGATTGGTCGTGTCGATCGGCTCGTCCAGGTCGTGGTGCACGCCCGCGTAGCAGCTGAAGCCGACATCCGGTTTCGGTGAGAAGGGCATTGAGGGACATTCAAACACGGTCAATCGCACCTTACGCACCGGGGCATTCTTCTCGTCATAAACACCCACTGCCATGTCGATGTGGTTGTACGTGTTCTTCTCCTCGATGTACGGCAGCACGCGGCTGATCCAGTTGTGATGATAGCCCTTGGCCTCGTTGACGATCGGCCCCTTTTCCTCCAGCGTGCCCGGCGGGTAGGCGCGGCTGGCCATCTCGTAATTCTGCACGGCCAGGATCTGCTGCGTCAAGTTGTTGACGCAGGAGATCCGCCGAGCCGCCTCGCGGGCGGCTTGAACCGCCGGCAGCAACAAGGCCACCAGGATTCCGATAATCGCAATCACCACCAGCAGTTCAACCAACGTAAACGCGGTTCTTCGTTCGTATCGCATGACAAGACTCCCCGGGCTTGACGGTTATTCTAGGATCAGTTCTCGTTCGTACAACGTCCGGTGCACTTCGTCCTCCGGATAGTAGGCTCGGACGACCAGTCGCCGTTTCGTCGCGGGATCAGCCGCCGCCTCGACCTTGATCGTCGCCACGCCGGCTCGGCCGGTTCCCAGTGTTTCGCCGGACACCTGCCACGTTTCGCCCTGGTAATCGGGCGACTTGGCGAGCGTCTGCAGCGCCCGCTGAACGGCTGACTCGGCAATCCAGAACGCCTGCTGCCGGTCTTCGGCCAGTCGGCTGTGCCGCCGGTGCTGGACGATGGCCCGAGTCAGTTCTGCGCCGACCAGCAGCACCACGAACAGACTGAGCAAGACCGCCGCCAGGACGGTGCCGGCACGGCGTCGGGGCCGAGCACGCAGCGTGCTATTCATGGGCATGTCCGTTGTCACATCAAGGTCTCATCAGATAGTGGTCTGTCGGTTGGCGCTCCCCGTTGGGTCGCGGATAGGTTCGCGCTCCCCGTTGGGTCGCGGTTAAACGAATTCGGATTACCGCTTCCCTCGTCCCAGGTTCACCACGGCGTCGACTCGCATTTCTTCCGGCAACAGCACCGCGACGATCGGTGCTCCGTTGTCCTTTTCGATCTTCCAGCCCTTGGCGACCAAGTCGTAGGTCTCGCGATGTACGGTCGTTTCGCCGAGTTTGACGACTCGCTGGATCTTCCGCGGTTCCACGGTATAGCGGGTCGCCCGCTCGTTCGCCCCCTGGAGCGTCAGTTCGCCCGCCGCCGGGACCTCGCCAAGCGATGCCGACACGGCCTGGTGAACATCCGACCGGAACTGAGCGGAAAAACGCTCCAGCACGCCGTCCCGGGCCAATGCGTCCCGCATGGTCTGGTTCGCCCGAAACATGCCGGACACGGCCACGGTCACGGTTCCCAGCAGCGTGCCCAACAGCATGATCGCGACCAGCATTTCGACCAGCGAATATCCACCGCGGCGATGTCTCATGGCTTCGGCTCCTCGTCGGCATAGCGCCACGCGACCAATTGCACCGGCTGGACCCGCTGGCCCGCTCGGTCCTGCCAGTCGATCTGGATGCGAATCTGCCGGGCAGTGGCCGGCTCACCCTCGGCGGTAGCGTCGACTCGCAGTCGTGCGTCAGGCAGCCGCTGGCGGCAGGAATTGGACAACGCCAACTGGCCGAGTTTCTCCGTCGCAAGCTCGCCCCACGGCCGAGCCATGATTTGCTCCATCCGATTTCCCGCTTCAAGCACGGCCACCGCCCGCTGTTCCGTCACCCGCCGCTGGCCGGCGGCGAGAGCCAGCAGGTGCGCAATCGTCGCCAGGACGGCCAGCGAAATGACCAGGCCGACGATCGCCTCGACCACGGCCATTCCGCCAGCCGCAGACCGTCGCGTCGCGGCCAGGAATCGGGTTGTTCGCGGGCGTTTGCAGTTCATGGTCAGGTCAATCCCGAAATCAAGGCAAACAGCGGCGTCAGGATTCCCAAGGCGATGAAGAACACGCCGCCGCCAAAGAGGATCACGACGCCGGGAAACAACACGTTCAGCCAGGCATTCCAGCGATAGGCCGCGCGGCGCACGCTGCTGTCCGCCATTTCCTCCAACGCCCAAGCCAAGTTGCCGGCCCGCTGGGCGGCCCGAAACAGCCCCGCCTCGGCCTGCCGCAACAGGCCGACTCGGTACAGACTGTCGCACCAATCCTCGCCGCTTTCGATCCGCCCGGCCGCCCGCTCCAGCCGCCACCGCAAGGCCGGACGGGGAAAGTAACCGGCCATCAACCGGACCAACTCGCCCAACGGCCGCTGCTGCCGCACGGCGATCGCCAGCCACCGCAGGACCAGAGCACAGTCGGTCCGCCACCACAGCAGGCTGGCGACCGAAAGACGGGGCGAGAGGTTCCCCAAATAGTACAGCAAGCCGATGCCCGCGAGTGTCAGGATGAACAGGCCCACCGCCAGCAGCAACCCCTCGCCGCTGGTTGCCGCCCGAGAAAGATCAATCAGAGCCTGCGTCACCCCCGGCAACTCCAGGCCAAACTCCATGTACATCTTATCGAACACGGGCATGATCTTGATCATCACGAACGCCAGCACGAGCAGCGCGTACACGACCACAAAGGACAGGTA
>CAIYOB010001564.1 GCA_903927685.1 uncultured Planctomycetaceae bacterium
CGTCCCCGGTCGTCAGGCCAACCTGCTGCTCATCCCCGAAGCAGATGCTCAGAAGAGCGATTGAGAGCAGTGAGCTAAAGGCTGGCATTGTCTCTCCTCTGATGCCTGAGGATCAGTGCCGTACCGGAGTCCCCAAGATCCGTGATCGGAACCCCGATTCCTGACCATACGCGGGAAGCCCTGGTAAAACAAGGGGAGGGCGAGGTCATAGCGCGGGTGTGAGTTCATGCCAAGCACGAAACCGCCGGACTAACGTTCGCTGCTCGTGCCGCCCCGTCCGTCCTGGATTTCTTCGTCCTGTCCCCGCCGGTCTTGTTGTGGAGACAGGGCGTCCCCTTTACGATGACAGGGTTGTTCCCAAATTCAGGAGCTGAGGGCATGTCACCAGTCTGGATAAGTGTCTTCCTGCTGACCGCCGGCGCAGCGGATGCCGCCGCCGCGGCTCCGCAGGCCGATCCCGCCGTCCGTGCCTTGGCACGGGAGGTGCAAACCCTGGGGTGGATCGTCTACACCGCGCGGTCCGACCAGGGCGATTGGGACTTGTTCCTCTGCCGGCCGGACGGATCGCAAGTCCGCAACATCACCCGGACGCCGGAGTCCAGCGAGCACTCGCCCCAGTTCTCGCGCGACGGACTCCGGCTGCTGTATCGCCGCATGCCCCGCGGCGAGACGCTCGACAACAATCACCACGGGACGCAGGGCGCCCTGGTGTTGGCCAACAGCGACGGCACCGCTCCGCAGGCGTACGGCGGCGAGGGCGAGTACACGTGGGCCAGTTGGAGTCCCGATGGCAAGCAAATCGCCTGCCTGTCGATCAAGGGCATCTCTTTCCTTGACGTGGCAACCAGGCAAGTCGTGCGCAAGCTGGAGCGGAAGGGCTTCTTCCAACAACTGACCTGGTCGCCGGACGGCCGCGGACTGTGCGGCGTGGCCAATTCGTTCGGCGCCAGCTGGAGCATCGCCCGCATGAACGCGGACACGGGCGAGGCGACCGCCGTCAATCGCATTGACTGCTGCACACCCGATTGGTTTCCGGACTCCCAGCAGGTGATCTTCTCCTGGCGGCCACGCGGCCAGACGGTGAACAACGGCTATGGCTGGACGCAGTTGTGGAGGGCCGATGCCGACGGGCAATCCCGCCGTCTGGTGTACGCCGAGGACGGGCGGCATGTCTACGGCGGGCACGTGTCCCCGGACGGCAAGTACGTGCTGTTCACGGGCAACATGCAAGAGGACGGCGACCCGGGCCGGGCGGGCGCACCGATGGGCTTGCTGCGACTGGCCGACGCGCCGATCCTGGGCGGTGATCCCAGCCGGCTCAAAGCCGAGCACCCGCAGTATCGCACCGGGCCCGTGTTGGCGCTGCCGGTCGGCTGGGAACCGTGCTGGACCCGCCACGAATTCCGCTCGGCGTCAGAGCCAGGAAAGGAAGCCACGCGATGATGAACTCGCCCCCATGCCGCCTGCTGTTGCTGCTGGCGATCCCAGCCGGTCTGATCGGCTGCCGGCAGCCGGCCGCCCCACCTCCGGCGGCGGCGCCGGCCGACTCGCCCGTCACGAAGCTGGGCGCGATCGAGGTCACCGCGCGACTGGTGGAGGTCCCGGAGGGAGCCATCTTCCGGCGCGAGTTGTACGACTATGCGACGATCCTGAAGTTCGAGGTGCTCGCGACCCAGCGGGGCGAGACGCACGCGAGCACGATCTATGTGGGCCAGTACAATCCGTTCAAGCCCCGCGACCAAGCCGCCGACCGCCACGTGCCGGGAATCGGCGGCAACGCCGGGTCCTTGGCCCCCGGCCGCGTCTACCGGCTGGCGCTCGAATCGCCCCTGGACGACCACTTCATGGGCGGGATCGTCAACAAGTATTTCGGTCAAGATACCGGCCCGCTGTACTGGGCTGTCTGGACGGATGCCGCGGATTGAAAGCGTCCCGGCCGGCCCGTGGCATCGAGTGCGGTTCTGGCTTCCGCTATGGTTTTCAGCTCCCACCTGTTTATCTTCTATTTCCTGACGTTGGTGCTGGTGCTGTACTACGGCATCCCGCTGCGGCGATTCCGCGCCGGCATGCTGGCGGTGGTCAGCTACGCCTTCTACGGCTGGGCCAATCCGCCGTGGGCGCTGATCATGTTCGCCAGCACGATCATCGACTACTTCTGCGGACTGGCGCTGCTCAGGCTGTCCCGCCTGCGGCGCGAACCGGACGGCCATTGGCCTTGCATCCCGCCGACCACGCGGCGGACCCGGTTGATGCTGGCGATTGTCGTCGCATCGGTTACCGCCAACCTGGCCCTGCTGGCGTTCTTCAAGTACTACAACTTCACCGAGGAGAACCTCAATCGCGTGGCCCTGGCCCTGGGCGGAGCGTCCTGGCTGCCCGTGCTGCGCGTGGTGCTGCCGGTGGGGATCAGCTTCTATACGTTCAAGTCGATGAGCTATTGCATCGACGTCTATCGGGGCGAAGCGCCGCCGATGAGCAACTTCATCGACTTCAACTGCTTCGAGGCCCTGTTTCCCGACCTGGTGGCGGGCCCGATCATCCGCTACGGAGCGATCGAGCAGCAGATGCGCAGCCGCACGCATACGGCCGACAAGTTCGCCCGCGGGATCGCCCTGTTCTCGCTGGGGCTGGCCAAGAAGATCCTGCTTGCAAATCCGCTGGGGTTCATGGCCGACGCCGCCTTCGAGGCCGGGGCCCGGCCTGCGCTCGAGGCCTGGTCAGGGCTGCTCGCGTACTCCCTGCAGATCTACTTCGACTTCTCCGGCTACAGCGACATGGCCGTCGGCTTGGGCTTGCTGTTCGGGTTTGTCTTGATCCGCAACTTCGACGCCCCGTACCGCGCGCACAGCATCACCGATTTCTGGCGCCGCTGGCACATCAGCCTGTCGACATGGCTGCGGGACTACCTGTACATCCCGTTGGGCGGCAATCGCCACGGGCCGACGCGGACGTACTTGAATCTGCTGATGGTCATGCTCCTGGGCGGCTTCTGGCATGGGGCGTCGTGGAACTTCCTGGTGTGGGGCGGAATTCACGGAGGGATGCTGGCCTGGGAACGGGCCACGGGAAAGGACAGTCTCTATCGCCGCCTGAGGCCGGGATTGCGCGTGGCGATCACGTTCCTGATCGTGTCGCTGGCCTGGGTCTTTTTCCGGGCCGAGACGCTGAGCGGTGCTGTCGCGTACTTGGGGTCGCTCGCCGGGTTCGGCCCGCAGTCCGCGGGTCGCGCGCTCCTGGCGGGCGTGATGTACAGCCGGTATCACCTGCTGACGCTGGCGGTCGCCGTGATCGTCGCGTGGGGCGCACCGCCGGTCTGGAACTACACCCAGCGTCTTACGCCCGTGCGCGCCGGCGTATGCCTGACGCTGCTGCTCGTTTCGATCTTGCTGATGTGGACGCAGACCGAGAATCCGTTTCTGTATTTCCAGTTCTGATGAGTTCGCGATGACGACCGACCGGCCACCCATCGAAAGCCACGCGCCGCTGCCAACTCCCGGCAGCGAAGCCCAGGACGACTGCCGGCGAGGCTTGATTCACACCGAAGTCACGCCGGCCGTCGCGTGGACCATGATCTTGGTGTTCCTGGGCATGCTCTTTGGCGTCCCCCTGGCCCAGGTGGCGAGCGAACTTGCCGGCGGCCGGCGTCCGGGCGTGTTCGACTTATGTTCCAGTGGACGATTCCCCACGCGTGCGGATTTGAAGCAATACGAAGATGCCCTCCAGGACCAGTCGTACGCCGTCCGGTTCTGTCAGCCGCGCGCGCAGCAGTTGCTGACGGCTTGGGGCGGCTGTGGCACCAGGCAAGTCGTCGTCGGCCGCGGGGGATGGTTGTTCTACCGACCAGGCGTCGACTCCGTCACCGGCCCGGGATTCCTGGACCCGCAGACGCTGCGGCGGCGGGTGCGCAACTGGCGCGACGCCGCGGCGACCGAAACGGTGTGCCCCGATCCGCGGCCCGCCATCCTGGAATTCCAACAGCAGCTTCGCGCGGCGGGAGCCCACCTGATCCTCGTGCCGATTCCCGACAAGGCCAGCGTGCAGGCCGCGCAACTGGAGGGGCGAGGCGAAGCCGCCGCCCCGCCACAGAATCCTTCGTTTGCCAGGTTGGTACAGGAGCTGCGGGCCGCCGGCGTCGAGGTGTTCGACCCTTCGCCGCCGCTCGTCCGTCCGGACGAAATCCGGTACCTGGCCCAGGATACGCACTGGACGCCCCAGTGGATGGACCAGGTGGCGTGCGCCTTGGCAGCCGAAATCCGCCCCCTCGTTGCACCGGCCGCGCCGCCCACGTTGCGGATCGCGTCCCAGACGGTCAGCGGCGTAGGCGACTTGACGGAGATGCTGCGTCTGACCGACGAGCAAGCGGTCTTTCCGCCTCAGACCGCCACGATCGAGCGGGTGTTGGATGCAACGGGGAACCCCGTACGGGCCGACGCGAGGTCCCCAGTACTCTTATTGGGCGACAGCTTTACGAACATCTACTCGGCGGCGCCCATGGGTTGGGGCGGGGGCGCCGGCCTGGCCGAGCATGTGAGCTATCATCTGGGTCAGCCGATCGACTGGATCGCCCGTAACGACGCCGGCGCCCACGCCACGCGCGAAATGTTCAGCAGTCAGCTGGCGCAAGGCCGCCGTCGCCTGGCCGGCAAACACGTCGTCGTGTGGCAGTTTGCCGCCCGCGAGCTGGCCGTCGGGGATTGGCGTTCCGTCAAGCTCCCGGAGCCCGCGCCGATCCGCGCCCAGCCGCTCGGCCCCTGACTCACGGTCTCGCGACGAACGGGTCCAGTTGCTCGCGCGTCTGGTCCACGTTCCGGCGGGGCCGCCTGGCGATGCACACATGACCCGGCAGCCGTTCACCGAACCAAGTCTTCAGGGCGCTG
This sequence comes from uncultured Planctomycetaceae bacterium, assembly GCA_903927685.1. The sequence goes on from CAIYOB010001564.1 coordinate 4,878, forward strand.
CCACTCGGTCTGCTCAATCTGTTTGACTTCGGTCTTCACCCAACGATCCCAACCGCGCCGCTGGGCAGCCTTGAGCACGCGTTGCACAGCGGCTCCGGCCAGATTGCGGATCTGAGTCGGTTCCATTTCATCGGCGACGCGAAGTTCGACCTGGATCGTATCCGGCTTCTCCGGCGCGTGCCGATAGCAGACCGTCGCCGGTCGATGTACCTCCTGCAGTCCGGCGATGTTTTCCTCCAGATTCAGGACCAGGGAGAGCCATTCGCCCCGTGTCGGAGTGTACGGTGTTCCGCCCCCCGTCTCCTCGCCGCTGCCCAACAACGGCACGGCCATCGCCGCGACGATCAGCAAGCCGCCGCTCCAGGCCATGTACGGCACGATCTTGTGTTGTAATAACCGTTGCCAACGCGTGACTCTGGACATGAGCGTGTCTCCGTTTGAAAGGGTCCCCGATCAGAACCGACCTGTTTCACCAGGATAATCTAGCGGAATCGACATGTCACGGTCGAGAACGCTCAGCCAAGCGAGAGTCCACGCCTCGCAGACGACCGTTGCACGAAGAGGCTCGGCCGCGTAAAAATGGCCATTGGCGAAGGTGAGCTTCCGGACGGTCGCTCCGGAAATGCTGTTGAACCCGTGGCTGGAAGGGATCCGATGAAAAGTATCGCACTTGCGGTTTCGTTGCTGCTTGGCACGGCGGCGTTGGCGGGCGACGCATCGCCGTTGATGGTTCAGCGGGGAACGCTCGTGCTGGACGAGTCGTTCTCTGGCGACTTGGACCCGAATCGGTGGACGGTGGCCATCGGCCAATGGCAGGTCGAGGACGGCAGGCTCGTGGGCACCGAACGCCCCGCCGACCAGCACGCGGCGGTCATCAAGACTCCCTTCACGAACACGACCGCGGTGGTGCAGTTCTCGTTCATGCTCAAGGGCCAGGCGGGCTTCCATTTCAGCATCAACGACGCCGGTGGCCACAATTGCCGGATCGTCGTCCGCGCCGACGCCGTGCTCATGCGCAAGGACCTGGACAAGAAAGACCCGCGTTCGTATGCCCCGGTCCTGGACGAAGCCGGCGCCGCGCTGGCCCCGGACACGTGGCACACCATGGTCGTCGAACTGAACGGCGCCGAAATGCTGGCTCGAATCGACGAGACGCTCGTTCTCTATGGCACGCATCCCGGCATCAACCAGGACAAGAAGGACTTCGGCTTTCCCGTGACCGGCACGGCCCTGTTTGACAATGTGAAGATCTGGAACGCGACGCCCCAGCCCGCCTGGCCGGCCGAGAAAGCCAAACTGCTCGCAACTCTGGCGGCGCGGCCCGCGATTGATCGCTCGGGCAACCCGACCGAAGCGTTTCAGGTGGCCGAGGTGAAGGCGCGCGACCGGCTCCTGAAGTCCGACGCCCAGTTCAACTCGCTGATCGACGCCCGGGCGGCCGTCCAGCAGGCCATCGCCAAGGCGTTTCCCGTCGTCAATCGGAAAGGCCCGAAAGCGGACGCGGAGAAGAAGCGATTGGCCAGCGACGACGCTCAATACAAGAAGCTGACGGCCGACCTGCGTCTGGCGCAGCGGCAGGAGCGCGAGTACCTCTTCGCCCAGGCTCCCGAGGTCAAGAAAGCTTGGGAATCGCTCGCCGCCGCTAACCGGGCAAAGGCCAAAGCTGCGGCGGGACGGAACTAGCACCCAACGGGATCTCGGGGACGACACAATCGACACCGTCGGAGGCCCGTTGTCCGCTGGGTGCTTGGGGGCACGAGCGGCGGGTCCGTGCGGGGAGCGTCTTCCGCACTCAGTTCGCGGCAGCTCCCAGTCGCCAGCCGGCGGGCTCGACGGTCAGCGTCGCCGCGCCGCGATAGCGATCGTAGACGGCGTGCAGTTCGTCGAGGGAATCGAAATAGCCGACGATGAAGGCGGCGCTGAACGAGCCGCCGGCAGCGACCGGTCGGCCGCCGAACTCCTGGATCATGCACACATAGCCGCGCTGGTGGCACCAGGCTTCGTGGACCACGCTCGGATCCAGGGTCATTCCGGCCAGCCACGGGCCGGTACGGCCGGTCGCCGGATCACGCAGCCGATAGGCGCGGATGAACCGTTCGGGAATCGCTTGCGGATCGCGCGAATACAGGAACCGTTCGTCGGGCGCGAAGTCCTGGAAGAACTCGCTGGCCGCCAGCCGGCGGCCCTCGCGGCCGCCCAGGTAGCTGAGGTAGATCTCCGTGAACGTGTCGCCGCGCGTGTGCCGGATGTGCCCGGGCATGTCGATCCGCAGGAACATCGCCTCGCTGCTGTTGACGGCGTCGATGCGGTCCATCGAGAGGAAATACCGCTGGCCGACGGGAAACACCAGGAGTTGCGTCCAGCGCGAACCGGTCCGCTTGCCCGGCGCGGCCGTCCGATACTGGTAGCTCTGCCGAATCGCAACGAAATCCGAGCCGCGGATGATTTCCGGCGCCAGCTGTTTGGCCTGCGTGCAGATCTGCGGGCCTTCGATCGACCGCTTGGCGCGCTGGCCGTGCCACGGATTGCCGGACTGGTAGACCAGTTCCGGCTCCAGCTGGTCACGATAGGCTTCGTCACTGCCCGGCTCCATGATCCAGTCCACGATATCCAGGCCGAATCCGGCGTCGCGGAAGCCCGTCTTCTTGTCCAGCAGCGATTGGGCGGCCACGCCGGAGACGTAGCCCTGCTTGCGGATCGCAGCCTCCAACTGCGGCGTGACGATGCGGATCTCGGCGTCGCCGTCAGTCACTTCATAGTCGGCAGCCAGGGCCGCGGGCAGCGCGAGCGCCGCCCAGAGCAACAGCGGCAGGAGCGGGACGAAGCGACGGGGGAACAGCCGCAGGGCAGCGCAACGGGACATCTTCGAGTCTCCTTTCGGCAAGTCGGAAACGGCCAAACGCGTGGACTCAATACACCCCGGAGGTTCCAGGGCACCGATCTGGCGCGAAGCGTGGGTCTCTCACGCGTCCTTGTCGAGTTCCGCCAGCATTTCCAGCAGTTGGGTGGTCAGGATCACGGACGTGTCTTCCTGGACCCGGTTGGTGCCCAGCCAGGTTTCGTAGCCGCCCAGCCGATGCTGCTCGGGTGTCGGCAGGTAGCCGTACGAGCCGTTGGCGATGCCGATCACCATGGTCCGGGGAAACGGGCTGCGGCGTTTCAAGTCGAGGCCGATTTCCGCGAACGTCTCGAACGGAATCGCACAGATCGCCAGCTCGCCGATCCGCACCGCCTGGAGCGTGACGCCCAAGGTCTCGGTCGCTTCGGCCAGCGACAGCGTGCGTCGCGCGTAGGCATCCGCCAGGTTGGGCAGCTTGGCCCGCTCGGCTTCGTCCGTCACGGCCAGCACCGCCTGGGCCCGCTCGATCTGCTCGGCCGTCGGCCGGCGCTGCTTCAGGGTGACTTCGCGCTGCCGCATGCCCAGCCGCGCGTCCGGGCGGTGGGCGCCGATCGTCGCTCGGGCGTGCCACGCGGCGTCGGCGGCTTTGCCTGCCACGATCCGAATCTGCTCGAACGGCTCGCGCGGCGGCCGGTTGACCAGGAAGGGAATGTTGTTGATATCGCCGGAGGTGCCGTTGGACATCATCGCGACGAACTTGTCGCCCGCCGACAGACGGGAAGGCATCAGCCGGGCGAACTCGCCATAGTAATCGGCCGAGACCTGCGCCCGCGGAGTGGCGCCGACGTAGTGCAGGGAATAATTGGCCAACAGCGCCAGCGGCTGGCGGGATTTCGCCTCCTGGACCGACAGGATGGTCACGTCGGGGTCCGTCGGGCCAGCGGGGCGGTCGAGCACGTCGGGACTGGTGCCGGGGTTCATCTTGACCTGGTCCAGTTCACCGAACGGATTGGGCGGCATCTTGCCGGGCTTCAGGTACCAGCGGCGGTTGAAGACCTCGTCGGGCAGCGGGTGGGCGGCGTGCCCGACTGCGGCGGGACGAAGCGCGGCGTGGGCGCGGGCGATCGCTTCGACGCACCCGTCCACCAGGATCTTGCGATACGGCTCGGCGCCCGACGCCGGGGCGCTGTGCGTATGGGTCGCAGCCAGGAGGATCTTTTCGGCCGCCACACCGCCGCGCTCGGCAGCCAGCTTCTTGATTTCGTCGACCACCTCGCGGCCCAGGCCCAAGGTGTCCACGACGACGAGTGCCAGCGCGGTGGCCCCATCGTCCAGCACCAAGGCGCGGGCGTGCAACGGGTCGTGAACGCCCTCGGCCAGATTGGCGCTGAAGCCGCCCGGCATGTTGACCGGGAACTGCTGCGGCGAAATATCGACCGCGGCGGCGCCGGCCCGCAGCACGGGAGCTTGCTGTGCCCAACCGGGCCAGCTGCCCGCCAGGGCCAACCAGACGCCCAACGCCGGCGCAAGACACCGGGCGAGCGCGAGGCGGTGGAAGGACACGCAAGACGGCAACGCAGCAGCGGATGGCAGGTTCATTTCACAGCTCCCGGGAAGTACCGAACACGCACAGATCAACCGTCGGCACGGGCGAATCGAGGCGAGGGCTGCCGGGGCCCAAATTCGCGAGAAGTGCCGGATTCCGACCTTTACACCGCTCCGTGAATTGCTAACAATATAGCCAAACTGTTTGGTGCGACGCGAGCGGCCTCCCAGATCTCCGGGAGGTCGCTCTTTTTTCAGGGGAGAGGATGGATGACCGGCTACGTCCCAATGACGCGTGAGGCCTACAACCGTCGCAAGGCGGAAGTCGATCGGTTGGAACACGACGAGATCCCCCAGATCGCCGAGAAAATCGCCCAAGCACGCGGCGAGGGCGATCTGAGTGAAAACGCGGAGTACCATGCGCAGCGCGAGGCGATGGGCCTGTTGCAAGCCCGCATCAACCAGATGAAAAGCGAACTGGCCCGGGCCTCGATTGTCGATCCCGACAAACTGCCCAAGGACGAGGTCGCGTTCGGGGCGACCGTGACCGTCCGCGACCTGGATTACGACGACGAGGAGGAATTCACGCTCGTCGGCAAGGGCGACGAGGATTACGACAGCGGCAAGTACCTGATCACCAGCCCGGTCGGCCAAGGCCTGTTGGGCAAGAAGGTCGGCGACCAGGTGGAGATCGACGTCCCGAAGGGCAAGCTGCGCTTCGAGATCCTCGCCATCCGCTACGATTCGATGTGACGGCTCCCGCTTGACCGCTCATTTCATTCCACCACCACCCAGCGCCGGCTGAGCGTCGGGGTGATGTCGTTGTTATCCGGCTTGGCGGTAGCTTTCAGCAGGCCCTTGCCGGCGGCCGTGGGCACATCGAGTGTCAATTCGTAGCTGGCATCGCCGCCCGCGGCCACTTCGAAACGCCGCTCGACCTTGGCCAGCGTCTGCCCGGATTCGCTTTCCAGGGACAGGCTCAGATCCCCCGCCACCGCGTGCGGATGGTCGTTGACCATCATCACCGTCAAACGGCGGCGCGTGTTCGCCGGCAGACTTGGCTGGAAGAAGTTCAGGTACACGCCCAGCGGCTGAAAGGCTTGGCCGACGTAGTCCGCAAAGGCCGGATCCAGTTCGAGCTTCGTGGCGTCGCGAAAGTGGTCCGACGTGTACACGCCCGGATAGCTGCACGTCAGATAGACGAAGTGAATGATCCCGGCGTATTGGCGATGAGCCCGCCAGAACTCGGTCTTGCCGGCCAGCAAGTAGGCCCACAGATCCAACCGCTGACGGGCGGTCGCCTGGCGGCCCAGCAGGCTCTCGTAGACCCCCTCGGTCAGCCGCGTGGGCGACCCGTCGCGGTTCAGCCACAGCCAACCGTATTCGTTGATCAGCGGCGGATTCCGGTCGGACGGCAGAGCCCCGGGCTTGGGTTTGCTGTCCATCGTCTCCAGGTCGCTCATTTTGAACTTCAGCTCGCCGCGGTACCCGCCGATCATCAGGTACGGGTGATGCTCGACCGGGTCGTTCGGACCGGCTGGCGGATTGTAGCTGTTCTCCCAGGGGCGATCCGACAGGTCCAGCTCGCGGACGGCAGGGATGATCTTGTCGCCGAACATGGGGTCCTTCGTCTCATTGTTGGCATCCCACACGGCCACGCTCGGATGATTCCAGTTGTCCCGCATCCAGTCGCGGTACTGGCGGATCATCTCGTCCGCGTCGTGCGTCCGGGAATAACCCTCGTACCAGCCGGGGCCGCCCGTCCAGACGAAGAACTCGTTCTGAATCAGCAGACCGACTTCGTCGCAGATGTCCAGCCAACGGTCCGGCACCGGCCCGATGCAAAACCGGAAGTAGTTCCAGTGCATCTGCTTGGGCAATTCGCCCAACAGCTTTCTGACCCAAGCGTCATTCCAGGGCAGATCGCGGCACAGCGGATCCTCGAAGAATCGGTGCAGGGTGATGTTCGAGCCGCGCAAGTAGTAGACGTTTCCGTTCAGATAGGCACGTTTCGTAGCGGCGTCGAACCGGAACTCGCGCATCCCGAAGCGGGTCGTCACGGAATCGCCGCCGGTACCGGATTCCACCACGTACAAGAACGGATCTTCGGGCGACCACAGCCGAGCGTTGGGCACCCGGATCGTCTGCGTGACAACCCGTTCCTGGCCCGGGTCAAGCGACAGGGCCTGCGGTTCCGAGGACGCGACCTGCTCGCCACCTTGCCACGTCTTCACCTTATGCACAAGCGACGTGGTAGCGACCGCGGCACCGCAATTCCGGACCCGGGTCTGCACCGTGATCTCGCTCGCGCCGATTCGCGGTGCAACCTGGATGGTCTCGATCAGCGGGTTGTCGCACAGGAGCACCGCAACACTGTCGTAGATCCCGGGCGTCCACTGGATCTTCTCGAAATCCGAGCCGGTGGGATAGGTGTCCGGCAGCACGGCCGGATGGGCGCCAATCCGCACGACCAGGCTGTTTTCCTCGTTCCAACGGATGGCTTCTTCCAGATGGAAGTAGCTGGCCGTGAAGCACCCGGCGTATTCACCCAACTTGCGGCCGTTCAGCCAGACGGCCGTCCCGAACTGGGCCTTGCTGATCTTCAACAGGGCGATCGTTCGCGCGGCTGGAGCGCGAAACGTCTTGCGATACCACAGATAGTTGCGGTCTTGATCGACCTTACCCTTCCAGTAGTCTTTCAGCCATTCCGCCGGCGACAGCTTGGAGCGGATGCGATTGGCCAGTTGTTCGCGGCTTAGGAACCGGTCCACGCCCTCCAGGGGCGGCGTCGCCAGGTTGGCCAGCCCGGGGACCGGAACCGTGTGCCCGAATGTCGCGGGGATTTCGTCGGCCGACTTGCTGTCCGCCAGTTCCCACGTGCCGTCCAGGCTGAGCGTCTGGCGGTCGGCATGCGCAGGCAGGCCGAACAGCAGCCACATGGGCAGGGACGCCAGCCAGATTCCGCCCCACCTGGTTAATGAACCTGCACACCGCCGGGAAAACGCCTGGGTCGGATTCACTTTCATGAGGTCACCTTTATCGTAATTTTGGGCATGTTTGGATGCTTGGCCGTCCATTTCCCCTCGACGAGCCTTGGCGTCGTATGGTAGTTTACTAGGTTCTAAGGTTCAGCGAATCTGAGGTCCTTGGCGATTTTTGCGTCAAGACATGGCTTTTGATGTTAATACGCAAAGTAAACCCGTAAGTCCAATTTACGAAGGAAGTCAGCTGTGAGACGCCCGTTTATTGCTGGAAACTGGAAGATGAACTTGAACCGCGCGGCTGCCGCTGCGTTGGTTGCGGACTTGAAGGCGAAGGTAAGCGGGATCAGCACCGTCGACGTGGCCGTGTGTCCTCCGTTTGTCTACCTGCACGAGGTCGCGGGGGTGATCGCCGGTTCGCCCATTGCGCTGGGCGCCCAAAACATGTATCACGAGAAGGACGGGGCGTTCACGGGTGAAATCAGTGCGGCGATGCTGGTCGACGTGGGCTGCAAGTACGTCATCTTGGGGCACAGCGAGCGGCGGCGGATTATCGGCGAGACCAACGAGGCGGTCTGCCGCAAGGTGCACGCGGCGATCGCGGCCGGATTGGCTCCGATCGTGTGCGTTGGCGAGACGCTGCAGGAACGCGAGGCGGGCAAGACCTTCGACATCGTCCGCGAGCAGGTGTACGGTTCGTTGGCGGGGGTGAAGACCGAACAGGCGCAGAGCCTGGTGATCGCGTACGAGCCCGTGTGGGCGATCGGTACGGGCGTGAATGCATCGCCGGAGCAGGCGGAGGAAGTGCACGCCGATCTGCGGAATGCGTTGGAGAGCCGATTCGGCGCTGCCTTGGCGGCCCAGATCCGGCTCCAGTACGGCGGCAGCGTCAAGGCGTCCAATGCCAAGGAACTGCTGGCCAAGGAGAACATCGACGGAGCGTTGGTGGGTGGCGCGTCGCTGAAAGCGGCCGATTTCGCGCCGATTATCGAAGCGGCTCGCGGCTAGCGGCGCCGCGTCGGTACGAGAGGGTTCTGCCGCGCCGCCGCGGAAGGCTGGCGCGCGTGGCGGGGCGGGGAGACTACGGGCCGTGTATCGCGGCGAGAACGGAGAGTTTCAAGGGAGTTGCCTGTGTTGTCAGTACTGTTTGCGGCCGGCACGTTTTTGCACTACCTGTTCGGGATCCTGATGTTCATCGTCGCGCTGTTCTTGATCCTGCTGGTCTTGGTCCAGCGCGGACGCGGCGGCGGTTTGACCGGCGCCTTGGGCGGGATGGGCGGTCAGAGCGCGTTCGGCACGAAAGCGGGTGACATGTTCACCCGCGTGACGATGGTCACGGCGGGCGTCTGGATTCTGCTGTGCATGTGCGCCATCTGGCTGCTGGGCTCGCAAGACGAATGGGGCGGCACAGGCAAGTCGGGGGCTCGCGGAGGCAATCGCGGTTCCACATCGGCCCCCGCACCGGTGACCCCCGGGGCGCCCAGTTCGACCGCGCCCAGTTCGACCGCGCCCAGTTCGACCGCGCCGGGCGCAGCCACGTCGCCGGCCCCGGCGTCGAGCGCTGTGCCGGCAGGTGACGCCAAGCCGGCTCCCGCCGCCGCAGTTCCCGCAGCCGCCGAGATGCCTGCCTCCTCGCCGGCCGAGGCGCCGGAGGCACCGGCCCCGGCGGCGCCCGAGGCTCCGAAGGCCAAGGAGTAGTTGCTTCCAGCAGTCCCCGCCGGACGGAAAGCCTCCGGCGTAGTTCGCGTTCGACCCAGTTGGCGGTGCGATGTCTGTCCCTTTGCTGAGCATGACCGGTCACGGCGAGGCCCACCGCCACGAAAACGGCGTTCGGGTGGCGGTCGAGGTCCGGACGGTCAACAACCGGTTCCTGAAGCTGTCGTTGCGGATCTCGGACGGCTTCGGCTGCCTCGAACCGATGATCGAAGCCGTGATCCGGGATCATCTCCGCCGCGGCTCGGTCACGGTCTCGATCCGTGTCGAATGCGAATCCTCGCCCGAAGATTTCCGGCTGAACGAGGTCGTCGTGGCCAGCTATTACCGCCAACTGCGCGAGTTGGCCCAGCGGGAAGGCGGGCTGCAGGAGATCCGCATCGATTCGCTGCTGGCTCTGCCGGGTGTGGTCGTCGAGAGCGAGAATCGGCGCACCGATACGGACACCGTGTGGCCGGTGCTCGAGAGAGCGTTGAACGAGGCCCTGGAGAACTTGTCCCGGATGCGGGCGGACGAGGGCGCGGCGATGGGCCGAGACCTGCACGCCAATTGCCAAGCCATCGATGCGGACTTGGAGCAGATCAGCCGACGCGCACCGCTGGTCGTGGACGCGTACCGCAAACGGTTGCTCGAACGGCTGAACAAACTCCTGGAAGAGTTCGGTCTGGAGATCCAAGCGGCGGATGTCGTCCGCGAAGTCGGCTTGTTCACGGATCGGAGTGATATCTCCGAAGAAATCGTGCGACTGCGGAGCCACCTGCAGCAGTTTGACAATATCGCCCGCACGGAACAGAACAGCGGCCGGAAACTCGAATTCCTGATCCAGGAAATGCTCCGCGAAACGAACACGATCGGCTCCAAAGCGAACGATGCGGAAATCGCCCGTCATGTGGTCGAGATCAAGACGGCGATCGAACGCCTGCGAGAAATGATTCAGAACGTCGAATGACCGGTTTACCCCAGGGCAGACTTGTGATCATCTCGGGGCCCTCGGGCGCCGGGAAATCCACGGTGGTTCGGCAACTGCTGGACACGTGTCCGCTGCCGTTGCAGTTGAGCGTTTCGGCCACCACGCGCCACCCGCGACTTGGCGAACGCGATGGCGTGGAATACCATTTCGTGTCGCACGACGAGTTCTGCCGCCGCCGCGAGGCGGGTGATTTTCTGGAATGGAAAGAAGTCTTTGGACGCGGCGACCTGTACGGCACCCTGCGGAGCGAGACCACGGCCGGCTTGGCGGCGGGAAAATGGGTAATCCTGGAGATCGACGTCGAGGGAGCGATGGTGGTCCTGGACCAGCACCCGGACGCCATCACGATTTTCGTTCACCCCGGCTCGATGGAAGAGCTCGAACACCGGCTGCGCGGCCGGGGTACCGAGTCGGCCGAGTCGATCCAGCGGCGGCTGGCGGTCGCACGCCGCGAAATGGAATGCAAGAACCGTTATCGTTTCGAAGTGCTTAACGATTCCAAGGACCGGGCGGTCCAGGAAATTTGCGACATACTTCTGTCACACGCCGGAGACCTCTACGCATGCTCGACGAACTGAAGGAAGAAGCGATTGTCAACAAAGTCGGCGGCCGGTTCAAGCTGTCCACCCTGATCCAGAAGCGGCTGGTCCAGTTGAATCAGGGCAGCCGCCCGTTGGTCGCCATGAAGACGGCGGACCGGATGAAGGTCGTCCTGCAAGAGATCGCCCAGGACAAGATCTACCTGGACGCCTCGAACCAGGTGCGCGTCACTGGCGAGATGCCGGACATCCGCGAAGAGCCTGAACTGAATTTCGGCGATCTATGAAGGGCCGCGAGCTGATCATCGGCGTCACCGGCGGCATTGCGGCTTACAAGACCGCAGCCCTGGTCAGCCGTCTGGTGCAAGCCGGGGCGGGCGTGAGCGTGGTGATGACCGCCGCCGCAACCCGCTTCGTCGGGCCGGTGACGTTCAAGGCGTTGACCGGGCGGCCCGTGGGCACCAGCGTGTTCAGCCAACCGGAATTGCCGTTGGGTGCGCATATTGAACTGGCCCAGAAGGCCGACTTGATGTGCGTGGCCCCGGCGACGGCCAATTTCCTGGGCAAAGCGGCTCAAGGGATCGCAGACGATCTGCTGAGCACCCTGTACTTATCGTTCGCCGGGCCGATCTACGTCGCGCCGGCGATGAACACGGTCATGTGGAACAAACCCAGCGTCCAGCGCAACGTCCAGCAACTGCGGGCCGATGGCGTGCTGGTGATCGACCCCGACGAGGGTTGGCTCAGCTGCCGGGCGCAAGGGGCTGGCCGGATGGCTGATCCCGAGGCGATTTTCGAAACCCTGCGGGCCCGCTTGAGCACCCCCGAGAGCCCGCGATCCTGACCCACCCGCGCGCGTCCGCCACATACATGGCTCGCATCCTGATCACCTCCGGACCGACCCGCCAGTACCTGGACCCGGTGCGCTATTTGACCAACGGCTCCAGCGGACGAATGGGCGCCGCCTTGGCCCGGGCGGCCCTGGACGCCGGCCACGAGGTGACGATCGTCAGCGGGCCCGTGCAGATCGAGTATCCCGCGGCCGCGAAACAGATCTCCGTCGTTTCCACCGAGGACATGCGCGACGCCTGCTGCGAGCTCTATCCGGATTGCGACGGCGCGATCGGAGCCGCCGCTCCGAGCGACTATCGGCCCCAGCTGGTGCAGGCGCAGAAGATCGTCAAGACCGGCCAGCCGCTGGTGCTGGAATTGGTCGAGACGCCGGACGTGATCGCCACGCTGGGCGCCAAGAAACGCCCGGGCCAATGGCTGGTCGGCTTTGCCCTGGAAACCCACGACCGACACATTCGGGCGTTGCTCAAACTGGAAAAGAAGTGCTGCGACCTGATGGTCTTGAACGGCCCCGAGGCCATGGACGCGCTGAACAACGCGGTGGAGATCATGGATCGTCGCGGCCAGTTGCTGAGGTCCCTGGCGGGGTCCAAGGAACAAGTCGCCCGGGGCATCCTGCGAGTCATTCAGCACGAGCTGGTTCATCCCACTCAACCTTGACGCAAGCGGACTGGGACGCAGGCCATGGAGCAAGTGCTGGTTACCGGCGGCAGCGGATTCATCGGGCGGAACCTGGTCGACGAACTCACTCGCCGCGCGTGCCGCGTCCGCTGTCTGGTGCGCCGGACTTCTTCCAGCGAACACCTGCGCGACGCCGACGCCGAACTCTGCTTCGGCGACGTGACTCAGCCGGATAGTCTGCTCCAGGCGACGCGCGGAGTGGATACGGTGTTTCACGTGGCCGGCCTGGTCGCCGCCTTGCGAACCAAGCAACTGGAGCAGGTCAACGGCGAAGGCACGTGGAATGTCGCCCGCGCGTGCGCCGCGCAGGCCAGGCCGCCCGTGCTGGTTGTGGTTTCGTCGTTGGCCGCAGCCGGGCCGTCGGCGGACGGAACACTGCGGCGGGAATCCGATCCGCTGATTCCTGTTTCGGCTTACGGGCGCAGCAAGCGAGCCGGCGAGGCTGCCGCGGCCGAATGGGCGGATCGCGTCCCGACGACCATTGTCCGGCCCGGCATCGTGTTCGGGCCGTGGGACCGGCTGATGCTGCCCGTGTTCCGGTCGATCGCCAAGCTGGGGATCCATCCGGTGCCGACGTTTGCCCCGCCGCCGCTGTCGCTGATTCACGTCCAGGACCTGGCTGACATCCTCGTGCGCGCGGCCGAATCCGGTCGCCGCGTGAATCGGCCGGAGCAAGGGGATTCCGCCGCAGGATACTACTCGGCCTGCGCCGCCCAGTATCCCAACTACGCCGAACTAGGCCGGATGACAGCCGCTGCCGTGGGGCGGCGGCATCTATTCCTGTTCCACATGGCGGAACCGCTGCCGTGGCTCGTCGCGGGGGTCACCCAGCTGATCACCCGCCTGGTTCGCCAGCCGAGCGTCGTGACCGTGGACAAGATGCGCGAGAGCATCCAACCATCCTGGGCGGCGTCCACGCGAGCCATCCGCACAGAACTCGGCTTTACGGAGCCGTACACCCTGCAGCAGCGGCTGAACCAGACCGCCGCCTGGTATCGCGAGCACGGCTGGATCTAGATCTCGTACGGCTTCCGCTGTGGGCGGGACTGCATCGCCCGGGCCTCTTCATCGCCGACGATCTCCTCGCGCTGCGGATCCCAGCGGATCTTGCGGCCCAGGCGAATCGAGATATTGGTCAGGTGGCAGGACGTCACCGTCCGGGCCTCGACGTCGACCGAGGCCACGGGCTGTTTGCGGCTCCGCACGCAGTCGAAGAAGTTGCCCATGTGGTCGCGGCTGGGCCGGGCCCGCCAGGCGTCCGCCGGCAACGGTTTCTCCTTCAACTCTTCGACGGCCGCCCCGTACAGTCCGCCTCGATTCACGAACACCCGGCCCTGCTCGCCGACCAGCATGACGCCGTTGCGTTCGCCCTGCTTGACTTCGTCCGGCACCTCGCCGTCGCCGAACAGCCAGGCGATCTGCTCGGGCGTGACCGGTTCGCACGGTTCGACTTCGCCATAGATCCGCTGCTCGCCCAACGCCGAATAGAACAGGACCTCGACGCCGTTGGCGAACTTCATCCGGGAGAAGAACCGGTCGGGCGTGTTGTAGCACTCGGCGGCTTGCGGCCGGGCGGCGTTGGGGAACAGGCCCCGCGCCTCGACCTCGACCGGCCCGGTGTCCTCGCAGTCCAGCGCCCAGTGCGCGATGTCCACGTGGTGGTTGCCCCAATCGGTGACGATGCCGCCGGCGTACTCGTACCACCAGCGGAAGATCCGGTGGCAGCGATAACGCGTGTAGTAGTGTTCCGGCGCCTGCCCCTGGTACAGGTCCCAGTTCAGTTTCGCGGGAAGCGGTTCCTCGGCAAACGGCCCGCCCTTGGTGCTGAAGTAGGGCAGCGCGACCCAGACCTGTTTCAGCCGGCCGATCCGCCCGTTGCGAACCAACTCGACGGCCGTCTGGAATTCCGCCTCGCTGCGCTGCTGGGTGCCGGTCTGGAAGACGCAGCCCGTCTCATGGACCACCCGCCGCAGCAACTTGGCTTCTTCGATCGTCAGCGTCAGCGGCTTCTCGCCGTACACGTCCTTGCCCGCCCGCAGGGCGTCGACATTGATCTTCGTATGCCAATGATCCGGCGCGCCCTGGATGATCACGTCGATGTCCTTGCGGTCCAGCACGCGGCGGTAGTCCTGAACCACGTCCGCCCGAGGCGCGACAGCGGCCTGAAACGCTTCGGCGTGCCCCAGGTCCACGTCGCAGACCGCCACGATGTCGCCGAACCGGGCCGCCTCCCGCGAGACGGCCCCGCCGCGTCCTCCGACGCCGATGCAACCGACGGTCGGCCGGTCGCCGGCCGCCGCTCGAACTTTGGAGGCGGCGGGATTCACCGTGGTCATTGCCACCAGCGAAGCCGCACCGGTGGTCTGCAGAAAACGCCGTCGGGAAATCGGAGTCATCAGAGCACCTCGCGTGGGTAAGAAAGCCGCCATTATTCCGCGCCGGCCGAGACGAAACAAGCCAGCCGGGCAAGAGCCGCGAGGGCCACGACTTCCGCTCCGGACCAGCCCTGCGACGGTCGCCTGTCCGCGTTCACAAGCCGCGAGAATCCCGCAAGTTGATCTTGCCAGCGACGACGTTTTTCGCGACAAGTACCCGCCCTTGTCCCGCTCGGAGGAAACCGTCTCGATGTGCCAATTCCGCTTCGCCATCCTGCTGCTGGCAACGCTGGCAACCCTCGTCGAAGTTGCCGGGGGCCAGGAACAACTCTCGCCGTGTCCCGCGTCCTCAGCCCGGCTGCCGATCCGAGTGGTCGAGCGGTCTGCGCAGGCGGCCGCGACCCTGACCGCTCCCGCGGCGGACGCAGCGTTGCCGCTGGCGCCGCTGGCAAAGCCTGCCGCCGCAACGGACGGACGGTTCCGCCAGTCCTCGACCGGCGACGCCGTCTCCAAAGTGGCCACCAGTTTGGCCGTCGTGCTGGGCTTGTTCCTGCTGGGCATGCTGTTGTTACGCCGCGGCCACGCCCGGCGCGGCGGCACGCTGCCGGGCGAGGTCGTGCAGACCTTGGGCCGAGCCCCGCTGAGCGGCCGCCAAGAAATGCACCTGGTCCGCGTGGGCAACAAGCTGCTACTGCTGTCCGTAACGCCCACCGGCGCGGAGACGCTGACCGAGATCACCGAGCCGGACGAGATCGATCGGCTGGCCGGGATCTGCCGGCAGAGCCACCCCGATAGCATTACGGCGTCCTTTCGCGAGATTCTCTGGCAATGCGGCCAGACGCAGCGGGCCTGACCGGAGGCGGAGACCGACATGACGCACGCAGGCTCGCAGGACACGTCGCCCACAACGGCCGGACCGCGGTTGCCCGGCGACGCGTTTCGGCCGCCGCGACTGGGCCTCCTGGTCGCCGCCATCCTGGTCGCCGCCGGGCTGACCGTCCCGGCCAGCGCCCAAGCCCCCTCGGCGAGCGAGTCCGCCGGGACGGGGGCCGCTGGGGTCGAATCCGCTGCGGTCGAACCGGCCGCCGCGCCGCCCCCGTCGCCGCTGACGGCGAATCCCGCGGATTGGGTCAGCCGCGAGCGGCTCGGCGCCACGCTGCAAATGGTCTTGACGATGAGCGTCCTGAGCTTGGCGCCTGCCTTGCTGATGATGACCACCAGCTTTGTCCGGATCGCCGTCGTTCTGGGCCTGCTCCGCCAGGCCCTGGGCATCGGCCAATTGCCCTCGAACCAGGTGATCACCTCGATCGCCATGTTCATGTCGCTGCTGATCATGACGCCCGTCTGGACCGACGTCTACCGGGACGCGGTCCAGCCGTACACGGAACCGCACAGCACCATGACGCTGGAGCAAGCCTGGCAGGCCGGTGTGCGGCCGATCCGCAAATTCATGAGCCGCCAGATCGAGATCGTGGGCAACAGCGAGGACGTGTGGCTGTTCTACCAGTACCTGCCGGAACCGACCGCGGCCCCCAGCACGTACGATGACGTACCGCTGCAAGTCCTGCTGCCGGCGTTCGTGCTCAGCGAACTCAAGACCGCCTTCCTGATCGGCTTCCAGATCTACCTGCCCTTCGTCATCGTCGACCTCGTGGTCTCGAGTGTCACCATGTCGATGGGCATGGTCATGCTGCCGCCGACGATGATCTCGTTGCCGATGAAACTGTTGCTGTTCGTCCTGGTCGACGGCTGGAACCTGGTTGTCGGCATGCTGATGTCCAGCTTTGCGCCGTACACGTGACGCAGCAAGCATGACGGCGGCGCCCAACCAATTGCCAACTGAGAACGGACAACGGACAACGGAGAACTGACAACGGAATGGACGCACAGCAAGCGATCGACTTGAGCCGGGAAGCGATCACGACCACGTTGTGGCTGGGAGCGCCGTTGCTGCTGGTCGCCCTGGCGGTGGCGGTGCTGGTCGGATTCGTCCAAGCCTTGTTTCAGATGCATGATCCGACGATCAGCTTTGTTCCCAAGCTGGTCGCAACGCTGGCGGCCGGGGCGCTGTGTTTGCCGTGGCTGCTGGACCGGCTGGTCGAGTACTCGCAGGTCCTGATCACTCACATTCCTCAGACCCTTTCCGGCGGGTGAGCGGCGATGTCCGCATTGGTTGACCTATCACGTCAGCAGGTGCTGGTGTTCGCGTTTGTGCTGGCCCGCGTCGGCGGCCTGACGTGTTTTGCGCCGGCGTTGGATGCGCGATTTGCGCCCAAGTCGGCACGACTCGTCTTGGCCCTGGCCGTAACGCTGCTGGTGGCTCCGGTCTATTGGACCCAACCGGCCGCGCCGGCGGGTGCGGGGGCCCAACTGTTGCTGCCCCTGTGCCGCGAGGCCGTGCTGGGGCTGATCCTGGGACTGACGCTACTGATTCTGGTCAGCGGGCTGCGCGCGGCGGGACAGATGATCGGCCAGCTGAGCGGCATGTCGATGGCCGAGATCATCGATCCGGACAGCGGCAGCAGTTCGCCGCTGTTAGGCGAGTTATTTGCGATCCTGGCCACCGCCGTGTTCCTGGTGACCGGCGGCCATCGCCAGTTGCTGGCCGGCTTGTTGGACACGTTCGCCTGGATGCCGCCGGGACAAGTGGGCTTCTCGACGGGCCTGGTGGCGACGCTGAGCGAAGTGGCCGGGCACAGCCTGGTGCTGGCCGTCCGTGTGGCCGCGCCGGTCGTCGTCACGCTGGTCTTGACGGCCTTGATCGTGGGCCTGGTCGCGCGACTGGCGCCCCAGTTCAACGCCCTGGCGTCGGGTTTAGGTGTGAACAGCCTGGTCGCCTGGGCGACCTTGTCACTGTGCCTCGCGTCCGTGGCCTGGGCCTTCCAGGATCAGACGCAGTTCTCGCTGGATACCGTGTGGAATGCGATCGACACGTTGCGGCCGGGCTCGCCGGCAAAGTGAGTAAGCGATGTCCGACGAATCCGCCGAACGCATCCATCCGGCGACGCCGCATCACCGCCAGCTGGCCCGGCAGCAGGGGTACGTCGCCAAGAGCTATGACCTGCCCTGGGCGGGCGTCTTTCTGGCCGGTGTGCTGCTGCTCGGGGGTGGCGATCTGTTCGGAGCCTTGGCCGATTGTGTGCGTCAACCGCTGAGCGGCGCGACGGTGGTGCCGACGGATGCCCGAGTGGCCTTCGAGGCGGGCAACAGCGCTTTCCTGCGGCTCGGACGCAGCCTGGCCCTCTGCTGCGGCGGCTGCCTGGCCGTCGCGGTATTCGGTCACCTGCTGCAGACGGGATTCCAGCCGCAGCCGCAGCGACTGGCGCCGGACCTCTCGCGGTTGGATCCGCTGGCCACTGCCGCACGGATGCTGTCCGGCGACGCGGCGGCGCGGCAGGTGCTGACACTGCTGAAACTGGCGGCGTTGGGCGGCGTTGCGGCCTGGGCGGTCTGGGGCCAGCGGGAGGAGATCCTGGCCCTGGGCGGCTTGCCCCCCGTCTTGCTCGTCTCCGGCTTGGGCGAATTGCTCAGCGGGATCTGCCTCAAGCTCGGCGGTGTGCTCGTGGTCGTGTCCGCGGTCGACTACGGTTTCCAACGCTGGCGCTACGAACGTTCGTTGCAGATGACACCCGAGGAAGTGCGGGAGGAAACGCGGAACCAGACCGGCGATCCGGGCGTCCAGCGGCGCCGGCGGCAAACGCAACGCGACTTGGCGCTGGGCCACCTGGAGGCGTCAGTGGCCCAGGCCCAGTTGGTGCTGGTCCAAGGCGACACGCTGGCCGTGGCCATCCAGTACGACGGACAGGCCGCTTCCGCGCCGCTGGTGGTGGCCAAAGGACGCGGCGATGCAGCCGCCCGGATTCGCCAGATCGCCGAGCGGGCTAAGATCCACATCGCCGACGAGGCGCGTTTGGTCCAGCGGATCGCCCGCCAGACGACCGTCGGCGCTCCGGTGGCTGCCGAGCACTATCGGGCGCTGGCGAACGTCTGGCACGCGCCCCGTTGAAGCCCAGGCTCACACCCGCGGCGTCATCCGCAACTCGGCCGACGGCTTCGGGATTCTGCCCTCTTGCAGACGTTTGCGCGCCAGCCACAGCGCATGGCAGCGCATCAGGTCCTCGACGTCCTGTTCGGCCGCAGCGTTCCATTGGCCCGTCTGCTCGTACTCCGCGGGGTCATCGCGGTACCGCTCTAAGAAGCTCTTCAGCGGTTCGTCACCCGGCGCCGCCTGGGTGTACGACTGGCCCAGATCGTCCAGCATCTCTTCCAAGCGGGCGACGGCGACCAGGTACCGCCGCCAGCGATGGGCGTCCCAGTCGAAGTCCGTGCGGAGCATCTGACCGGCCTGCCGGCCGTAGTCGGACAGCTGGTCAATGATCTCCGGCGGCATATTCAGGTTCAAGCCGCCCTCGTACTCGGCCAAGCGGACGTGCACGATCCGTTCCCGATAGCCGGGCAGGACCGTCTGCAGGTTCTCGCGCCATTCCTGCATTGCGTCCAGCATCGCGCCCAGGAACTGGCCCAGCGACCCGATATGGCGGAACGGCAGCAACAGGCCGTGGCCCGCCTTCCTCGGCAGGTCGATGCGTTGGTCCCGGTGAACCTGCGGATCAAAGGCCTCCAGCTTGACGCCGAACGTCGGCCAGCGCGGCCAGATCGCGTCGAAGAAGTGGATCGGAAAGTTGCTGCTGATCCCGCCGTCGGAAAACCACTGCGGACGCGGGCGCTGCTGCTCGGCTTCGTCGGGCTGACGGAAATCGCGCGCGTGCAGCGGCACGGCGGCCAGGAGCACCGGAAAGCTCAGGCTCATCCGCACGGCGACGATGACCGGCAAGTCGTCCGGCTCGGGCAGATACCGATATCCGGGATCTCGGCTGAATTCGTCCGACTTCTTGACCATCCAGTCGACGATGCGTGGCGGGAACAAACGCCGAAACTCGTCCGGCCGGAACAGGAACTTGCGGTCCTCAAAGGGCAGCCGATACGGGCGGCCCTCGGTCAGGTTCGTGGTCATCACCAGCAGGCGGATCGCGGGATCCGCCGAATTCCCGCCGTGCAAGTCGCCAAAGGTCAGCGGCTGGTCCGGCGGGCGTCCGGCGAGTCCCTGGACGTCCGCGACCGAGTCCAAGACGTCGGCCAGCCAATCGGTCAGGGCTGGCTGGTGGCGTTCGGAGCCCGGCTGCGTCGTCCCGGGACAGAGGCCGTAGAACTGCCGCGGCAGATCGTGGACCAGCGCGCGGCCGACCCGCCACGCCACGGCCAGCGGCACGCCCAGGGCCGCCGCCCCCAGCGCGGGCCAGACGACCTGGCCCGTGACTAGTCCGCACGCGGCCAGCGCGACCGCGCCGGCCAACAGGCCGCCCAACAGCGAAGCCAGCCAGTATCCGTAGACCAAGCGGATCAGGATCGTCGCCAGCTTCAGGCACCACGGCTTGCCGCCCAACGCCGCCAGCAACGCGTGAAACAACGGCCGCAGGCACGGCGCGGGTTGGAACAGCGTCAGCAGGATCCGATTCGTCCGGCCGGCATACTCCAGCATGCGTGCAAAGCCACCGCGGGCCCGGCCGAACTCGGCCGCCGCCGCCAGTCCCGCGGCGATCGCCCCGGCACTGGTTCCCCCCACGTTCTTGAAGCGGTACTTTTCGGCCAGTTCGGCCACCGCCCGCGGGTACACCACACCGCTGGTGATCCCGCCCTTCATGACAATGTTGCAGTAGGGCTTGTCCGCTGCCGGTTCGGTTGGGACTGCGCTGGGCGGTGCGAGCTCTGGGGAAGATGACATCGGTTGATCTCGTGCGAGGTTGAGTTGACGCGGCCGGCCGACCTTCGATTGTACACGCTGTCCCGGCACAAAAAACGATTGGCGCGGGGGTCTTCGAAGTTGCGCGTTTTCAAGGCCCCCACCAGCCTCATGCCGAATGGTACGAGGTTAACCGTACTGGCAGCCTTGCCGCGTTTGTAACCCGAAGCGTCAGCGAAGAACGCGGCTGGAAATCGATTCATCCTCGCTCACGCGTCGGGTTACGAACGCCGGCTTCGCCGCTTAACCTCGTACCATTCGACGCAAGCTCCGTGGTGGGAGTAGCCTCGCGATCCCAACAAAATGGCCCAAGGTGCCGCGGGCACCTTGGGCTCGTCAAAGATCGTTCACGAATTGTCAGGTCCGGCCTACTGCTGCGCCGCCGGCATTTCCAGCTGCTGGCTGGTCAGACCGATCTTGGCCAGGATGGCGTACAGCACAAAGCCGACGATGATCGCCGCCACTGGCGGACAGGGCATCTGGAACGTCATCTCGAACATGGGGCCGAACAGCCCGTTCCAGGCGCCAACCAGGAAGCCGACAGCCCAGGACAGCCAGCCGGCCGGGTTGAAGCCCGCGCGCGGCCCCGGCCACTTGCAGCCGGACAACAGGTAGTCGGCTGTCATCGCACCGCAGATGGGGCCGAACGACGCCCCGATGATGCCGAACATCTTGGCCGCATCACCCGCCTGACCGGACAGGATCAAGGCAATCGAAGCGGCCGTGCCAATGCCGACGGACACAAACGGATTGACTTTGGGCAAGGTGTTCTTCATGCTGTTGGCCGCGATCAGCGAGCTGAAGCAGGCGGGCGGGAAAGCGGCCAGGGCCAGCAGCAGCCAGAAGACCTTCGTCACTTGCGGCCCCATGATCGTGTCCATCAGCTTGGTCGGATCAAGGGTCACTTCCTTGCCCGCCATCACGCCACTGCCGTACGTTCCGGCAACGATCAGCAGCGCCAGGCAGCCCGTAAAAATCGTGGCCCCGGCGACGCCCACCAAGCCGCCCAACTGGACGTCCTTGCTGTCGCGATTGCTCGATGCAATGTCGACGCCGGCCGCCCCGGCGGTGGCAAAGAACCCGACAATGTTGGCGATCGCGAACAGCATCACGTCCAGCGAACTCAGGCCAACGGAACCAGATCCGTCGAGCATCTCCGGCTTGAAGCTGCCCACGCCGGACAAGGTCTTGCCCGCCAGGACCAGCAGAATCACCAGCGGAATAATCGGCAGGTAAGTGGCGACCTTGGCAACGTACTGAATGCCTTTCAGACCGACAAACGCCGCCACGATGGCCCACACGACGCCAATTCCCAAATGCAGCGTCGAGTTCTTGGCGGCCTCGCCCAACGCCAGCCCCGCCAACAGTTCCGCCGAGAAATACGAGTTCACCGCCAACCAGCCGAACTGGAGGACACCCATGAAGAAGCCGGGCATCAGGAATCCGCCTTGCACCCCGTAGGTCGACGTTCCCACCACAGCCAGCGGCAGACCGGTCTTCATCCCCATCAAGCCGGGGGCCAAGTAGCTGGCGAAGTGGCAAATGAAAGCCGCCACGATGACGCCTAACAACGCCGTGCCCAGCCCGTTGGCGAGGATCCCCGCCGAGCCCGGCGCGCCGCTGGCAGGCACGCTTTGCCAAAACACGAACCAGAGCATGATCCCGGCATAGGTCTGGGCCGTACTCTTGAACCAGGGCACGCGGTTCGCCTGCGGAACCGGCTGGGCAGACGCGACATAATGCGGCAGATTCGAAGCCATCGATGTCCCTCCTGCGAGTCAACAAAATGGAGACGCCGCCTCCGGGCGTGTGGCCGCTTGCCCGCCGATGCGCGCGTCCAAAACGTGGGCGTAACGAGCTATCGAGTATAGCGGTTGGCAAAGCGATGTAAACGGTCCGCAGGGCCAGATTTCGCAGCCGGCAGCGCGACGCTGCCCGCGCCGACGGAGCAATCCGGAATCTCCAGGCAGCGATCCTGTGGGGCCACCCAGGGAGCGGAAAAACAAAGCGGGGGAGCTGCGCCGCACGCAGACTCCCCCGCAGATTGCCATGACAATGGCGTCGCCCGCCAGGATGGCAGGCGTTCGAGCCGGAACTACTGCCCGCGATTGCCGCCACGGCCGCCGCGCTGCCCCCGCTCCTGCCGAGCCTTCTCGACTTTCTCCTTCTGCTCCGGCGTCAGCACGGACATGATCTTCTCCAGCAGCGAGCCGTTCAGTTCCTCAGCCGCCTTGCGAGCCGCTTCCATGTCCTTCTTCTGGGCGTCGGTCAGATTCAGGGCCTTCTCGAGGGTCTCCCGCATGTTCTGGAAGCCTTCGCCCGATTCGCGCGCCTTCTGGAATGCGTCGGCCCGGGCTTTCTTCTGTTCCTCAGTCAGGATGCTGTCCTGCTTCTCCTGAGCGGCCTTCAGTTTCGGGCCGAATTCCTTCTTGATCTCGTCGACCTTGGCCTTCTGCGCGTCGGTCAGGTCCAGGTCGCGCACCATGTAGTCGATGCGCGCGGTCGGGTCGCCAAACCCGCGGCCGGGGCCACCCGGGCCGCGAGCGCCGGGCTTCCGCCCTTCGGCAGCCGCCAAGGTACCCACCATCGCCACACACACCGCCAGAGCCAATACAATCCGCACGGTCTTCATCAGAACCTTCCTCCGGAGAGAGAACTGGGCAGGGCCGCGCCCCGCGCAACACAACAACACCAGTCCCGTTTAACCCCGGCCGGCTCGGTTGGTTCCGGTCCCGGAGCAGACTTTCTGAGAATGACGAGCGGATGCCTGGGGGGTCGAGCCACGAGGAGTCAAGCTGTCAGGCGGTGTGCCCCCCCTCACACCAGCCCCGGGTCACGGATTGAACGCCCGCAGCAGCTTGCGGCCTTTGTAGATGCAGTAGGCCACGCCGGCGTCGATCGGCCGCGGGCTGCCGCGCCGCGGCCACCAGGTGCACTGCGACTGGTCGGCGACCGCGATGCCCGAGACGCCCTGGTGCATGACGGTCGCCACCAAGACCTTGTCGCCCAGGAACGAGCCCAACGTTTGCGGGACAATGGCGTCGTAGCCCGCGTCCCGCAGGCGACGTTCCAGACGCACGACCTCGACCCGCTGGGCGTCGTTCAGCGACTCGACGGCCAGTTCGTAGATGTCCTCATGCTCGGCTTGCCAACCGGCGAAAGCCGCGTAGATATCGTCGGGAGGCAGGTCCGCCAGGTCGGCGGCAAAGGCGTGCGTCAGCGGCCCGGCGATCCCGATATTACTGAACTCGGCCTCCTGGAACGCATACACGAAACGGAACAGGAAGCACTCCACAGCGTCGTCGTAACCGGGCCAAGCCTGCTGGCGAAAGTCGACCAGCTCGCAGCGGCTCGGCGGCATGCCCATCTGCGCGGGCTGGGCCAGCCACAGAGCCAGATCGGCTTCCGCCTTGGCTTGCTCCGTCCGGTATTGGCTGTCCACCTGGTCCAAGATGCCCAATTCCTCGGCATAGGCCAGAACGCGAAGTCGAGTCACCGGCTCGGCGGCCAACTCGAGTAAGACCCGCTCGCCCGTCTTTTCGCCCAGCTTGGCCAAGGCCGCCGCCGCCTCGGCCCGCAAGCGGCGGTGGCTCAACTCCAACGCCTGGTACAACTTGCCAACCGCCGACGGGTTGCCGATCAGGGCCAGCGCATCGCACAGCGACACGGCCAGTGAGACGCCCTCCTTGACTTGCCGACTGGTCGCTTCGACGTCCCGCCCGGCAGCCGGCGGTTCGGCTTCGATCTGGCCCAACCGGCCGACCAGGCCGGCCAGCAAGATCCCAATCTCCTCCGCGCGCCCCGCGCCCGGATGCGCCGCAACCATGCCTTCGCGAGTCACAAAGTTGGCCAGATCGAGGATTGCGGCCGCCAGGCTGATGTGTTTCAGGCCGTCCAGGAGCGTAGGGAACAGTGCCGCCGGGTCATAGTCGCGATGCTGGAACAGCGGGCCGAAGATCGCCGCCACCAGGTTCGCATCGGCAGGCGGATCGGCGATCATCAATTCCGTGAACGCGGCCAAGGCTGACGGCGTGCGGGCCGCGGTCAACAGGCACGGCAGATAAGCCCTGGCGGCGCTGGCCGTGCCCAGGTGCCGGTACAAGGCCGCCGCCGGCTTCAGGATCGTGTCATCCAGCGGAGGCGTCCCTGCGACCGCCCCCCGGTGCAGCACTTGCCGAAAGGCCGCGGCCAGGAAGCCATCCTGGACCTTGTCCCAGGCGGGACTCCGGTCCAGCAGCCCTTGCAGCAAGGCGCCGATCTCGTCCGGTGCGGCCCGGCTGACCCACCGCAAACGTCCCAGCGCCGCCTCGCGCTCCGCCGCGCCGCCCTCGGCCAACCGCTCCAGATCTCCTAGCAGTTCCCTCACGTCTTCGCTCAAGCATCCGTCTCCGCGCACGGGGTTTCGATTCGCGTCGTCGGCATATTCTCCGCCGGCACGCTGGAACATATACTGACGTCACGCTAATTATACACATCGCAACGTGGTCCTGGGTGTGAGGAGTCTTGCGGGAATGCCCGACAAATTTGACCGTTACCGGGAAGCGCTGGTGGTCGAAACCGACACGATCTGGCCGGCCGAGTTCCAGACATTGGCACCCGGCGAGAAAGGGCGGATCGAGCAGGCCCTGCACGCCGATCCCAAACGCTGTGCGCAGCTCGAGTACGTCCGCATCGCCACCGGCTTCTGCCGGCAAATCACCGTCACCGCCACCGACGTCCAGTGGGCCCGCGGATAGCCCGCCAGCCGTTTCCAGGGCGGCCACCCGCCCGCGACGGAATCGCGCGCGGTTAAGAGAGTCACTGCGGGGTCGCGATTTGCGATTCGCTCGTCGGAGCGTCCGGGGCGGCGATCCGAATCAAACATGTGGCCCGGTCGGCGTCGATGTCCAGCGCCGGCCGCTGCGCGTCCAGCGGCACGCGCTCGTACGTGACCCAGCGGCCGGCGCGATATTCACCCACCACGGCGACCCGTTCCCCGCGGCCTGGCGGAAGCTCAATGCGTCCCGGCTCCAAGGGAGCGATCAGCAGCGACGCCGTTCGCCGTACGTCCTGGCCGTCCAACGCCAGCAGCAGCTTCAAGCCCGTTCCCGCCATCAGCCGCTCGTCGCCGCTTGCCGCGGTGCCTTGAGCGCCCACGGCCGTGACCTGGCCGTCGTGCGTGACCGCCGCCAACGCAGGCCAGCCGTTGCGGACGGTCAAGTGAATCGGACCGGCAGCCGAGGCGACCTGGACGGACTGTTCGCCCACGCCGCTGCGGGTGTTCACCACCACGTGCACGGCACCCTCGGCCGTGGGCTGCCGCATCACGTGCAGCCACGGGGCAGCAGGCTCCACCTCCAGGGGCGACAACCCTGCGGCCCGGAGAAACGCCTCGTACAATGCCCGCCGCACGGCTTGGCCCGCCGCCGTATCATCCAGTTCGACCGGATCGCTGAAATAGTAGACTTGCCCGCGGCCGACCACAGCGCGAACCAGGACGGGCTCGCCGTCCGCCGTCCGGCCCAGGACTTCCGCCGACACCGGCCGGACCTGGACGCACGGCCGGACCGGTTGCGGCCCCAGGCCCGCCAGCGAGAATTCCGCGCGGACGTCGCGGCCCCGCCAGCGTTCGATGTTCGGATAGCGTTCGGCGACGAATTCGACCCCCGCCAACTCCTGTAGTCTCGCCGCCGCCGTCCGCCGCCGCTGACCGTCGTACGACAAGTCGCCGGTCACCAGCAGCGTGCCGCCGCCGCGGACCCAGGTTGACAGCCGCTCGAAGACGTCGTCGGTCAGGGCCAGCGGAGCCGGCAGGATCAGCGTCGTCACGGCCGCCGGCAACGCGTCCAGGTGGTCGTCGTCGAGCGTGGCGAATTCATAGTGCAACGCCAGCAGGTCCGCAAAGGTGCGCGAGGCCACGGTCGGCCCGACGCCGGCCTGGTTGCCCAGCCGCAACTGATTCGCCAGGCAGACCGCCAAGGCCGGCGGCCGATCCACGGGCGTCACGTGCCGCCAGACCAGCGACTGGTTGCGATGGAGATACGCGACATCCTTAGGGATCAGCTGGTTGGGATAGAACAGCCCCCACGGAAAGACCCAAGCCTGGGCGTCGCGGAGGCACCAGTTCTGCACCTTGCAGGCGCCCAGCCCCAGGGCGTAATGGGCGACCAGGGCGAACAACTGGCGCTGCTCCTCTTCCGTGCGTTGGATGTGGTAGTGCGAACCGCCGCTGGCGACGGTCCAGGCCGGATGCGTCTTGACGCCGTATTCGCCCAGGCTCACGCCCTTGCCGCGCAGCCGCAGGTCGTTCCAGCGGATCTGCAGCGGCAGGTTGTCCAGGTCGGCTCCGGGCCGGTCAAAGAAGCCGATGTTCGACACGTCCTGCCCGTCGATGGTATCGATCAAATCGATGCCGCCGCCGGGCTGCTGATAGTATTCCGAGGTGATCGGCCGGTCGCGGTCATGCTCCCGCACCGCGGCCACGTGCGTCTCGTTCCACCGCCGCATCAGCCAACGCTCGAAACGCGACGCATCGAGCGCCGCGGCGTCGTCCCAGCGGCCCGAGTTCGGCGGCGGAAAGGCCAGCTTCCCCCACTCGCCCCGCACGGCGTCACCGCCCCAGGCCGCGCGCAACCGGTCAGCCGTCCCGTAGCGTTCGGCCAGCCAGCGGTTCCACAGCGGCAGCACGTCTTGCGGATGCTCCGCCGTGTTCAACTGGTAATCGCCGTTGATGTAGTAGAGCAGTCCCGGGACGTCGCGGAAGCGTTCCGCGTACTGACGGCACAACGCCCGCTGCTCGGCCAACGCCTCGTCGCCCACCGCCACATTGTGGCCGATCAGCATCCCCGGCATGAAGACCAGCCCCAACTGCTGCGTCAGTTGCGCCAACGCCCGGAAGCCGCGCCAATCCTCCTCGCCGAAGACATGCCCCGGCTTGGTGTACTGCAGGTTCTCGTACAAGTCCAAGCCGAAATCGCGGGCGGCCGACAACTCGGCGGCCCAGGTCAACGGACTTTCGCTGTCCGAATCGTAGATCGAATGATACGTGTCGCTGCCGAACAGGAACTGGGGGCGGCCGTCGAGCGTGAAGTAGTTGTTTTGAAAACGCAACTCCGGTCCGGAACGCATCGCCGCGGGTTGCTCGCACACCAGGCCCACGTCGAGTTGATCGACCGCTTGCCCGTCCAGTCGCAGCTCCGCCGTGACTTGCCACAGGCCGCCGGCCGGGGCCTTGTCCGCCGCTGGCCACAGCACCTCGCTCGGCACCGCGAATTCCAGGACCCTGGCGCCCGGAGTCACCGTCAGCGACTGGCGCAGCTGCAACCGGGACGGTCGCGAATTGGCCCAGTCGGAGGCCGCCGCCGGTTCGATCGGCCGCACCGATAGCACGACTTCGCCGGCGTGCGTTGACCCTCCCCGGTTGTCGACGGTCAGCGAAACCGCGGCCGATTCGCCAGGCCGGTACAGCCGGCGATCCGTCGTCAGGTTTCGCAACCAGACCCTCCGCACCAGGAAGCGGGCGACGTCCTGCAGCGACAGCGCGGCCGCCGCTGCCGGATCGCGGAACAAGTCGACGTTCTCGACGCCGAAATAGGCCCAGCACGAGCCGCTGTAGAACCCGCCGTAGTTCACGACCAGCGCTCCGGCTGCGCCGCGCGGCCGCCCGTAGCGATCACAGGCGGTCCACAGGGGAATCCAGCGGGCGCGGTCGTGGCCGATGACGCCGGACGCCGCCCAGCCGCGAAACTCGCCGTTCAACTCCACCGCCCGCGAGGTCACGTGCTGGCCCGCCGCGGTCCGGATCGATTGCACGCGTTGCAGCGGAAACGAAGCATCGAACACGCCGATCTGAGCCGGCGCCACCTCCAGCCCGTCCGCCGGCTTGCCCGTGGCCGTGTTCAGCGGCCGGAAGCCGACCCCCGTGAGATCCCCCAGACGAACGTCGTCGAACCAGGCGGTGCCGTTGGCTTGGTACAGGCCGAGCGGGATCCGCAGTCGAACCGTTCGTGGCGGCGGCGTGAAATCGTAGGTGAACGCCTGCCAGTCGGTCGTGCCGCGGGCGACCGCAAAGTCGC
>CAIYOB010001565.1 GCA_903927685.1 uncultured Planctomycetaceae bacterium
AGCGGCCCGCCGCCATCCGGATCGGGCAGCGTCTCTTTCGTCTTCCGGCCGAAAGCGTCGTATTCGTAGACCTTCTCCCCGCCGAGAGCATCGATCTCCTTGACCAGGTTGCCGGCTAAGTCGTATTCGAATTGGAGCACGGCCTTGTTGGCCGCGTGGCTGGTCGTGTGTCCAACCATACGCGTCCCCTCTATTTTCCTGTCCTCAGCTTCGTGATCGCCTCAGCATCCAATCCGAACGTATTTTTCAACAACCTGAGTGTACTCAACTGATTGCGCAGCTCCCTTTGCACCTCAGCTAAGCTCCACATGGTTTGCTCGCGTCGCGGATTATCGGCGATCCAATGCATGCCAAGTGACGCAATGGAGTATCCCTGCTCCGCTGCATGCTGGACGGAGTACACGTCTGCGTCGCTTCGACAACACTCGAGGGCCGCTACCACCGCGCTGGCCGCAATCAACGCACCCTCATCGCAGAACTCATCCATGTCCGGGGCGTTTCTTACACATAGCTCCACTAGCCGGTCGATCTCGGAGTCCGAGAGAGATGTGGCCAGTACATGTTCCCAAGTGCGGGTTAGCACTCGCCGGAAGAGATCCGGATCACCCCACTGTTCCTGGTCATGGAAACGAACGTAGTTCGGCAGGAGGCGCTCGGCGATGGAAGCTGCGAACGCGATCCGATGGCCTGCGGGCAGTCGGCCCAACTCGTCCCGAAGAAACGACAGGTATGCGTCGAATGACGAGAGGCATTCAAGAAGATCGCTCATTTCCGACTCCTTAGGCCCCTCACGGGAGACAAGATCTCGATTTTTCGGTCGACTAACCAGGGGCTGCAGTTCTGACAGACCCAACGTCTGCCGACGTCAGCCCCTGGGCCACCTTGCGTGGCGATTCCAATGATCCGCTTTCCTTCGATCTCGGCCTGAATGACCAAATTGACCTCTCCGTGATGCAGCTTGTATTGCTCCCCGTACTTGGCGGCGATCTCCTTCAGCCTCCCCACATCCTTACCGGAAGGCCCCGCAACGAGACGCTCGGGTCCAAAGGGCCCCTGCTTGGAAAGGGAGTCTTGCAGCTTGCTGAGGATGGATGCCTGGGCCGAATTACTGGACACCCAAATCCGATATTCGCCCGGTGCCTCCTCAACCAGGGCGACTGCGGTTGTCGCGTGGGATGCCTTCACGGTATCCAGCCCCTTTCCTCCGGTCTTGAGGAAAGCCCTTGTGTGAAGGACGGTCGCCCGGTCGTTCAAGTGATCAACATTCTCCGCATACTTTCTCAGGATGTTTCGCGTGACAGGTGCCTTCATCAAGTCGTACACCGACCTTTCTTTGAGCGCCTTCGCTCCCTTCAGGGCGTCATCCGTCCATCGGATCTCGTCCGCGTGACTCGCCTGCTCAATGGTCTTGCCGTACCTCGCGACTAAGGCCGATTCGACACCAATTTCGAGCGGCGCAGTGGCGTAGAACATTGCAAGATCATAAATCAAGTCAACCGCGTCTTGGCTGGCTTCGACCATGCCGTCGTACTCGCTCTGTGTGATCGGAGCTCCCTGGCCACGCTCAGCCAGCGTGTTGCGAAGCGAGATGATCGCGTTTGGAACACTGTTGTACTTGTCCGTTTGAATGTCTGGTCGCTCGGAGCTCTGCTGCTCCGACCACTTTTCGAAGTTGGTCCAACCGTCAGAGTGATTCTTGACTTGCCGCATCGTGGTCCAGTGACCGTTATTCAGCTTCACCCAGCCCGATGGATCGATGGAACCGATCTTGACCGGTGCGCTTGGGCTGGCCAAGCCCAAGCTGAGCAATTCCGTAAACCAGTTCGGCTCATCGGTGTAGTATACGCGAAACGACAAATCGCCATTGTCGTTGTCCAAGCCCACCTGAACATCAATCGAGTCGTGGCCACTGGGATCGACCAAGTTGGTCGGTCCATTGCTCACGTACCGCCGGAGGTTGGCGTCGCCTGCGTCGAAGCCGATCGGATCTTCGCCGACGAACTGGGCGATCGCCGCGTCGTAGTACCGAGCGCGGTTGTACTGCAAACCGGATTCCTCGTCGAACTCGCGTCCGGTGTGCCGGAAACGCGTCTTGACGGCCGGATCGGTCTCGCTCGTGACATTCCCAAAAGCGTCGTAGACCAGGTGATTGGCGATGGCCATGATGCCCAAAGTTGCGTCGAATTTGGCCACGTCGCGGATCGTGCCCTGGTTGTCCGTCAGCGGCCACAGCAGACTGCTTGTGCCCGCGCCGGCTTCGACCTGCTCCTCGGCCAGGATCTGATCGACGGCCGGACCCCAGAGGTAACGTTCGGCAACGGTAGGAGCCTGCGAGCCGGTTGGACCGTCAGGGTCCGCTAAGGTCAGGACAACCTGATCGCCGGCGCCATCGCGGTCGGATCGTAGGCCATCGTTCACGAAGTACGTCGTCTCGTCGACCGTGCCGTCGCCGTTGGTGTCGAGCGACTTGGCGATGCGGCGGTTCAACGCGTCGTAGGTGTACTCGAAACGCGCGGTGATCGGGCCGGTGGCGCTGGCACGCTCGGTGATCGCCGTAAGGCGGTTGCGGTGATCCCACGTGTAATCCGTCACGACACCGGTGGCGATGTTTGCGCGCCTCGTGCGGTTGCCCTCGGCGTCGTACTCGTAGGTGTACGTGCCATCGGAGGTCGTGCGGTTGTTTGCGGCCGTCGCGTAACCGGCGCCCGTGCGGTTGCCGTTGGCGTCATAGGTGTGCGCCTCGTCCGCTTGGTAGTCATAAGCGG
>CAIYOB010001566.1 GCA_903927685.1 uncultured Planctomycetaceae bacterium
CCCCATCTGGGGCAGGGCCTTGACTTCCGCCAGGAACTCATCCGACAGGATCGAGATGTCGGGCCTCTTGAGCCCGGCCGCCGTGAAGATGTCCACCACCTGGTCCGGGGCTGCGATGGCTTTCGACACCAGCTGCCGGACGGCCCGGTCAACCCCAGGTAATCGACCACCAGCCCGCCCGGCTTGTCCCGGAACACCCGGTTGACGCGGGCGATGGCCTGCATCAACCCGTGGCCCTGCATCGGCTTGTCCAGGTACATGGTGTGCAAGCAGGGGGCGTCGAAGCCGGTGAGCCACATGTCGCGGACGATGACGATCGTGAACGGGTCGTCGGGCTTCTTGAACCGCTTGGCCAACTTGCTGCGCCGTTCCTTGTTGCGGATGTGCTGCTGCCATTCCGGCAGGTCGGACGCGGAGCCCGTCATCACGATTTTCAGCACGCCCTGGGCGTCGTCCTCGCTGTGCCAGTCGGGCCGCAGCTTGACAATCTCGTTGTACAGGTCCACGCAAACCCGGCGGCTCATGCAGACCACCATCGCCTTGCCGTCCATCGCCTCCAACCGCCGCTCGAAATGCTCGACCAAATCGGCCGCGATCAACTGCAACCGCCGCTCGTCGCCCACCAGCACTTCCAAGGCGGCCCACTTGGTCTTGAGCTTCTCCTTGCGTTCCTGTTCCTCGCCCTCGGTGATTTCCTCAAACTTCGGGTCCAGCTTGGGCAGTTGCTCGTCCTTCAGCCCCAGCTTGGCGATCCGGCTTTCGTAGTAGATCGGGACCGTGGCCTGGTCCTCAACCACCCGCTGGATGTCGTAAATGCTGATGTAGTCGCCGAACACGGCCCGTGTGTTGGCGTCGGTCTTCTCGATCGGCGTGCCCGTGAAGCCGATGAACGAGGCGCTGGGCAGGGCGTCGCGCATGTGGCGGGCCAGCCCGTCGATCAGGTCGTACTGGCTGCGGTGGGCCTCGTCCGCGATGACGATGATGTTCTTGCGAGCCGACAGCACCGGGTTGCGGTCGCCCTTGGCCTCGGGGGCGAACTTCTGGATGGTGGTGAACACCACGCCCCCGGACGCCACCGCCAGCAGTCTGCGGAGGTGCGAGCGGGATTCGGCTTGCACCGGCCGCTGCCGCAACAGTTCATAGCAGCGGGCGAACTGGCCGAACAACTGGTCGTCCAAGTCGTTGCGGTCGGTCAGCACGACGATGGTGGGATTCTCCATCGCCGGTTCCGTGACCATCTTGCCGCCGTAGAACATCATGGACAGGCTTTTGCCGGAGCCCTGCGTGTGCCAGACGACGCCGCAACGCCGGTCGCCCTCGGGGCTGGTCGCTTGGATTGTGGCGTCTACGGCCTGCTGGACGGCGTGGAATTGATGGTAGCCCGCCAGGATTTTGATCAACGCCTCGCTGTGCGGGTCCTCCTCGAAGGCCACGAAGTTCCGCAGGAACTCCAAGTGCCGCCGCTGGTCGAACAGCCCTTTGACAAGCACCTCCAGTTCCGGCACGGTGGCCGGGGCCACGGCGTCCCCGTCAATTGTCCGCCACGGCTTGAACCATTCCTTGCTGCCCGTGAGGGAGCCGACGCGGGCCTGCAGGCCGTCCGAGATGACCAGCGTCTCGTTGTACAGGAACAGCGACGGAATCTGCTGCTTGTAGGTCTGGAGTTGCGTGTAGGCGTCCCAGATGGTGGCGTTCTCGGCGCCGGGGTTCTGCAGTTCCAGCACCCCCAAGGGAAAGCCGTTGATGAACACCACCGTATCCGCGCGGCGGTTGTGCCCGGCCTCAACCACGGTGAACTGGTTCACGACCAGCCAGTCGTTATTGTCCGGGTCGGCAAAGTCGATCAGCCGCACACGGTCGCCAGCGATGGTGCCGTCCGGGCGCTGGTATTCGACTTCCACCCCATCCCGCAGCATGGCGTGGAACTTGCGGTTATTGGCCACCAGCGACGGCGTTTCCGAGTACAGCACCTTGCGGATGGCTTGCTGGCGGGCGTCGGCCGGTATCTTTGGGTTCAGGCGGTCCACAGCGTCCCGCAGGCGGCCCAGCAAGACCACTTGGTCGTAGGCGTCCCGCTCCGCTGCGGGCTCGCCCGGGGCGATTTCCTCGCCGTGGCGACCCTCGTAGCCGAGGTCGGCGAACCACGACAGGGCGATATCTTCGAGGTTGGATTCGTTGATTGGCACGGCAGCTTTGGTAAACGCTTGAGTAAGTAACCTGCAACGGGGAAAACACTTGCGTCACAATCGATCAGCCCGTGGGGGGCCGCTTATCAGGTTATTCGGCACGGCCACTTGACTGGGAGCCAGCATCAGCCGATAGTTTTAGTGGAGGCTGGGCACGGGAGCGGCTCGTGAAGCGGCGCCCGCTGCTCTGGCCTTCTCTGAATCGAGCTCATCTACCATGTGTAGAAGGAGTAACGACGCCGTCCTTTGGGGCGGCGTCAGCTTTTTTGCGGCTGGGTTTTGAGCCACGCCTCG
>CAIYOB010001567.1 GCA_903927685.1 uncultured Planctomycetaceae bacterium
AGCCACTGGACGGCGATGTCTACGTGCACGGCCGCCTGCGGCCGACGAGTTCTGACGGCAGTTGAGAAAGCAAGCCAATGACCGCACTTGGGTGGACTCTGGGCAGTCTGTTGCTCGTCGCCGTGTCGCTCGGCGTGGCCTGGGGCCTGCGCTCGCACCGCGGGCGCTCGCGCTATCATCTGGAGCAGGCCCGGCAGCTGTTCCGGCGGCGGCGCGAGGTGTTGGAACTGCACTTCCTCAACTGTGCCAGGCAGCTCGGCAAGCCGCGCGGTCTGATGTGGGAGGATTGTCAGTTCGAAGACGAGGCCGTCTTTGCCACGGCCCCCGAGACCGGCCAACTGCGGGCTTTCGTCGGCGTGACCGTGCGCTTTCGAGCGTGCGAGGATGGCGGCTTGGAGGACAACCCCAACGTCGAACTGCCGCGCGACGCCACCGCCGTATTCCTGTTCGACGGCCGTCAGTGGACGACGGCCGGCCGGACGGTGTTCAATCTGAATCCGCTGGAAACCGTCGAACGATTCGAGCACGGACTGGAGAGTGTCGACTGAGGGGCCGGAAACCGGGGGCTCGCCGGGCTCGCCCCGGACGCCCAAGCACGGGAAGACCAGACTCGAAAACAGGGGGAGCATCGATGACTGACTGTGTGCTGTTTCGTGGCCTCGCGATGGGGGCCTTGATTTGCGGTCTGACACTGGTGGAGCGACGCGAGACACGGGGTGCAGATTCGGCTCTGCGAAGCATGAAATACACGTCGCGGCCGCAGGCCGAAGCGACGGCGTGGCAACAGGAAGTCCGCGCCCGACTGTGGCCCTTATTGAAGCTGGACGACTTGGTCGCCCACCCGGGTGCGGTTGCGTTGAAGCCGGTAATCTTGTCGTCTGAACCGAAAGCCGGCTACGAGTTGCAGGAGGTCGAAATCAGCAGCACGGCGGCGCGGCGGATCAAGGTGCTGGTCGCGCGGCCAGCGGCCGGCAGCAGGCCCTGCCCCGCGGTCGTCTGTATCCACGGTCACGGCGGCAACCGGCGGATTGTCCACGAGGCGAACTCGCTGTACCGAGGTTTCGCCGCGGCGCTGGCCGAGCGCGGCTACGTCACCATTGCGGCGGACGTCGGGCAGCACGCGGTGTATGAGGCCGATCGGACTCTGATGGGCGAACGGCTGTGGGACCTGATGCGCTGCGTGGATTACCTGGAGTCCCTGCCGGACGTCGATCGCGCGCGGATCGGCTGCGGCGGGTTGTCCCTGGGCGGCGAGATGGCGATGTGGCTGGGGGGCATGGACACCCGGATCGCGGCCACGGCCAGTTGCGGGTTCCTGGCCAGGATGGACCAGCTGGAACATAATCACTGCCTGTGCTGGAAGTTCGACGGGCTGCGCGAGCTGGTCGATTTTGCCGACATCTATTCGCTGACGGCCCCGCGAGCCTTGCTGTGCCAGAGCGGCTTGCAGGAACCGCCTTCACAGTTCCCTGTCCCGCTGGCGACGGAATCGCTGCGGGAGATCGGCCTGATTTACGCCGACTATGGCCAGCCGCAGAATGTGGCCCTGCTGGCGCACCTGGAGGGTCATATCATCAACTTGCCGGGGCTGCTGGCGTTTTTCGACCAGTGTCTGCGGCCCTAATGGCAAGCTGTGCCGATGGCGTCGGCGGTAGCAAAGCCGTCACGGGACCGCAGCCCGCAGCCTCGCCTGCGATCGGCACAATCGGTCTGCTAGCAGCTCCCGCAGCGGGCAGGCCTGCCGGAAATCGCTGCAAGAACGGCGGCGGCGGTGCCGATGTTCTCTACGCCCGAACCAAACCGATTTGCACAGGAGATCCGCATGGACGACGAGATCGAAATCCAGGACTTGGAAGCGTACGAAATCCGGGAACTGCTGCTGGACCAAGGCAGCTCGGTGGACGAGGATCAAGCGGCCGCCATCAAGAAGTTCATCGAGGAGATCGGCGGACTGGAGAATGCCCTGGCCGCCGTTGCCATGCTGGACGAGTTGGAACGAGCGGCCTGACGATATCAGGCCGTTGCGGCGCTCTTTATGCCCGGAAACGCCATGCCAGCCAGCTCGTCTTTGCCTCCTCGCCAGCCCGTGGATCCGATTTCCGAAACGCAGTTTCGGGCCGTGGCCGACTGTACTTACGATTGGGAGAGTTGGCACGGAACGGACGGGCGGCTGGTTTGGGTGAACCCGGCGGTCGAGCGGCTGACGGGGTACGCGGTGGCGGAATGCCACGCCATGCCTGACTATCCGCTGGCGCTGGTCGTTCCCGAAGATCGCGGCCAGGTTGCCGAGATTTTGGCCACCGCCAGGCAGGGCTCCAGCGGCAACGACGCCGAGTTCCGGATCCAGCATCGTGACGGAACGCTGCGCTG
>CAIYOB010001568.1 GCA_903927685.1 uncultured Planctomycetaceae bacterium
AGTGCCACTGGTCCAACGCCTCCATCCGCTGGCAGACGTGCCGCCGAACCAGCCGCCGCCGGCTGAACAGGGGCAGCGTATTGTGGATTCCAGCGCCGGAGATACAGCCCTCACAGCACAGCGCCTCGAGCAACTTGGCCCCCAGGTCGCCGGCCGCAAACTCGCGGATCGCGTCCAGCACATTGCTGCGGCCTTGCGTCGCGACCACTTCGCCGTTCATCAAGTCCTCTTCGATGTTCGCCGCCTGCAGCAGGCCGCGGCCGATCGGGAACACGCCGCCCGCGCCGCCGTAGGGCGGGTCGAACGGCGAGGGGGCGACCAGATCGGGGCTCAGATACTGGGTCTCGAACAGCTGCTGCAGTTCCTCGAACGTCAGGACGACATCGATCTCGCCGGCGACCGCGCGGCTGGCGGCTTCGGCCTTCTTGGCGATGCAGGGGCCAATGAAGACCAGCGCCAGGCCGTCGCCGTACAGTTTGCGGGCGACGCGAGCCGTGGCCACCATCGGCGAGACGATCGGCGCCAGCGAGCTGACCAATTCCGGATGGTACTTCTCGACATAGCTGGTCACGGCCGGGCACGTCGTGGCGATGAACCGCCGGCCGTTGGTCGTCCCCAGCAGGCGGCGGTACTCGCGCGCGACCAGGTCGGCGCCAAAGCTGACTTCCAGCACCAGGTCGAATCCCAGCGCCCGCAACATGCCCGCGAGCTGTTCGTGGCCGATGTCGGGAAACGCGGCCGGGAAACTCGGCGCCAGGCAGGCCGCCACGCGACGTCCCGAGGTCAACAGCGCGTGCAGTTCGCTCGCGGCGCTGCGGACTTGTTTGGCGTCCTGCGAGCAGACCCGCACGCAGTTCCCACAGGCGATACAGCGCTCGCCCACCACCTCGGCCTGGCCCGTGGCCACGCGAATCGCCTTGGCCGGGCATTCGCGGACGCACGTATAGCACATGCGGCAGCGTTCCTTGACCGTGGTGATGTAGGTGGTAACCATGGGGGTGTCCCGTTGGAGTTCACGCTTCAGCGTGTCTGGGAGGACACGCTCAAGCGTGACCTCCAGCAAATGCGGCCCGCGTTGACAGCCTTTTCCGCTACGCCAACACGTCCCGCGGGGCGTAATGCGTATGCAGCAGCTGGTGGCTGGTGTGCCCCAGCGGCTGGCCGAGGAATTCTTCGTACAAGCGTTTCACCGAGGCATTGCTGTGCGAGGTGCGGACCGTTTCCTGGCGGTCCAGTTCGTACAGTCCCTGCATCCGCTGGCGGACGGCGTTCACATCCGTGTTGGCCGGCTGGCCGCCGCCGCCGACACAGCCACCGGGACAGGTCATCACCTCGATGAAGTGCAGATCGTTGCGGCCGGCGCGGATCTCATCCAACAGCCGGCAGGCGTTGCCCAGGCCGCTGACGACCGCGACGTTCACCGTCAGGCCGTCCACGTTGACGCTGGCCTGCTTGACGCCGTCCAGTCCCCGCACCGCCTCGACCGTCAAGGTCCCCAGTTCGCGGCCGGAGACCAGCCAGTGGGCCGTGCGGATCGCGGCTTCCATCACGCCGCCGGTGGCCCCGAACAACTTGCCGGCCGTGGTCCGTTCGCCGAACGGCGTGTCGGCGCCTTCGGCGGGCAGCTCGGACAAGTCCAGCCCGTGCATGTGCAGCAGTTGGATCAGCTCGCGGGTCGTCAGCACCGCATCGATGTCCGCCACGCCATTGCGGGCCATCTCGGGCCGGGCCGCCTCGAACTTCTTGGCCGTGCAAGGCATGATGCTCACGCTGAAGATGTTCTGCGGGTCGATCCGTTCGCGCTGGGCGAAATAGCTCTTGATCACCGCGCCCATCATCTGCTGGGGGCTCTTGCAGGTCGACAGGTTGCCGATGAAGTCGGGATCGTACGTCTCGACGAACTTGATCCAGCCCGGCGAGCAGCTGGTCAGCATCGGCAGGCGGCCGCCGTGCTGCAGGCGCTGCACCAGCTCGGAGGCTTCTTCCATGATCGTCAGGTCCGCGGTAAAGCTGGTGTCGAACACGCGGTCGAAGCCCAGTCGGCGGAGCGCCCCGGTCATCGCGCCGGCGGCATCGGCGCCGGCCGGCAGTCCGAACGCCTCGCCGACCGTCACCGAGACGGCCGGCGCGTGCTGCACGACGACCCGCTTGGCCGGGTCGCGGAGCGCCGCCAGGACCTCGGGAATGTGGCTCCGCTCGGTCAACGCGCCGGTCGGGCAGACCACCACGCACTGGCCGCAGTTGATGCAGCTGGAGACGTTCAGGCCTTCGTCAAAGGCCGTCCCGATCTTGGCCCGCGAGCCGCGGCCGATAAAGTCGATCGCGCCCACGCCTTGCACCTCTTCGCAGACCCGCACGCACTTGCCGCACAGCACGCACTTGGACGGCTCGCGGACGATCGACGGGCTGGACATATCCAGGAAGTGGCGGCTCTTTTCGCCCGCGTAACGCCGCTGCCGCACGCCCAATTGCTGGGCCATGTCCTGCAGTTGGCAGTCCCGGTTGCGGACGCAGTACAAGCAGTCGTCCGGATGGTTGGCCAGCAGCAATTCGACGATCGTCCGCCGCGCCAGCACGGCCCGCGGCGAATGCGTCCGGACTT
Organism: uncultured Planctomycetaceae bacterium; assembly: GCA_903927685.1. The sequence continues at coordinate 2,603 of CAIYOB010001568.1, forward strand.
TGATCGGCTGGGTGACCGGGAAGGCGCAACTGGGGATCAGGCCCCGCTGGCCTTCGATCTCGACCACGCACATCCGGCAAGCTCCGCTGGGCAGCAGGCCCTCTAGGTGACACAACGTGGGAACCTGGACCCCGGCGCGCCGCAACGTCTGCAGCAGCATCTCGCCCGGCTGGGCCTCGACCGACCGGCCATTGACTTCAATCGTGACCATGCGCGTTCCTCTCCAACTCGAATGTTGCTTTCCGCTCACGCCTTCAGGACGGCCATCGGACGGCAGACATCCAGGCAGGAGCCGCAGCCGATGCACTTTTCCGCGACGATGTAATGCGGCTTCTTCAGCGTGCCGACGATCGCCTGGGTGGGGCACTTTTTGGCGCACAGCCCGCAGCCCTTGCATTTCTCGGCGTCGATCGTGTAGGTGACCAGTTCCGCACACACTCCGGCCGGGCAGCGCCGCTCGTAGATGTGCGCTTCGTATTCGTGGCGGAAGAACCGCAAGGTGCTCAGCACCGGGTTCGGCGCCGTCATGCCCAGCCCGCACAGGCTGGCGTCGCGAATCGTCTCGGCCAGGTCCTGCAGGTGCAGCACGCTGTGGAAGCGTTCCAAGGCGTCGATGCCCTGTTCGCGCCGCCGGCCGCGGGTAATCCGCTGCAGGATCTCCAGCATCCGCCGCGTGCCCTCGCGGCACGGAATGCATTTGCCACAGCTCTCGCGCTGAATGAAGTCCATGAAGAACTTGGCCACGTCGACCATGCAGTTGTCTTCGTCCATCACCACCAGGCCGCCCGAGCCCATCATGGCGCCGACGGTCTTCAGCGACTCGTAGTCGATGTCGATGTCCAGGTGCTGGTCCGGGATGCAACCGCCCGACGGGCCTCCGATCTGGACGGCCTTGTACCGCCGCCCGTTGCCGATCCCGCCGCCGATGTCGAACACGATCTGCCGGACGGTCGTGCCCATGGCGACTTCGACCAGTCCTGTGCGAACCACCTTGCCGGACAGGGCGAAGACCTTGGTGCCCTTGCTGGTCGGCGTGCCCACGGCGCTGAACCACTCCGCGCCGCGGTCGACCAGGGCCGGCACGTTGGCCAGCGTTTCGACGTTGTTGATGATGGTCGGTTTGCCGAACAGGCCGCTGACCGCGGGGAACGGCGGACGCGGGCGGGGCATGCCACGGCGGCCTTCGATACTGTGGATCAGGGCCGTCTCTTCGCCGCAGACGAAGGCTCCGGCTCCCATCTTGATCGCGATTTCCAGGCTGAAATCCGTGCCCAGGATGTTCTGCCCCAGCAGGTGATTCGCCTCGGCCTGGGCCAAGGCCGCCTTCAGCCGCTTGATCGCCAGCGGGTACTCGGCGCGGATGTACACATAGGCCTTGGTCGCCCCGATCGCGTAGGCGGCGAGCACCATGCCTTCGACCAGCCGATGCGGATCGCTTTCGATCACCGCCCGGTCCATGAACGCGCCCGGATCGCCCTCGACGGCGTTGCAGATCAGGTACTTGTGATCACACTTGGCCTGGCGGGCGAACTTCCATTTCTTGCCGGTGGGAAAGCCGCCGCCGCCACGGCCCCGCAAGCCGCTGGCCTCGACCATGTCGCAGACCTGGTCCGGCGTGGATTGCCGCAGCGCCTTGGCCAAGGCCTGGTAGCCCCCGTGCGCGATGGATTCGTCGATCTGGGCCGGATCGATCAGGCCGCAGTTCACCAGCACCCAGCGGGTCTGGGGCGCAAAGAACGGATGCTCGTCCAAGAACGGCACCTCGTCCCAAGCCTGCAGCGTGGCATGCCGGTGCTGAGCCAGCACCTGCTTCTCTGGCACCTGGCCGGCGAACACCGCGTCCAACAGGCCGTCCACCTTGTCCTTGGTGATCCGCTGGAACGTGACCCGGGTGCGGCCGGGCAGTTGGATGTCGACCAGCGGCTCGGCCGAGCACAAGCCGAGGCAGCCGACTTTGACCACGTCGGCCTTGACTTCGTTCCGATCCAGGTAGCCGCGGATCGCGTCCAGCGTCTCTTGAGCGCCGGCGCCCAGTCCGCAGGTGCCCACGCCGACGAGAATCGCCGGACGCACCAGGCGGTCCCGCCGCAGTTCGGCCACGCGGTCCTGC
>CAIYOB010001569.1 GCA_903927685.1 uncultured Planctomycetaceae bacterium
CGCGGACCACGGTCACGGACGTCGACGGCCGGTACATCTTCCCGGACTTGTTGCCGGGCACGTACACGGTGACCGTGACGCCCACGGCGGGTTTGAATCCGACGTACGATTCCAACGGAATCGGGACGCCCAACACGACCGTGGTGACGCTGCTGCCCGGTGACGAGCATACCGGGACGAACTTCGGCTACAACTGGGTGCCGCCGACGGACACCACCAGTCCCGCCGCTGCCGCGACGGGCGCGATCGGCGACCGGCTGTGGATCGACGCGGATGGAGACGGACGGCAAGATCCCAGCGAGCCCGGCTTGAGCGGCGTGACGGTCCAACTGTACCGTGATGCGGATGGCAACGGCACGTACGAGACGCTGGTGGCCACCACGACGACGAATGCGACGGGCAACTACGTCTTTGACGGTTTGCCGCCCCGAGCGTACGTCGTCCAGGTGAACGGCGGCTTGGCTCCCACGGGATACACCCAGACGGGCGACCCGGACTACTTCGGGACGACGCTGCCCGCCCTGGAGCGGGACAATCGCAGCGAGCCGATCATTGTGGCTCCGGGCGACGTGTTTGTGGACGCCGATTTCGGCTATCAGCCGCAGGCCGGCGTGGGCGCGACGATCGGCGACCGGGTGTGGCTGGATGCCGACGCGGACCGCACGCCAGACGCCGGGGAACCGGGCTTGGTCGGCGTGACCGTGTCCTTGATCCGCGATCTGGACGGGGACGGGGCCTGGGACAGCGGCGAGCCGATCATCGCCACGACGGTGACGGGGACCGACGGCGCTTACAGCTTCACGGGCGTCCCGGTGACGAACGGCGTCGGCACGGACGACTACCTGGTCTGGGTCAGTGACACCGGGAACGTGATCCCCGAACTGAGCCCCACGTATGACAGCGACGATCCGGCGGGGACGATCCTGACGCCGGACATCAGTGCGGTAGCCAACCTGGATTCCGCGGGCAATTCCGCCCAGGATTTCGGCTATGCCACCACCGGTCATAGCCCCGGGGACGGGTTGATTGGCGATACGATCTTCCTGGATCGCGACGGAGACGGCTACGACGTGGGCGAGGGATTGGAAGGCGTGACGGTCCAACTGTACGATGCCGGCGGCGTGCTGGTGGCGCTGGCGGCGACGAACGAGCAGGGCCAATACTACTTTGGCGGGTTGGATCCGGCGGGGACGTACACCGTGGTGGTGGATACGAGTTCCTTGCCGAACGGAGGCGCCGGGCTGACGAACACGGTCGACCCGGACACGGCCGGTGTGGGGAACAGCCAGTCCGTGATCGACCTGAATCTGACGCCGGACGGCATCAGCCTGGCTCAGGACTTTGGCTACGCAGCGGCGGCTCCGAACGCGGTCGAGGGGACGATCTGGCGCGACGCGGATGCGGACGGAACGCAGGATGCGGGCGAGACGACCGGCTGGGGCGGCGTGACGGTGGTGTTGTTCGACACCGACGGCAACGTGGTGGCCACGACGACCACCGACGGGAATGGGGATTACCGGTTTGCCGGCTTGCCGAACGGGACGTACTGGGTGGATGTGACGGACACCGCCAATGTTTTAGCGGGGACCTGGCACACGCTGGGCGGCACTCCGGGAGCCGACGGGCAGAGCCAGAGCGAGCCGTACGAAGTGACCGTCGTAGGCGGCCAGACGAATGCGACGGCCGATTTCGGTTACTACGTCGCGCCGGCGGCTCTGGGTGATCGGGTGTGGGCGGACGTGGATGCGGACGGCATCCAGGACGGCGGCGAGCCGGGGCTGGCGGATCTGCCGGTCACTCTGCAGATCACCTATCCCAACGGGGCGGTAACCACGGTGGTTACGCGGACCGACGCGGCTGGCAACTACCTGTTCCCGAACCTGTTATTGGACGAGAACTTTGACGGCGCGGGGTCCGGCGAGCCGACGTACTCCGTTTCGATGACGACGCCGGCGGGCTACGCGCCGACGGTGATTGGCGCGGCGGGCAGTACCACGGCCAACGACAGCAACAATCCGGCCGGGGCTGTGGCGACCGTCGGCGAAGGGCTGACCAACGACACGATCGACTTCGGCTTCCGCTACAACGGGTCGCTCAGTGGCGTGGTGTACAACAACACGGACGGCGACCTGGTCCGCGACTCGGGCGAGGCGGGGATGTCCGGCGTGACAGTGTACCTGGACAGCAATAACAACGGCGCGTTGGACTCCGGCGAGCCGACAACGACGACCAACAGCAGCGGCCAGTACACGTTCAACTATTTGGCGCCAGGGACGTACTACGTGCGGCAGCTGGTGCCCAACGGGACCAGCCAGACGGCGCCGCTGAACAACGCGGCCATGGTCGAAGATCTGGCCGTGGGCGAAGTGGCCACCGGCTTGAACTTCGGCAACACGCCGCCGCCGGGGACGATCTTGGACGACGGGGATCCCGGCGTCACTTACCCGGGCTGGTCGGTTTCGTACTGCCCCCTGTTCTTCAACGCCGACGGACGGTATCTGTGCAACGCCGCGGGCACGATGACCTGGAGCTTCAGCGGTCTGGCGGCGGGCTCGTACCGGGTGTCGACGACCTGGCTGGCGGGCAGTGCCTTTACGAACGCGGCCACGTATGTGGTTAGTGCGGGCAGCAGCACGACGACGGCGGGGCCTTACAGTCAGCAGTTGCCTCCTTCGTCGTATCCCGGCTATTCGGCCAGCGGCTTCTACTGGGCGGACCTGACGACCGCCATCACGGTGCCGGCCGGCGGGACGCTGACGGTCAGCCTGGCCGCGCCGGCGACGGGGTGCGTGAACGGGGACGCCGTGCGGATCGTGCCGGCCAGCACGCCGGAGATCACGGTGCTGAATGGGACCGCATCCCTGACCGACGGCGGCAGCACGGTGAACATGGGCTCGACCGGCGGCTCGCCGATCACGTATACGTTCTCCGTCCGCAACGACGGGGGCGGGACGCTGAACCTGGGGACGCTCAGCGTGCCCGCGGGCTTCACTTCGACGGGTCCGGTCCTGTCGTCGTTGGCCAGCGGCGCGTCGACGACGTTTACGGTGACGCTGCCCGCGGGTTTGACCCCGGGAACGTACAGCGGCCAGGTGGTCTTGGGCAACAACGACAACAACGAGGCGCCGTTCAACTTTACGATTCAAGGCACGGTGGGCGGCGGCTCGCCCAATCCTCAGCCGTCGGCGCCGGCGGGAGCCCCGCCGCCGGCGGCGCCGTCCGCGGCCGCGACGATCGACGTCAGCCAGGGCGGGACGGCATTGGCCAATGCGATCAGCACAGTCGACTTCGGCTCGATGGCGGTCGGCGGGGCGGCTTCCCGGACGTTCACGGTGACCAACACCAGCACGCTGGATGTGGAATTGGCGACGCCCAGCCTGCCGGCGGCAGGCTTCTCGCTGACGCAGCCTTATGGCGACGCGAGTCTGGCGCCCGGCCAGTCGACGACGTTCGTGGTCAGCCTGGTCACAGCTGCGGAAGGGACGTTCTCGGGCGACTTGGTGCTGTCCACGACGGGCGGCGAAGGGCTGTTCTCGGCCCTCTTGACGGGCACGGTGACGCCGGCTGCGGTTCCCACGGCGACCAAGGCGATCATCGACGATGGCGATGCCGGGTTCACGGCCGGCGGGTTCACAACGTACAGCAGCGGGTCCGGGTACCTGGGCGACGTGCGGTACGCAACGCAGAGCACGGTGGAGACCAAGGTCGCGCAGTGGCAGTTCAGTCTGCCGGGCCTGGGGCTGGCCGACGGTTTGTACCGCGTGTCGACGCTGTGGTACGTCGAGAGCAGCCGGGCCAGCCAGGC
>CAIYOB010001570.1 GCA_903927685.1 uncultured Planctomycetaceae bacterium
CGCGTCGCCCTTGAAGAACTTGTCGGTGTACTGGCTGTGCGATTCCTTAAAGGTCGTACCGGCCTGGCTGAACGGGATCAGGTTGCTGATGAACTTCCATTTGCTGGTATCGCTGTAATTAGCGTTCTTCAGCACAAGCACGGTGTCGCTGCCGACGTATTGATACAGTTTGTTTGTGGCCGCGTCGCGCACGTAGGTATCATTGTGCTCGACTTCGATGCCGGTCTGGGTGGTCAGGCCCTTCTGCTGGCGGTACCAGGCGGCGTAGTCGGTGTAGTTCTGGTACTTGCCCAGCGACTTCCAAAGGGCGGTATTGCTGAAATTCGTCTCTTGCAGATTGACGACGCCGTCCGAACCTTGCCATTCGTACAACTGCCCGTCAGCGACATTCAGGACCTCGCTGTCGCCGTCATCCAGTTCCACGCCCTTGCGTTCGGTCAAGCCGTAGGTGGCTCGGATCTGGTTCTCGTACGTGGCGTAGGGGAGCAGTACCTTCTGGAAAGCCCAGTCGTTCGCATCGGAGAAATCGACTTGATCCAGGCGGACGAAGCGGGTCGTGCCGACGTACTTGTACAGCCGGTACTGGCCGTCGAGGTAGGCTGCCACCTGGGTCTTGTCGTGGACGACTTCCGTGTAGTACTGCGGATCCAGGGGTTGGTCGCCGAGGTACTCGTACACGTCCCCGGCCCGGGCGCCCTGCAGAATCTTGACGGTCTCGCCGGGGTTGACTTGCTGGGGCACATCGTTCGTCGTGTAGTCAAAGTCGGCTGCCGGATTGGGATTGTAGCCGACGAAATTTCGGGCCAGCGCCACGCCGATCGAGGCCCCGACGCCGGCCGCGCCGCCGCCGGCCACCGAGACGGAAGCCGCGACGATCAACGCCTGGATCGAAGCTTCGTTGAGTGCGTCGATGTCGACGTCGCCGGCGCCGCTGACGACGCTGTTTTCGACGTACGCCTGAACTGCGCCGAGGATCACGTTCGAGGCGTCGGCGCCGGCCCCGCTGACGGCCACGCCGGCCGCGCCGCCGAAGCCGGCTGCCAGCGAAGCGGCCGCCGCGAGCACGCGGATCGAAGCCTCTTCCTTGCCCAGCAGCGTGAGGTCGCCGCCGCCCAGGGTCAAGCCTTGATCGGCGCTGGCAATATACGCCGCGACCGCGTTGTCGATCGTATTGCGAGCTAAGGCGACGCCGACCGAGATCGACACGCCCGCGGCTCCGCCCACCGAGGCGGCCAGGGACGCGGCGCCGGCCAGCGACGAGATCCGCGACTGGTCCTGAGCCGTCACCGTCACCTGGTCCGCCTGGATCCCGCCGGCCGGGCCGCCCGCGAACGAGTCGCCGTCGACATACGCCTTGATGTCCAGCGCGATCTTATTCTCGGCGTACACGCCCGAACCGCTCGCGGCGACGCCCGCGGCGCCGCCGGCCGCGATGGCCGCCGAACCGGAGAAGACCAGCGCGTGGATGGTCTGCTGGCCGAGCGCCTCCAGCGTCAGGCCTCCGCCCGCGTGGACCACCGAGTCCTGCATGTAGGCCTTCACCGCGGCCCGCGGCTGGTCATCATCCGGCGTACATCCGATGAAGTTGCGAGCAACGGCCACGCCGATCGACACGCCCACGCCCGCCGCGCCGCCGCCGCCGACCGCCAGCGAGGCTGCCGCCACCAGCGAAGTGATCAGCGACTGGCTGGTGGCGCCGAGCGTCACA
>CAIYOB010001571.1 GCA_903927685.1 uncultured Planctomycetaceae bacterium
AACGCGTCCACCGGAGCCGCGATCCGGTCTTGGAAGATTGGATGCGTCATCCGGCGCGGCCCGGTGACGGAGGTCGTAGCCGTCAGCGCACATGAAACTGGCGATCATCATAGCTCTGATTGGCCTCGTGGGGATTGGGGGGGCTTCTCGTGACTCCCATCTGGGCTAGGATCGTTCTCTGGATTTTGTCTCTCCCATCATTGGGCATTGGCATTCTTGCTTTGAGTCAGGGCGGCATCGCCGAGCCGTTTTCACCTCGTCTGATGTGGACATTTTGCGCTATCACGTTCTGGCCAGCCATCGGCTGTATGATTGGCGAGGTCGTCAGATACTGGCGTGGGCCAGCAAGGAGGTCAGAAAAGAGTGGAGTATGATGAGGACGGCTAACCTATGCGCTGCAGCGAACCCGGCGGGGCGTCGCGGTTGCAATCGTGGCGTCCCGTGCGCCGGGTCGCTGAGCTTGCGTCGTTCGTCCGAGACGATGCGAGCCGGCCAGCTGAAGTCAGGCAATGAGGGGATCCAATTCTCGCGCTGACCACCCTCGTTGTTGGATGCGTCGCGATGATTGCCTCGCACTGGTTTCCCGACGGTCGACGAAAACACCTATGGAGGCGGGACTAGTCGCACGAATCGAAGGCCACTCGCCCGCCGCCGAGTGACGCCTGGAGGCATTGCCCTAACGCCCCGCCGGGGCCTGGTTCGCCACCTGGAGATTGTCCAGGCCAAACGCCGTCTTGTCGGTCGCCATGCTGCACCAGCCGACCCAGGTCAGGTTCTTGAAGTCCGGGCTGGCGACGGCCAAGTCCGGGAACCGGCGCGGCGACTCGCCCGGGAGGACGACGGTCAAGTTCCATTTGCCGTCGGCGTCGCTGCCGACCCGGGCGGTGATCTCGACGTGGAACCACGGACCGACGGGCAGGTCCAGCAACGGGCGGCCGCCGACGGCCAGCTGGCCATCCCGGATCCAGAACGAAGGTCCGATCCGGTACGGCTCGACATCCCAGCTGCGCCATTCATGGAACAGAATCGCCCCGGGCTCCAGCCGCAGATCAAAGCTGCCTTGGGCCAGGCCGGCGGTATAGTTGGGCTTGTAGACCAGGTGCGGGTTGAACGCCGCCTGCAGTCCGGGCGCGTCCTGGATCCGGACGCTCCGCGCGCCGCCAGCCGCGGTCTTGTCGGTCACGTGGATCAAGTCGCCGCGATTCTCCACATGGACCTCGGCGTCCGCGGGCGGAGCGCCGACGGGGGTGAACTCAAAGTCGTCGCTGACCTCCAGCGGCGGCGGTGGCGGCGGCAGCGGGGCGAACTCGACGGCCGGGTACTCGAATCGCGTGGGGATCGCCGTCCAAGCGGCGTCGCCGTACAGGCCGGCCTGGGAGTAGCCGAACGGTTGGAAACCGACCCGGGCGGCGGGCGAGCCGGGTTTCAAGTGAAAATCGCCCCGGGCCGGGTCCACGAACTGCGGGTCCTCGATGATCGAGCCCGGGTCCCAGCCTTTCTCCTGCCGCTGGGCCAAGGTCAGTCCTTGAAAGTCCACCGGTGCGCCGGAGGCGTCGAAGTACAGATTGCGCTCGAACTTGACCCGGTCGTCGTTGATCTGCCCCGCGGCGATCAGCGGCCCCTGGTCCCAGTAGATCAGATTGTTCGTGAGCGTGAACGACAGATGCTCCTCGACCCGCGAACGCTGAATCTGGCCGTCCAAACTGCAGGCCAGGATGTTGTTGCGGACGACGTTCTCGCGGCCGTAGTGCTGGTGGTAGGTGCCGGTCTTGACGCGGTACACGAGGTTGTTTTCCAGGACGATGCCGGAGCTGCCTTCGTCGTTGTACAGTCCCCAGCCGCCCCGGCCGTAGCGGTCGTAGGAATACACGTCGTGGACCACGTTGTTGCTGACCGTGGTGCCGTGGGCCAGGCCCAGCGTGTACACGCCGCCCATGTCGCTCAACACGCCCCAGCCCAGGTGGTGAATGTGATTGAACTCGATCTTGTTCTGCACCGAGATCGTCGGCGCGTAACCCCAGCTCCAGCCGACGGAGACGCCTGTGTAGTACTGGTCGCTGATCTCGTTGTGCGTCACCTGGTTGTGGCCGCTGTGACCGATCCACACGCCGATCGCCCCGTGATGCAGTCGAGCGGCGGCGTGGATGATGCTGTTGTCGCACACGATGTGGCTGGTCTGAGTCTCCGGCTTGTCCAGGTCCACGCGCGTCTCGCCGATCAACACGCCGCCGCCGCCCAGGTCGTCCAACCAGCAGCGCTGGAGGCGGCAGTCGCGGCAGCCGCGGCGGAACCACACGCCGTGCGTCCCCACGTGCTGGACTTCGCAGCCCTCGATGACCACTTGGCGGGCCCCGTCCGCGACGATCGCCGCCGGGATCGAGACCTCGGCCTGGCCGTCGGCGTGGCCCGTGGGCGGCAGCAGATACTGGCCGTGCCGGAAGCTCAGCCCGCGGATCGTCAGGTGCTCGACAAACCGCCCGGCATCCGGTTCGCCGGCGATCCGCACGAACTGGTCCAACACGGGGGCGACCACCGTGGCGGTCGCCATGTCTTCATCGGGACGCGGCAGGTACGCCAACGTTCCGTCGCGGTCCAGGAACCATTCGCCCGGTTCGTCCAGGGCCGCACGAAAGTTCTCCAGGTGATAACGGCAATTGGGGCCCCAGTAGGCAAAGCCCCAGGGAACGCCCGCCGTGACGACCACGGTGCCCGTGTCCGGATCCACGCCCGCCAGTCGCGACCGGGACGTTTCCCACGAGTGGTAGGTGACCAGCGTCACGTCGTTCAGCCGGTCCGCCGGCAGCGAACGGAGGACTTCGCTGTTTTCCTTCCGCGCGCGGAAAGCGCGATTGGTCAAATCGGCCACTTGCCCCGTCGCGGGATCGATGCCGCGGTCCACTTTCGCGGCGATGTGGTAATAGAACTTGTTCGGACTGCGGGCCCGGACCGCCCGGCGTCCGTTGACCCACAACTGCTCGAAGTACCACTGGCCCGCGGCGACTTCGGGCACGCGGGCGGTCCACACGCCGTCCGCGCCGCGCGTGAAGCCGGTGAGGGGGCGGCCGCCCGTGAATTGCGGCGCTGCCCGCGGCGCGGCTTCGTAGGTGATCGGGCACTCCGCCGAACCGCTATCGGCCGGCGTAAGTTCCAGCGTCTCGCTCTGGGGATAGACGCCGTCGGCCACGACGATGTGGACCGGCTCCGCGAGCGGTCCTTGGGCTTTGAGCCGGCGCACGGCGTCGCGCGCGCCGGCCAGGCTGGCCAACGGGCCGTCGGACTGGTCCACGTTCGCCGTGGCGATCCGCCCCGACCAGGCATCATTGCCGTGGGGCGCCACGTGCAGCGTCACTGCGGCCGCGGGACTCGCCAGGGCCAGGAGCAGCATCAGGACCGGACCGGCTGAGCAGGGGGTGGGCGTGCGCATCGTGCTTTCCTTCGGGGGAGTGAGGTGGGAGGATGGATTGATCGTCGCCACGGCGGGGTTCTGACAGGGCACGCAGCTAACGTGGCGCGGCCTGTTCGATCTGGACGTCGTCGAAGGAGATCTCGCCGGTACTGCCGAACAAGCCCAGGCGGACG
>CAIYOB010001572.1 GCA_903927685.1 uncultured Planctomycetaceae bacterium
ACTCGCGGTGTCCAGACGGAGTGCTCGACGCGACACGCTCGCAGCAGCAGGAGCACCGCGCCGCTGGCCAACAGGAAAACAGGCATCGCGTTGCCCGCCTGCGCTCCACCCCAGCGGCGGCTGAGGTTGGAATACAGGCCCCAGGTCACGGCCGCCAACAGCGCCGGCAGCGTCGACACGGCGTGCCCGCTCCAGGTCGTGCTCGGCGAGCCCTCGACGCCACCGACGCCCACGGCCAGCGCGACGCCCGTGACGCCAAGCAGCGTTCCGCAGAACAGAACCAGCGGCCGCGTTTGCCAGCCCAGGATCGGTACGGCGAACAGCAGCGTGAGACTGGGCCAGAGGTAGTTGCAGACCGTGACCGTGATGACTTGTCCGCGAGTCTGTGCCAGACCCACGGCCGTGTACAGCAGGACCGTATAGGCGACCATCAGGCCGCCGCATCCGTACAGGTACCGCGGACCGGCATGCCGCAACGTCGCGGCCAGCGTGCCGCGCACCGCCAGGGCCGCACAGCCGAGCAGCCCGGCGGCCAGGTAGACCGTGGCGGCGCTGGTCAAGGCGCCCAGCTGTTCGGCCAGGCTCCGTGAACAGGCGATCGTCGTGCTCCACAGAGCGATCGCCAGCAATCCCCAGCCTGTCGCGGCCTGAGCGGACGAAGGCACAACAGCTCCCGGCTCGGGCCGGTCCTCAGATGATGCCTCGGGCCTTCATCAGTTCCGCAGTCAGGATCGCGCCGCCGGCTGCTCCGCGGACCGTGTTGTGGTGCAGGCCGACGAAGCGGATGTGGAACACGGGGCACTTGCGCAGCCGCCCGACCGTGACTGCCATGCCCTTGTCGGCGTCGCGGTCCTTGCGGGGCTGCGGACGATCCGGCTCGTCGCGGTAGATGATCGGCCGGCTCGGGGCCAGCGGCAGCTCGAGTTCCTGGGGAACGCCGCGGAACTGCCGCCAGATGGACACGATCTCTTCGAGCGCCGGGGCGGCGCCGTCGAACTGCAGGCTGACGCAGGCGGTATGGCCGTCGACCACCGCGACGCGATTGCAGTGCGCGGAAATCACGAGCGACGAATCGCTGACAATCGCCCCGCCTTCGACGCGGCCGAAGATCTTCAGCGGCTCGAGTTCGGTCTTCTCTTCTTCGCCCCGGATCAGCGGGATGATGTTGTCCTGGATATCCAGCGACGCGACGCCGGGATGTCCGGCCCCGGACAGGGCTTGCAGGGTCGAGATGACCATCGTCCGCGGCTTGAAACCGGCTTGCCACAACGCCCAGATGGGCGTCATATAGCTCTGGATGCTGCAGTTGGATTTGACGGCGATACAGCCTGTGGTCCAGCCGCGGGCCTGGCGCTGGGCGGCGATCACGTCCAGGTGGCCCGGGTTGATCTCCGGGATGACCATCGGCACGTCCGGCGTGGCGCGGTGCGCCGAGTTGTTGGTGACGACGGGAAAACCGCCCGCGGCGTAGGCGAGTTCCAGGGCCAGGACCGCCTTCTTGTCCAGCGACACGGCCGAAAAGATCAAGTCGCACTTGCCTTTGGCCGCCGCCACGTCGCTGGCATCGCCCACGACCAGCCGCTGGACCGGATCGGGGATATCCGAACACATGTGCCAGCGGCCCGCGACCGCTTCGGCATACGTCTTGCCGGCCGACTGGGGCGAGGCGGCGACATAGGTGACGTCAAACCACGGGTGGTTTGCCAACAGCCGAAGGTAGTTCTGGCCTACCATGCCGGTAGCGCCGATCACGCCGACGTTCATACGCTGTGCCATACCCGATCCTTTCAAGTCGTGGGGGGAGAGAGATTTTCCGGGGTCGTACTTTCGCCGCAGCCAACAAAAAACCCGCTGTCGGCTGCTCCGACAGCGGGTCTTTCCAGGTGGCCGGCTTGATTCGTCTAGTCTGAGTCCTTCCCCGTCGGAGCAGGGAGCCGGGCCGGAGCGCACGTCGTCGTGCGCTTCGTGCACTTGGCCTTGTTCGTCGTTGCTCCAACGCGGGTGTTCATATTGGATTACGAGTGTAGCGCATCGCCCGGGGTCCTGCAATGGGGTTTTCGGACCGTGCGGGAGATTTCTTGAGGCGTTCTTGGGCGGGAACCCGGGCACCCGCCGACCAGCCTTGGCCCAGATTATTCATGAACCGGCGACGTCGCGACCATGCGTGCCATCGTAAGCACCGGTCGAGAAACAACTGTCGAGAGTCTGTCGCGGCCTGGCGAATGGGATGCCCACGGCTTGTCCGTGGGAGTTTCACGTTCGTCGCTACACCGGCGGACATCCCC
>CAIYOB010001573.1 GCA_903927685.1 uncultured Planctomycetaceae bacterium
CCGTGGAGGGCCATACCCAACCGTTGCTGTTCGCGGACCGTTTCGACGAATCCGACGCCTCGGCCTGGAAGGACTACGGCACGCCGACCCAGCGCCAGGACGGCCGGCTGGTCGGCGGCAAGGGCCTGGTGACGCTCGTGGAGAAGATCGACGAGAAAGACCTGACGATCAGCGCGGATGCCAACAGCGATGCCGAGGCCGGCCTGATCCTCCGCTTTCACGACCCCCTCAACTACCTCGTCGCGTTGTACACCCCGTCGCTCAAGCAGATCTATTTGCACGACCGCAAGGACGGCCAGTGGGGTGATCCCTTGGGCGCCGTGGACGTGCCCGAGATCGGGCCGAAGATCCACCTGGCGGCGGCGGCCTGTGGGGATTACGCGGCCATGTTGCTGACGGACGGGAAGAAGACGTTCTGGACACCGATCGTCAATGTCTCCAATACGTCCGAAGGCAAAGCCGGCCTGTGGTTGTTCCAAATCGGCGAGCGCCAACAGTGGGACAACGTCGAGCTGTCCCGCACGCCGTTGGTCCTTCCCAAGCTTCCGGACAAGGCGTCGTCGTCGGTCGGTCACGAGGCTCCGCCGACGATCCTTCCGTCCGACGAGTACCGGACGCCCAAGGTCCCCTCGCCGCAGGATTGGGTGCTGGTGTTGGAACGAGTGGGCCCGCCTGGTTCGTGACGTGCTTCGGACGCCCCGGTCTTCGCTCCACCGGCAACGCTGGCGGCGAAACGGCGGACGCCGCCTCACGCGCCGGGCCGTACGTAGCGGGCCAGCAATTGCTGCAGATCGCGGAGCGAGATCGGCTTGGCCAAGTACTCGTTGCACCCGACCTCCAGACAGCGCTGGCGACCTTCCGGCGAAGCAAAGCCGGTGATCGCCACGATGGGGCCGTTCCACTCCTGCTTGCGCAATTGCTGCGTCGCCGCCAGGCCGTCCAATACGGGCATCTGGATGTCCATCAGGATCAAGTCATACGCCCGCTCCGCGGCCGCCGAGTCTTGGGCCAGGACGCAGGCCTGCTGGCCGTTCTCGGCCACGTCGACCTCGACCCCACAGTGGGTCAGCAGCGCCCGAAGCAGCCGCTGCACATCGGGCGTGTCGTCGACGACCAGCACTCGGCCGCGGCGTTCGCTGTCCCGACTGCACCCAGTCCGCACGTCTTGCTCTTGAATCGAATTGCAGGCTGCCTCCTGCATGATCGTACTTCTCCTCTGCTTGGCGGGCCCTCCGCACCCGGTGCTCATCCCGCTTGCGGCTTCCGCTCGCCGGTGCGGGGAATCCTCGGCCCGCTTGCCTCGCTCGCCTCTTAAGAGTCTATCCCGCTCGTCAGTAAACGGGCAAGCGAGGTTACGTAAGAATTAGGGCGGATTCGCCGCTCGTTTGTCAACGCATGTCAGAGTTTTTATGACATGCCCGTCTCGAAATGCCCTACGAATAGCCTATGTGGAAACCGTCGTTCGAAGAATAAGTGTCCGACTTGCGGGGCGGGCACTGCGCGCACCCCTCCGCAGTGCGGGCAGCGATCGGGCTAATGAATGCCCACGGCTTGTCCGTGGGATACTTACGCTCGGTGCTACACACGAACGTTCTTAACCCGACGCCCCCGTTCCCCAGCGGCGGCTCCGCCGCTGGGGAACGAGGGCATTGGCTGGGGATCTCCGCCGGTGTAGCGACAAACGTGAGACTCCCACGGACAAGCCGTGGGCATCTTCGCCCGCGCAAAACTCACCGGCCCGTTTGGCTATGTCCTCAAACCGTTTGACGATCGCGACCTGGCCACGCAGATCGAATTGGCCCTGTATCGTCACCGGATCGAGCGGGAGCTGCGGCAGGCGAAGGAGGCCGCAGAAACCGCCAGCGTCGCCAAGAGCCAGTTCCTGGCCAATATGAGCCACGAACTGCGCACACCGCTGACCTCGATCCTGGGCTATGGGGAATTGCTGCAGCTGGATCCTCCGGCGGAGGATCGCCGCAGTTACTTGGAGGTCATCGAGCGCAACGCCCGGTCCTTGTTGCAGTTGCTCAGCGATGTCCTGGACCTGTCCCGAATCGAAACCGGGGCGCTGGCCGTCCAGCGGCAAGCCTGCGAGCCGAAGCAGATGGTCAACGAGGTGGTGCAGCTGTTGCAGCCCCGGGCTGACGAGAAACGCCTGTCGCTGGCCGCCGAATTCCGCGATCCGCTGCCGGATATGATCTACACCGATCCCCCGCGCCTGCGACAGATCCTGGTGAACCTGGTGGGGAACGCCATCAAGTTCACGCCGACCGGCGGCGTCCGCATTCTGCTGTCCTGCCCACCGGGCCGTCCCGCACGGCTGAGCTTCGCGATCGCGGACACGGGAATTGGCATCGAGCCCGCGATCGTCGAGGAGATGTTTCAGCCGTTTACCCAAGCCGATTCCTCCCACACCCGCCGCTACGGCGGCAGCGGCCTGGGGCTGACGATCTGCCGCCGGCTGGCGGATCTGCTCGGCGGCCAGATCACGGTCGCCAGCCAGCCGGGCCAGGGGAGCACGTTCGCCTTGACACTGGACGTCGTCCCGGCCGATCAGGCAGCCCCCGAGAGGGAGGCTGGGCCGTTTCCCAGCCGCTCGGTCGCTCCCGCCCCGCCAGGCGACTCCCTGCAGGATTGAGCCGACTGGGCGACGAGGCCCCAAATCGCCCGGAAACGTCTGCGGAGGCGTGCCAACCCCAAGCTGGCGTCGAGGCTGACGACGCGTCAGCGAAGAGGAATCGCGAGCGGAACTGCACAACGCCACTTTGAAAAGGGCTGGCTCCAAGCAGGTTGCTACTGGGCTGCGTTGCCGACAATGTCCCGGACCCAACTCGCGTCGTCCTCGACAAGGGCCGGTGGCGGCGGCGTTTCCTGGCGGTAACGGATGCTGCCTGGGCGGATGCTCAAGTCATAGGCGGAGCGAAAGGCGTCGGCCAGGTTCAAGGGCAAGTCGGGACGAGGCGGACCGAGGGGCAAGCCGACTACGGGTAACGGCTCCCGTAGCGGCAACGGATGGCCTTCTTCGTTCCGCCCCAGCCCCGTCTTGCGGGCGACGAAGATGAAGTAGGCGGCCGCCGCCAGTTCGGGAAAAAGCGCGCGGGAAGGATTCTCGCCGCCGCGCAACAGGTCGATCTCCATGAAATGGGCACGGGACTCCAAGTACCGCCGCCGCTTTTCGCGGTACCGCGGCACGTAGCTCCCTTTCTTGTTTGCGGGACTGAGTACCTCGACCACCGCGAGCACCCGCTGGAACTGTCCCAATTCACGCACGACCAAGTAATCCTGCTTGACACGCTCCAGACTGTCCGGATCCAAAACAACCTCATGCACCGCTTGGGGTTCGAGCAGAGCCACTCCGCCTCCGGAACGCCATGACTCCTGCCATGCGGGGCTCGCGTACGCGGCTCCCACCACGTCATCGGGTTCACCCACAACCATCACCTCGCCGCTGGGCAATCGCTGGTAGATCGTCCGCTCGACGTCGATCCAGCAGTCCAGAGTCTGCGCCTTGGACAAGGATTGTCGGGCCAACTCGCGCACAAACCAAGCGTGGAACCCTTCCCAACGCGGGTTGATTTCGATGAACGGGTCCATTCCGGGAAAGGGGGACGGCATGCCTCGCTCCTCAAGTGAGATTCAGTTTGCCCTGCGTCCACCTTCATTGTATCGCAGCGGTAGCAAGCTCGCGACGCCATCGCGGCGAATCATCGCGGCGAATCACCATTGCGGCGAATCATTCCCGTCTATTTCGTCCTTGTCCGGTAAATCTTCGGCGCTGGTTTTCGGTTTAGAGATCGGTCCCGGCATTCCGGAGAAACGAATCGGTCCAGCCAGGCGGCAGCTCAAAATGCATGACGAATCCGATGACTCCCTGGTAGAATCGCTACGGCGGTTCGGCGAGCAAGCGTTGGCGGAGATCCTCGCGGCCAATATGGAACGTCTGCGGCGGATTGTGGACTTGCGTCTGGATTCCAGGCTCGCCGGTCGGTTGGATGCGGCGGACGTCGTGCAGGAGGCGTTCCTGGCGGCACGGGAACGCCTGCCGCGGTTCCTGCGCGAGCCGCGGGTCCCCGTGATCGTCTGGCTCCGCGGCGTCGTCTTGGACACGCTGGTGGACGTCCACCGGCGGCATCTCGGGGCCAAGATGCGGGACGCTGGCCGAGAAGTTCCCCTGCCGGGCGTGGCGTCGCCCGACGCCACGTCGATCTCGATGGCGGCGTGCCTGTTGGGTGATTTGACTTCGCCCAGTCAGGCCGCCATGCGCGAGGAGACGGCCCGCAGGATCGACCAGGTGCTGGCCGGGATGGACCCGATCGACCGCGAAGTCCTGCTGCTGCGGCACTTTGAACAACTCAGCAACGATGAGGTGGCCAGCGTGCTGGGCGTCAAGAAGGCCGCGGCCAGTCGCCGGTACACGCGCGCGGTGACGCGGTTTCGCGAGGTGATCGAAGCGATTTCGGATTTGCATGGGTAACCGCGATGTCCGACTCCGAGCAGCAGCTGGTCGATTCGCTGGCGGACGAGTTCCTGGATCGGCTCCAGCGCGGCGAGGCGCCGACGATCGCGGAATACGAACAGGCTCACCCGGAGTGTGCCGCCGAGATCCGCCGCGTGTTCGCCTCCGTACAGATGTTCGAACAGCTGGCGCGCCGCAGGTGGTCCAAGGGGCTGTCCGGGCGGGCGGCGGGTCGGCCGCCCGAGCGACTGGGCGATTACCGGATCCTGCGCGAGATCGGCCGCGGCGGCATGGGCGTGGTCTACGAAGCCGAGCAATTGTCTCTGGGACGCCGCGTGGCCGTCAAAGTGCTGCCGAGCCAGTCCCTGGCCGATGCGAAATCCGCTCAACGATTCGCCCGCGAGGCGCAGACTGCCGCCAAGTTGCGCCACACCAATATCGTTCCCGTGTTCGGCGTCGGCGAGGACCAAGGCTACCACTACTTCGTGATGCAACGGATCGAAGGCCTCGGACTGGACGTCGTACTGGCTCGTCTGCAGGCGTCGGCAGGCGAAGCGGCTGGAGCACGGCTCGGCTCGGACGTCTCGCCTGCCACAGGACGAGTCGTGAGCGGGCTGGATGAACTCCTCCAGGCCATCCTTAACGAGTCAACGGAAGCTCGCGGGCCGGACGAGTCGGAGCAAACCGCGGGGCCGTTCACCTTTCGCTGTGCGACGGCCTATTGGCGGAGCGTCGTCGACCTTGGCATCCAGGTGGCCGAGGCGCTGCAACACGCCCACTCGCAGGGCATCTTGCACCGCGACATCAAGCCGGCCAACCTGCTGTTGGACGCCCAGGGCATCGTCTGCGTAGCCGATTTCGGTCTTGCCAAAGTGATCGGCGGCGAGTCGCTGAGCCAGTCCGGCGATCTCGTCGGCACGTTGCGGTACATGGCCCCGGAGCAATTCTCCGGCAACGCGGACGCCCGCAGCGACGTGTACAGTCTCGGCCTGACCCTGTACGAGTTGCTCGCGCTGCGGCCGGCGTTCGAGGCCAGCAACCGCAGCGAGTTGATTCGCAAGATTACGCAGGATGACGTGGTTGGCCTCCGCCGTGTCAACCCCCAGATTCCACGCGACCTGGAGACGATTGTAGCCAAGGCCACCGCCCGGGAACCCGGCGCGCGATACCAGTCGGCGGCCCAGTTGGGCAGCGACTTGCGATGCTATCTGGAGGACCGCCCGATCCATGCCCGGCGGGTCACTGCGGTGGAACAGCTGTGGCGCTGGTGTCGGCGAAATCGGGCGGTCGCCGGTTTGGCCGCCGTGGCCGTGTCGCTGCTCGCGTTGGTGGCCGTGGTGGCGACAATCGGCTATGTGCGAACGAGCCGGGCCAACACACAAGTTAAGGCGGCGCTGGCGAAATCCGAGAGGATCTCCGAGCTCTCCCTGGAGGCACTGGACGAGATCTTCCAGCGGTTCGCGCCGGACCGGAGCGTCGCCCGGTCCGAAGCGGAGCCGGCCGGCGCGGCCGGCGCCGACGCCCGAGCCCTCGTGCAGCCGGTTCTATCTACCGAGACGGCCGCCTTGCTGGAGCACATGATCAGCTTCTACGCCCGTTTGGCCCAAGCCGGCGCCGGCGACGTCGAATTGCGGCAAAAGGTCGCGGATGCCCACCGCCGAGTCGGCGACATTCG
>CAIYOB010001574.1 GCA_903927685.1 uncultured Planctomycetaceae bacterium
GCCCAGCTGGACATCGACTTCGTTCCGTCTAGTCCGATTGTCGGCAACGCGATCGGGGCCGTCTCGTTCGGTTCGTGGCTGTCGAATACCAATGTCGCGGCGACCGGGATGGTCACGGGGGCCCTGGACGTTTCGTTCCTGGGCAACACGGTCGAAGACGGCGTCACCTTGGCGGTCGGCCTGAACAACTTGACGGAACCGCGGCTGGAGGTGGACAGCGAGGCGCTGGCCGGAATGTTCACCAACCTGGACTTCGACCTGATGACGATCATCGTCGGGATCGAGAAGTTGCTCGAGCTGCTCGAGGACGGGCTGACCAACGAAGTCGTCACGCAGATCCCGGTGGTGGGCGACGGGTTCGACGCCGCCGGGACGTTCATCGGCAAACTGGAGGGATTCGTCGAGGACTTCCGCATCGCCTTGCAGGGCTTCGGCGGCGACGCGTCGACGGTGCAGGGGCTGGTCCAGTCGTACATCTACAGCAAGCTGGGACCGGCCGGCTTGGATATCCTGGGCAACCTGAACGCGCCGGCCTCGATCGACGCCAACGACGTCGAGGTCGAACTGGACGGCGAGCATTTCCAGATTTTCTTCCGCCTGGCGGGGCGGGACGAAGTATCGCTGGACTTTGACATCGGCCTGGACGGCCTGCCGATTTCCGCCGCCGGGCAAGGCGGGTTGGAGTTCGGCTGGGATTACACGGTCGATTTCGGCATTGGCGTGGATCGCGAGCAGGGAATCTACCTGGTCGCCGACGCGGCCAACCCCGAGATCACCTTCAGTATCGATGCGGGGCTGGCCGTGCAGAGTTCCGGCGGCGAATACGTGCCGACCGCCCTGACGCTTGACTTGTTCGGCCTGCAGCTGTCCGCCACGGACAACGTCGACCAAACCACCGGCGACCCGGGCACCCACATCGGCGGCAGCCTGGAGCTGGACCTAGTGCCGACCTCCGGGAATCGACTGCCGCTGGGCGATCTCGCCTCGGCCAGCTTTGTCGACTTGTTCGGCGTGGACCTGAACGCGGCGGCGGAGGTCGACATGATCCTGGAGGCGGGACTGGGGTCGAACCTGCCCAGCATCCAGACCGAGCTGGTGCTGGGCTGCTCGGCCGGCGCGTCCTTCTCCGGCGGCGAACTGGATGTGAACGCCAGCTGTTCCAGCATCGAACTGAAGAACACGGGCATCAATTTAGGCGACTTTCTCAGCAAGCACCTGGGCGCGCTGATCAACCGGATCAAGGAGTATCTCGAGCCGATCGAGCCCGTGATCCGGCTGTTGAAGGCCGAGGTGCCGGGCGTTTCGCAGCTGTCCGAAGCGGCCGGCAACGGCCCGGTGACGATGCTCGACTTGGCGCTGATGGACTATCCAGACGTCGCCAAGGTGGCCCGCAAGTTTGTGGACGCGTTGGACACGATCCTGAAGATTGCCGACAGCCTGGAGACCATGGACAACGGCAGCGTGGTGTTCAAGTTGATGGACGATCTGAACCTGCCGGCCGGCAATGTGGACGATCCCGACTGGGCGGGCGGCGTGGATGTGGACGCGTCGATCAGCGGCAGCGGCGGGCAGACGCACGA
>CAIYOB010001575.1 GCA_903927685.1 uncultured Planctomycetaceae bacterium
CCGGCGACCACTGTCAGCTGCCGCCGACGGTCGTCAGCCAGGCCGCGGCCAACGAAGGCTTGGGCATGAGCCTGTTCGAGCGGCTGATGCAGCTGGCCGGGCCGGCCAGCGCCCGGCGGCTGACCGTTCAGTACCGCATGCACACGCAGATCATGGACTTTTCGTCGCTCGAGTTCTACGAAGCCGAACTGACCGCTCACGACTCGGTCGCCGAACACCGGCTGTGCGACTTGCCCGGCGTGGCGGCCACGCCGCTGACGCAGACGCCGCTGGAACTGGTGGACACCGCCGGCGCCGGGTACGACGAGGAACTGGAGCCGGACGGGGAAAGTCGGCTGAACCCGCAGGAGGCCGCACTGGTCGTCCGCAAGGTGCGGGCGTTGCTCGACAGCGGCCTGGCGCCGCAGGATATCGCGGTCATCGCCCCCTACGCAGCGCAAGTGCGTCTGCTGCGCAGCGAACTGTCCATCGCCGGCTTGGAGATTGACAGCGTCGACGGCTTCCAAGGGCGCGAGAAGGAAGTGGTGGTGATCTCCCTCGTACGCTCGAACCCGGCTGGCGAAATCGGGTTTCTAGCTGACATTCGCCGGATGAATGTAGCCCTGACGCGGGCGCGGCGGAAACTGATGCTCATCGGCGATTCGGCTACGCTCGCCCATCACCCCTTCTACCGCCGGCTGATCGAGTACTTTGAATCGCTAGGCGCCTACCGGTCGGTCTGGGAAGAGGAGCTGACGGATTGATAGGAAACCACCCCGGGGCTTCAGCCAAGCTACGAGTTGGGGTCGGTTCCTGGCGTTGAGCCACTGGATACCAGCGGCGTGCCCCCAAGACTTGGCCTCGACAGGCTCCATTTGCCGCAGGGCAGCCCACCAGGAGACACAAGCTCCGTCCGTGGTGTACAATCACAGCCTCCGTGGCGTCAAGCAAGCGGGCCTGGAATCGGCAGACGCTCTTCCGTCCGGCAGCACAAGGAACCACTCGAGATGAATAAAATCGAACGCGTTTTCGCCGTGCTGGAAGGCCAGCGGCCGGATCGGCCACCAGTGTCCTTCTGGTATCACTTTCCGTCGGACTGCGCGGCCGGACCGGCGGCGGTGGACGCCCACGTGCGGCACGTCGAGCGGTACGACGTGGACTTTCTGAAGATCATGGACGATAACCGTTATCCGCGGATCGGCCTGCCGGACGGCGTGATCAGCCGAGCCGCCGACCTGGACCGTCTGACGGTGCTCGCCGGCGACGAGGATACGTTCGGGCGGCAACTGGAGTTGATCGGCTCGTTGGCCCAACGCTATGCGGGCCGCCTGTTGATGATCACGACGGTCTTCAACGCCTGGACCACGTTGCGGCTGCTGACCGCACCGCCCGCGGACAAGCACGGCCCGCCGAAATTGGGCGGGGCCGTCGATCCGCGGGACCAGCGTTTGTGGCAGCTGCTGCGAGAAGCGCCGGAGGCCCTGGCCCGGGCCCTGGACACCATCGCCACGTCGACGGCCAATTTTGGCGAGTGCTGTATCCAAGCCGGTGCGGACGGCATCTTCCTGTCGGTTCGCGACGACTGGGTTGATACGCCGGAGAACGGGCCGGGGAACTACGACTGGTTCGTCCGTCCGACCGACCTGAAAATCTTGGAAGGCGTTGGGCGGGCGGCTTTCAACATGCTGCACGTCTGCGGCCAAGCGGTGAACTTTGGCCGCTTTGCCGAGTACCCCGTCCACGCGATCAACTGGGCGGACCGCTACGCCGGTCCCCCGTTGGCTGACGTGGCCGCGACGCTGAAGCCGGCCATCTGCGGCGGGCTGAACAACCTGGGCACGCTAGCAACGGGAACCCCGGACGACTGCCGGGCCGAGGTCGCCGATGCGATTCGGCAGGTGGGCACACGGCCCCTGATTGTCGCGCCCGGCTGCACGTTCGACCCGGACACCGTCCCGCCCGCCAACTTGGCTGCCGTTCGGCAAGCGGTCGAGCGGGGCTGGACCGTGTGAACAAGCTCGACCTTCGGCGAACGCGCGGGCGTCAGCCCGCTGGTGTCTCCTGTTGGAGTTCACGCTTCAGTGAGTGTTTTCTTGCAGGGCCGCGCCCGGGTGCCTGGGGTCGAGTGCAGCGAGCCCCTAGAGCGGTCTGGCCCGGGGCGCCGCTCGTTCGTCGCGACTCGACCCCAGCCACGCGACCCATCGTTCCGGGCTCGGATCGGCCCCTGTCAGAACGCGGCTGCCCCGACCGCCGTGCCGTACTGGTCGCAGATCCGGATCTGGAATCGCCACTCCTGGGCCCACGAGTCGGTCTGCTCGTTTTGGGCGACTTTCAGCAGCAGGACATTCCGGCCTGCCTTCAGCCGTCCACGGCCGGTGTACTGGTCGATGTACATGCCCGTATGGTAGACGTGGTTGGTCGTGACCAATTCGCCATTCAGCCACAGCTTGTGGGCTGTGATGCAGCCGATGCGGAACTCGACGTCCCGCGGTTCGGCTGCCGTGAACTCGCCGCGGGCATAGGCGATCGCCCCTTTGTGCTTGCCCAGTACGGCATTCAAGTCGACCACGCCGAACTCGTCCTGGGTCGTATGCTCGAGCCACTTGATCGCGCCCGTTTTGCCCGGGTACTCGGCCGACGGCTCCGCATCCCGCTCCGGGCCGTGCGCCACATTGAACCCGCTGTCGCCGGTGTTCTCGAACGGGCCGATCAGCTGCCAACGCATCAGGAAGCCGAAGTGAGCGGCAATGTCCACGGTCTGACCGAGTTCGCGGAGCCGCTTGGCAGCCTCGTCGATCTGGTCCAAATCCCGCGCGGCCGACAGGGCTTGGCGATAGGCGTCGATCGCCGGCGTCTTGTCGGCCCCGTCCAGCAGCTTGCGGGCGGTGGTCAAGGCGGACGCCACGCCTTGGCGGCGCAACTCCATGCTGGGGTCCTGCAGCAAGCCCGGCACCAGCCGCGATTGGGCGGCCGGATCGACGCGGAGGATCAAGTCGTAGGCCAAGCTGCGCGCCTGCGGCAGGTGGCTGGTCTCGGCGAGGAACGCTTCGAGTTCCGCCTGCGGCAAGCGCCCGCCTCGGCCGAGTTCCCGCTGGGCGATGGCTTCGACGGCCGCCCGCAGCCAGTTGGCGGACAACGGATTCGCGCCGTCCATACCGATCAGGATCTGCGGGATCTGCGCCGCGTCCGCCTGGTTCAACTGCCGGATCGCAGCGATCGCCGCCGGATGTCCGGCACCCTTGGGGCCGACGGCGTTGATCGCTTGCACCAACGGCGGCACCTCGACCGCGGCCGCGGCGGAATAGGCCAGGAGCACGCTCCCGACGGCAAATAGAGCACGGAATCGCGACATGGTCATGCTTGGTTCCCCACCACCTTTTCGATGATGCGACGGTCAAAGTAATTGATCGACATGCCGGCGTCGATCACCAGCGATTGGGCCGTGATCCCGGACGACCGGGGGCTGAGCAGGAACGCCGCTACATTGGCGACTTCCTGCGTCTGAACCGCTTGCCCGCGCGGGATGACCTGTTCCGCAAACAAGTAGGAATCGACATAGCCGGGGATGCCGGCCGATGCGGAGGTCTTCAGTAGTCCCGGCGCGACGGCGTTGAACCGGACGCGGGAAAATCGACTGAACGACTTGGTCAGGAATGCCAGCGACGAATCGAGGGCGGCCTTGATCGGCGCCATGAAGCCATAGTTTTCGCTGGCCATCCGCGTTGTGGAAATCGAAATCGTGACCACCGAGGCATCCGGATCCAGCAGATCCTTGACGGCGTTGCACAGGCTGATCAGCGAATAGCAGGAG
>CAIYOB010001576.1 GCA_903927685.1 uncultured Planctomycetaceae bacterium
CCGCCGTCGGCAATCATGTCCGCCAGGGATTCTGCCGCCTGGCTGGTCAGCCCGCCCTGGCGAGTCAGCCACAGCATGTCCGGCTCGACCAACTCGGCTCCCCCTGCCGAACGGACTTTCACAATGCCCGACTGGATCGGGTCCGGCGACTTGTCCATCGCCACCGCCACCAGGCCCGGCTGGCGCACCACGCGATTGCGATTGCCGCCGTAGCCGGGAAAACGAACACCCTGAATGCCCGCGTCGCCTTGGCTGCCGACGGCGTTCTGCAACGTTGCCAGGAAGGTGACGTCGACCGGCTGCTGGCTCGCGTTGCGGGCCGTCAGGCGAAAGATCGCGCAGGGGATACTGGAATTCGCCGTGTCCAGCGGGATCAGCGGATTGAAGCTTTCGAGTGAGACTTGGACCGGCAAGGCGTCGTCCCGGTAGTTCAGCCGGGCGATCGGATAGCCGCCTTCGTATTCGATTTCCTGCACCGGCGTCAGCGGCCCATCCGCAGCGGTTTGCAGCAACCGCGTCACGGCGGGACCGTTGCCGGTGCGGGCCGCGACGGCAAAGTAGCTGTCGGGAATCCGCGTCTCGCTCAAGTTGTTGAAGATCTGCCAGACTCCCAGGCGGCCTTGGCCGTCCAGCCAGAGACTGCCCGTGCCGATCCCGCCGATGGGCATGGCGACCGCTTCGAGCCCCTGGCCGCGATAGACTCGAGGGGCCGTCAACGGATAGTCGGGCCAAGCCGATCCGGCCGCGGCGGAGGTCGCCGGGGCGGCCGCGGCGGCCTGCTGGAGCCACGGCAACTGGCTCAGCAGCGCCAATCCGGCCGAGCTGGCCGTCAGACGCCCCAAGAAGTCCCGCCGGTTCATCCCGGTCTGCTCCGGATTGCCGCATTTTCCACCCGCACAACCGCACGTCCTCATGGCCTGACCTCCCCGCGTTTTGCTCGCCTTGGATCCTCACCGCAACGCCGGAAGCTCCGGCGTGAAGGCACCAATATACGGCAAGCGGGCGCGGCCTGCCACTTGCATCTTGGATCAACTCGCCGCCCCCTGGTCTCGACTTGCCGAGCTAACTATAATCCTGTGCCATTTGGTTGCGGGGCGTGCCAGAGGCGCCCGTTCGTCATGACGACTGCTCAATCAAGTCAGAGAACTGGGGTGGGGTGCCTGGGGTCGAGCCACGAGGTACGAGTGGCGAGCCCCCAGTTTTCCCCTCTGGGGGCTCGCTGCACTCGACTCCAGGCACCCCAACATCTGCCATTGACGGCGCACGACACAACTCCAGAGTCCGGAAAAGAGGCTTCGGCATGAGCACGCGCAGGGCGTTTACGTTGGTCGAACTGCTGGTCGTGATCGCCATCATCGGCATCCTGGTCGCCTTGCTGCTGCCGGCAATTCAAGCCGCCCGCGGGGCGGCCCGGCGGATGAGTTGCGGCAACAACTTGAAGCAACTGGCCCTGGCGACTCAGAATTATCACGACACGCACGGCAAGTTTCCCGCTGGCGGGTTCAATTGGCCCACGCCGCCGGGACAGCCATCGCCTCCCAAGTTCCGGAATGTCTCGCTGTTCGTGCTGATCCTGCCCCAGGTCGAACAGGGTCCGTTGGCGGAGTCGTGGGACTACATGGATCCCTGGCAGAACGTGCTGGCCGGCCGCGCGGGCACGGTTTTGGAGGTGCTGCTCTGCCCCGCGGACAATCTGGGCACCAAAATCATCATCGACAGCAGCGGCCGGCAGTTCGGCATGACCAGTTACGGGGGCAACGCCGGCGTCCAGTCGTACCAGGCGGCCAATGCGACTCGGGATGGGCTCTTTTACATGAACAGCGACAACCGCATGGCGGAGATCCTGGACGGAACCAGCCAGACGCTGCTGTTCGGCGAACGCTACCACCGGGATTTGGACTACGACCTGAACGCCGGGACCCTGACGAAGATGTCCGGCTGGGGATACTGGTGTCCGTCGGCCGGTGCGCCGGGGATGGGCGACGTGACGCTGGGCACGATGGTCCCGATCAATTACCTCCATCCGTCGGGAGTGGCCGTGACGGCGGCCCACGAAGAACGGCGGATCACCGCGATGGGCAGCGGCCACCCGGGCGGCTGCAACGTAGCCCTGGCCGACGGTTCCACCCGCTTGGTGTCCGAGAGCATCGACCTGGGGCTGTGGCGAGCCCTGAGCACCCGGGCCGGCGGCGAAACGATCGGCCAGTATTGAGTCAGCAGATCATCTCGCCGCGGATGAACGCCGCCGTGCGGGCGTCCGCTGGCGACTCGAAGAACTGGGCCGTCGGGCCGATTTCGGTCAGCCGGCCGGACAGCAGCAAGCCGACTCGCGTGGCCAGTCGCCGAGCCTGAAACACGTTGTGCGTCACCAGCACGACCGTCGTCCCTGCCGCGCGGTTCTGCTGCCGCACGATGTCTTCGATCAGGGCCACGTTGTACGGGTCCAAGTTGGCCGTCGGCTCGTCCAGCAGCAACACCGTCGGGCGGATGACCAGGGCGCGCGCCAACGCCACACGCTGCATCTCGCCGCCGGACAACCGCTGGGCCGGGGCCCGCGCCAAGCCTTCCAGGCCGACGGTCGCCAGCAGCGACTGGACCAGCCGGTCGTCGTGTCGGCCGCGCAGTCTCAGACCGTAAGCGATGTTACTCCGGACACTGCCGCGCATCAGCGCCGGGCGTTGGAAGACGGTGGTGATCTCGCGGCGCACGGCGAGCGGGACGCGCTGGTCGCGAAAGTGCTGGCCGCGATAGACGATCGTTCCCGCGGTGGGTGGCTCCAGAAAATTCAGCAGCCGCAACAGCGTCGACTTGCCGGCTCCGCTCGGACCGACCAGGGCCAGCACTTCGCCAGCCTGGACCTCCAGGCGGTCGATCTCGACCACGTCACGGCCGTCGTAGGATTTCCGGAGCCCTTCGAGTCTGTACAACGGTGCGTCCATCTCGCTCAGCCCTCGCTACGCTGCTGCAGCCAGAACAGGATGACGTTGGCCAGGAACGTCAACGCCAGCAGGATGATCCCCAGGGCCAGGGCCAAATCGAATTCGCCCATCCGTGTGTTCAAGACGATCGCGGTCGTCAGCACGCGCGTCCGGCCTTCGATGTCGCCGCCGACCAGCAGCACCGCGCCGACTTCGGAGATGATCGAGCCGAAGGCGGCCACGATGGCGGCCATGACGCCGATTCGCGCTTCCCGCAGCACGGCCGCCAGTTCCTGCCAGCGGGTCGCGCCCAGCGCCCGCACCTGGAGCCGCAAGCCCGGCTCGACGCTCTGCACGGCCGTCATGGTCAGCCCGGCCACCACCGGCAAGGCGATGGCGGTCTGGGCCAGCACCATGGCGCTGGGCGTGAAGAGCCAATCCAAACAGCCCAACGGCCCGCTGCGGGACAACAGCAGGTACATGGCCAAGCCGACCACGACCGGAGGCAGGCCCATGCCCGTGTACAGCAGCACGGTGACCAGGCCCCGAACGCGATATCGCGACCACAGGCCCAGGGCAGCTCCCGTCGGCACGCCGATCAACGTGCTGATCGCCAGCGCGAACCCGGTGACGAACAGCGACAGCCAGACGATCTCCAGGACCGCCGGATCGGCAGAACCGATCAAGTTGGCGGCTCGCACTAGCCCGCGCACGATTTCGTCAATGCCGCGCATTCTCAGGGTCCCCATCCGCACCCGTGCCGGTGGCAGTCGTGGCGCAAGCTTCCAGCTTGCGAACTGGACAACGGAAGCAGATTAGCGAATTGAAAAAAGCCCTGTCGGCAAGCTGGAAGCTTACCCCACGTACCGTCACGGCACGGCCGGATAGAACAGCGGCTGGCCAAACTGGCTGGCGCCGAATTGGCGAATCTGCTGCTGGATGTCCGGCGACTGGAGCCAGGCGGCGAACCGTTCGGCCAAGGCCGTGTTGACACCCGGGTGCTGCTGAGCGTCGACCGGGATCACGGCATAGCGGTTGATCAGTTCCGGATCCTTGTTCGCCCGCGGATTCTCGCCGCCGAAGGTGACACGCAGTTCCGGCAATTTGGCCTGTAGCGCCAGCCATGTGCCGCGATCGGTCAGCGTATACGCCCGTTTCTCATTCGCCGCCAGCAGGACCGCACGCGTTCCCTGGCCCAGCGAGTGGTACCAGGCGGACTTGGCATTCGGTGTCAAGCCTGCCGCAGACCAGACGGCCAGTTCCTTGGCATGGGTGCCGCTGCGGTCGCCGCGGCTGAAGAACGTTGCGCCGGCGTCAGCGATCGCGCGGAACGCCTCGGCGGCCGATTTCGCCTGGGCCGCCCGCGCGGGATCGTTCGCCGGACCTGCCAACACGAAATCGTTGAACATGAACTCGTGACGCCGTCGGGCATGCCCCGCGGCCAGGAACTCGTCCTCCATCTGGCGGGCGTGCACGATCACGACGTCCACGTCCCCGCGGCCGGCGAGCGCGAGCGCCTGGCCGGTCCCCACGGCGATCACGTCCACGCGGCAAGCGTTCCGCCGCTCGAAATCCGGCAGGATGGCCGCCGCCAAACCGGAATCCACGACGCTCATCGTCGTGGCCAGTCGCAGGACGGACTGCTCGGCCGCAGCGGCTGGCAAGCTGGCCGGCACAACGGCCAGCGCCAAGCAACATTGCCAGAGCCAGGCAAGACGCAGCCCCACGCGGCTGTTGGGTTTCATGGTTGCTTCCCGCCCCCAATCGCATCGCCGACGTACAGCAGGTACAGCAGCGGCAACTGGTCCTTGGCGACCACATCGGCAAAGGTGCCCAGTTGGCCGCGGAGAATCTTCTGGCCGGGATAACTTACGTCGCACACAATCGCGACCGGCGTGTCGGCCGGATAACGCTCCCGCAACTGCGCCAACAGTTCCTGGATCTGGACCCGTTGCGTAAAGAACACCAGCGTGCTGCTCAACCGCCCCCGGGCATCGGGACGTCCCAAGTCCGTACCGGCGGACAGGATGCAGGAACGCTGCCCCGCAAGGCCTCGCTGCAGCGCGGCATTGGCCGCGTTAAAGGAACTCATTCCCGGGATCACCGTCGGGTGCAGGTCCGCCAGCAGGTCCGGCACCCAGCCCCACGGGCTGAAGATGGTCGGATCGCCGTTGTCCGCAAAGGCCACGGTCTGGCCCGCGGCGAGGGCGGCTTGCACGCGAGCCTTGAGTTGCGCCAGGACCTCGTTCGTCTGCCGCACACGCTGCTGCACCTCGCCGCTGTAGTCCTCCGGGTTCGCACCGCAGTACTGGCCGCCCATCAGCAGCGGCGAAGCCACTTCAATCACGCCGGGGCGGACGAACGGCGTCAATTCGTCTTTCATCCAGCTGTAGCAGAACACCAGATCCGCCTGCTTGAGCAACTGCGCCGCTTTGACCGAGATCAGTCCGGGATCGCCAGGCCCAGTGCCGATCAGAAACACGCGGCCCGGCGTGTTCGCGGCGGCCGGCGTGTCCGCGGTGGCCGGCGGCGCAGTGGCCGGAGCGTCCTGACCCGGGAAGGGCGAAGCCGTCGCCGATTGCACCATGATCCGGGTCACCTGGCGGATCCAGCGGGCGTGCAGATCGCTGCCCGGCACGATTACCTGGTAAGGAGCCAGCTTCTCGCTCAACGGCTCGCCGTTCACCCGGTTGGCCAGCAGTACTTCGCGACCGCCCAAGCCGGGATGGATTTCCGGGATCGAAAACACCACCTGATAGCCGTCGGCCGCTTCGACCAGCACATACGCCGTCCGCAGCCCGGGCGGCAGTTCCTTGTCGGGCGCGGCGGGATCCTTGAACGCGACCCCGGCCGCCTGCAATAGCTCATGCAGCAATACGCCTTCGTAGGCCGCGTCCTGGTCGGTGTGCGGGATCTTGTCGTGCACCGTCGCCTGCGGCAGCTTGGCGAATCCTGCGGGGGTCAGTGTGATCGTCTTGCCGGCTTCGTTGCGGACTAGCAGCACGCGCATGCAGGGCGCCTGAGCCGCCGGACTGGGCGCGGCGGGTTCGCCAGCCGGCGCCCCCGCGGCGAATACGAAGGGAATCAGGGACACTAGCCAAAGACGCCCAAACATGATTCATCCTTTCTGCAAATGGCACGCCAGTGCCGTTAGCCGTCGGCATTATAGTGGGCCGCGGGATTGGCACAAGATGGCGGCCGACGTCGTTGGTCAGTCGTCGCTTCGTTTTTGGAGCGTGTCGCGCAGGCGTGCCGAGAACTCGACTTCGACCAGCTCGAACAAGCGTTGGCGAAACGCGTCGAAGTTGTGCACCAGATCTTGTGCCAATTCGGACAGCTCGCTCCGCCGCGAGTCCTTGCCGCCGACCTGGGTTCGCACCAACGGAACGCCCAGAGCTTGTTCCGCGTGCTTGATCTTGTCCCAGACGTGTCGGTAGCTCTTGCCGACCTCCTTGGCAGCCGCCTTGATCGACCCCGTGCGTTGGACCGCTTTCAAGATGTTGCTGATGCCCAGGCCGAACACGTATTGGCTGTTGACTTCCAGCCAGAGTTTCGTCCGCGGCGTTACGCGATCGGCGAGATCGCTCGTGCGAGAACTGCGACCCATGAGTTGCCCCCTGTGTTCTGTGGCTCATTCCGCGCGCCACGTGGCGCTGCCCCGTACCGTTCCTCACGCCGATGCGCAGCCTGAGCCCCGATTATACTGTCGGCCGCCGCAGTGTCACTGTGTCACCTCGAGTTGTGTCCCCTGGTTGCCTTTCGCACGCCGGGATCCTATCCTGACGGTGAACCGAAGCGGATCGTGGTGCCACTGCCGGCGGCCTCACCGGGGTGGGTTGCGCGATCGTGGAGGTCAGTCACTGTGGCGTCTAGATCGGGGTTGACTCCGTTCGGCCAAGAAGGCGGCGTCCACGTTTCGAGCCAGCCTGTTGGCAAGGAGTGTACTTCGTTGAACGCCGTCTTCCTGCCGTTGCATCGGGAGTTGCTTGCGAGCAGCCGCATCGCGGCCTGGACCCGGCCGTCCGACCGCCTGCGGTGGGCGGAATTGGTGGTCTTGATCGGTGCAGGAGCGACCGCGGCGTTTGCTGTCGGGTGCCTGGATTTCGGCTTACGCGTGCCCGGCCACGCCATTCTGCGGGCCGTGTTTCCGATGGCCTTGGGCTTGTCGCTTGCGCCGCGGCGGTGGGGCGGGCTCGTGATGGGGCTTGGCGCCGGCGCGACGGCGATGTTGCTGAAGGCGACGGGTGGCGCGGGACTGGGGATCGGCGCGCTGACCAGTTTGTGCCTGATCGGACCGCTGCTGGACGCGGCTCTGTGGCGGACCAAATCGGGCTGGCCGGTCTATCTGAGCTTCGGGCTGGCGGGGTGCCTGGCCAACTTCGGGGCCTTTCTGGTGCGCGGAGGCTGGAAGGCGTCCGGCTGGGAGTCATTGCTGAAACGTCCGCTGGCGGAGTGGGTCTCGGTTGCCTCGTGGAGCTACCTGCTTTGCGGCCTGGCCGCCGGACTGCTGAGTGCCGCGATTTGGTTTCGGCTGCGCGCCGGTCGCGACGAGCCGCATCCGCCGGAGTCCGGTTCGTGATTCACGTTGGCATCGACGACACGGACATGCCGGACACGCCCGGCACGAATCAATTGGCACGAGCCTTGGTGCAGCAGGTGGCCGAGACGTATCGCTGCGTGCGGATCACTCGGCATCAACTGCTGGACGACCCGCGGGTGCCGTACACCAGCCACAACGGATCTGCCTCGATCCTGCTTCAGCCGCTGGCGTCTGAAGGCCTCGCACCATTGATCGGCCGGCTGCGGCAAGGCATCCTGGACTGGTTCGTTCCTGGCAGTGATCCGGGGCTGTGCGTCGCGGAGGTGGTGCCTGTGGAGGTGACGGAATTTGCCCTGCGGTGCCAGCGTGAGTTGGTCACGCAGGACATGGCCCGCGCGCTGGCTGCGGCTTGGGGAATCCACTTGGAAGGACTCGGCGGGACCGCCGGCGGCGTCATCGGCGCTTTGGCCGCCGTCGGGTTAAGTGCTGCCGGAGACGACGGGCGTGTCGTCCGGATCGGGACGTGGCCGGACGATCTCTCCGGGGTACAGGACCTGCCTACTCTGCAGGCCCGCGGCGTCGAGGTGCGGCGTCTGGCCGGCGGCGAGGCGATTCGCTCCGGCCGGGTGGACGTAGGCAAGCACTTGCGACCCAATCTGCGCGGCCAACGGATTGTGCTGTTTGTGGAACCAAGCCAGCATCCTCAAGACGACGTTCCCTGGACGGCGATCCGGTTGAAGTGAACGCCGCCCGGTACCTGGGAGAGCGGTCTATGCCATTGCCCGTGGACAACATATTCGCGGATTTTGCCGCGACACTGCCGGACGAGCGTTTCGACGAGTTGTTGTGCGGTGGCGGTTTCCGTCTGGAGCGAATTGTGTCCACGGGACAGGTAACGCCCGCGGGACAGTGGTATGACCAAGACCACGCCGAATGGGTGCTGGTGCTGAGCGGGGCCGCCCAGCTGAAATTCGACGAGCCGACCGAAGCGATCAATCTGAAGCCCGGCGACTATGTGCTGATTCCCGCTCACTGCCGGCATCGGGTCCAGTGGACGGATCCCGCCCAGCCGACCGTCTGGCTGGCGATCCATTTCACTGCTTCTCGATCTTGACCAATCCCAGCACGGCGTCGGCATACCTGCGGCCGATCAGTTTCTGGCTGTCGCGGTCGAAGTGCACGCCGTCGAAAACGGTCAAGCCTTCGGCGCTGACCCAGGCCGTCCGCTCGGCCTTGCCCGGCAACTGGGCGATCAAGCCGTTGACCGGCGGATTGCCCGCCACTTGACCGGCCACGAACGGCAGATCCGGGCGGCCCAAGTCCTGGCGCAGATGGCCGACCAAGGCGACGAGTTTGTCGAGGTACTCAGGGTCCCGCGCATTCCCTTCGCCCTGGTGCCACAGGACACCCGCCAGTTTTTCCTTGGGCAGCGGACGCACTCGCTTCAGCGTGTTCTCGTACAGCGTCTGGCCCCGGGCCCACTCCTCGATCTTGGTTCCGCCGCGGGCGTTGACCACCAGCCCGATGGTCATCCCTGGCAACGACTCGTGCAGCTGGCGGGCGAATCCATCGCCCGGCCCCAGCCGCTGCATGGACAGGGCCTTGCGATCCGACGCGTACCGGTTCAGCGGATTGGCGGCCGGCTCCCATTGCCCCTGATCGTTCAGCAGCACGGCCCCGGGAATCGGCGCCCGGTCTTCCGGCAACAAGGGCGCGCGGCCCGCCATATTGGACTGGCCGATGAAAATGAAGATCAGGTCCGGGGTGGGAACCGACTCGGCGGAAAAGCCGACGCCGGCCAGCGTCAACCACGAAGCAGCGATGGCAAACCACAGGCGAATCGGTAATAATCGGAGCATCATTACGCCTTCATGAACGTCCAGTGAAATGGCCCACGCAACCGCAAGCCGCATACATCGTAATCTAACTTTCGGAGTCCCGCAGATGAAGAGGATCAGCATGCTCATGGTCGCGGTGTTTTCGATTCTGTCGCAGGTGGCGACGGCCGGTTCAGCCGCCGATGCCGCGTGGACCGTGGCTTCCCCTGACGGGCAAACGACGGTCACCCTGTCCCTGGCGGCGCCCGGAGACGAGGCGGATTATCCGGCGAACCGCGCCCGTCTGTACTACGAAATCCAGCGCGGCGTGGGAGCGGCTCGCGCCAGCGTGCTGCCGCGCTCGCCGCTGGGCGTCGTGCGCGACGATCAGGCTTTCTTGGATGACTTGCAGTTCAGCGACGCCGGCTCTGTGCAGGCGATCGACGAGACCTATCGGAAACCGCACGGCAAGCGGACGGTCTGCCGCAGCCAGGCGAACCAACAGAGCATTGCGTTTGCCAATCCGGCCGGCGCCAAGGTGCAGGTCACGCTGCGAGTCGCCAACGACGGCGTGGCATTTCGCTATGAATTCCCGGAACAAGATCAGACGCCGCGGGTTGTGCGGACGGAAGCCACGGGCTTCCGGGTTCCCGACGGCGCGCGGGCCTGGATCCAGCCCTATCAGGAACCGTCGAAATGGACCCCGGCGTACGAGGAGTACTTCCAGAACGGCATCCCCGCCGGCACGGCCGCGCCCGGCGAGGCCGGCTGGTGCCTGCCGGCGCTGTTTCAGGTGCCGCAAGGCGATCGCTGGCTGCTGCTGGCCGAGGCGGCGGTCGACGGCTCGTATTGCGGCTCGCGACTGCAGCCGGCCGCGCCCCACGGCGTCTACCGGCTCCGCTTTCCGCAGGCCGGCGAAGGCAACGGCGTGGGCGATGTGTGCCCGCACGCGACGCTGCCCTGGCGGACGCCGTGGCGCGTGATCCTGGTCGCCGACACGCTGGCCGGGATCTTCGAGTCCACGCTGGTCGAAGACCTGAACCCGCCCTGCGCGGTCGCGGACACCAAGTGGATCAAGCCGGGCCGCGTGTCGTGGAGTTGGTGGTCGGACCATGACAGCTCGCGGGACTTCGTCAAGCTCCGCGAGTTCGTCGACCTGGCCGCCGAGATGGGCTGGGAGTACAGCCTGGTCGACGCCAACTGGACGCTGATGGATGGCGGCGACGTGCGGCAGCTGGCCCGGTACGCGGCGGACAAAGGCGTCGGGCTGCTGCTGTGGTACAACTCGGGCG
Organism: uncultured Planctomycetaceae bacterium; assembly: GCA_903927685.1. The sequence continues at coordinate 10,568 of CAIYOB010001576.1, forward strand.
GCCCGCACAACATCGTGACCGAAAAGCCCCGCGGCTGCCTGGACCAGGCCGAGGTGCGGCGATTCGAGTTCGAATTGCTCAACAAGTGGGGCGTCAAGGGCATCAAAGTCGACTTCTTCCAAAGCGACAAGCAGAACCTCATGCAGCTGTACCAGGACATCCTCCGCGACGCGGCCGAGTTCAAGCTGCTGGTCAACTTTCACGGTTGTACCGTCCCCCGCGGCTGGTCGCGGACCTATCCGCATCTGCTGTCGATGGAGGCCGTGCGGGGGGCCGAGAACTATACGTTCTCGCCGGAGTACCCCGCGAAAGCGCCTTGGCACAACACCATCCTGACGTTCACCCGCAACGTCGTCGGCCCGATGGATTACACTCCGGTGGCGTTCACCAACGGCGGCCACGCGCCGCGGACAACGGTCGGCCACGAGTTGGCGCTGAGCGTCGTCTTCGAGTCCGGCCTGCTGCACTTTGCCGACCGGGTCAGCGCCTATCGGGAACTGGCCCCCGCGCCGCAGCAGTGGCTGAAGGAGATCCCCGTCGCGTGGGACGAGACGCGGCTGCTGGGCGGTTTCCCCGGCCAGTGGCTGGCCGTGGCGCGGCGCCACGGCAGCGACTGGTACTTGGGCGGCATCAACGGCCAGGACCAGCCGCAGCAAGTCACCCTGGACTGGCAGTTCCTGGCCGCCGGCACGTACCGGCTCCACGTGATCGAAGACGGCGAGCGCGACCGGAGCTTTGCCGACCGCGAGCTGAGCGTCGATCGCGCGCATCCGCTGGAACTGAAACTGCCCCCGCGCGGCGGATTCGTCGGCAAATTGAGCCCGCAGGCGTCACCCGCGGCGGGACGCTGAGCGGCTGGATCTGAAGCGTCGCGCCCTGTGGCGGCCGCGTTTCCAGCTGTGCCATATTCTGCTACAAACAGCGTTTCCATGGAACCGAATTTCACAACGTGTGCTATCGACTGAGGAGCCCTGCATCATGCGAAGCGTCATCCTGCCTGCCGCCACCCTGGCCGCCGTCTTCGTTCTCGCTCAGACCGCGATTTCCACCGCCCAGACGACCGGCGAGACGCCGACCCGCGCCACGATCCCCGTGATCCTGGACACGGACATCGGCGACGACATCGACGACACGTGGGCGTTGGCCCTGCTGCTCAAGTCGTCCGAAGTGGACCTCAAGCTGGTCGTCTCGGATCGGGGCCACACGGTGTATCGGGCCAAGCTCATCGCCAAGTTGCTGCAGATCGCCGGCCGCACGGACATTCCTGTCGGCGTCGGGCTTTCCGAGGGAGACAAGGAAGGTCCGCAGGGGCCCTGGGTCGCCGACTACGACCTGGCTCGCTATCCCGGCAAGGTACACCAGGACGGCGTCGGGGCTCTGATCGACACGATCATGGCCTCGTCCCAGCCGATCACGTTGATTTGCATCGGTCCCATGCCGAACATCCGCGCGGCCTTGGACCGCCAGCCGGAGATCGCCAAGCGGGCTCGATTCGTGGGTATGTACGGCAGCGTGCGCAAAGGCTACGACGGGTCCGCAGAGCCGCACAAGGAGTGGAACGTCGTCGCCGATGCCAAAGCCGCGCAGCGCGCCTTCACCGCCGAGTGGCCGATGCTGATCACGCCGCTGGACACCTGTGGCATTGTCCGTCTGCGCGGCGACAAGTATCGCCGGGTCGCCGAGTGCCAAGACCCGGTCACCAAGGCGGTCATCGAGAACTACCGGATCTGGAGCAAGGCAGGCGACAAACCGCTGGACGCCTCGAGCGTTCTGTTCGACACCGTCGCGATCTACCTGGCGTTCTCGACGGACCTGGTGAACGTCGAGCGTCTGTCGATCCGCGTCACCGACGACGGTTTCACCCGCATCGATCCGCAGGGCAAGCCGATGGACTGCGCGATGTCGTGGAAGGACTTGGGGGCCTTCGAGGACCTGCTGGTCGCACGGCTCACCGGCGGCCGGTAGGCGCCGGACGCGTCCGCGAGTTCGACCGCGTAGTGTGCTTTCATCGTGGCGGTTACCCTCGGGCTTGCCGCCGACGTGGCCGTTGTTGGCTCGTCGGGCTTCCGGCCATGCCGCCGCGGCAGGCTGCTGGTGTAGCAGGAGTGCGCGAGATGCCTTTGTTCACGTCCGCCGTCGTGGCGCTGGTCTGGTCCATTGCCGGCGATTCCGGTGTTCCTGCCGATCCGGCGCGTTCGGGCGTCCCGTCCGATACGGCGCCGGCGGCGCCGTGGGACACGTTCAGCGATACCTGGGTGGCAACGGATGCGTTGGGACGCACTGTCCCGACGAGCGCCGAAGTCGGGCTGCCGCGAGCCGACCGATTTGTCGGGATCTTCTACTTTCTCTGGCACGGAGCCCATGTCAACGGCGGGCCGTACGATGTCACCAAGATCCTGGCCCGCGATCCACAAGCTATGCTGAACAAGGACAGCCCGCTGTGGGGCCCGCTGCACGCACCACATCACTGGGGCGAATCGATCTTCGGTTACTACTTGACGGACGATGCCGGCGTGCTCCGCAAGCACGCCCAAATGCTCGCGGACGCCGGGGTCGACACGCTGATCTTCGACGTCACCAACCAGCTGACGTACCGGCCCTACTACACGGCCCTGCTGCGCGTGTTCTCCGAGGTCCGCGCCCAGGGCGGCCGGACGCCCCAGGTCGCGTTCCTGTGCCCGTTCTGGTCGCCCGGCAAGGTCGTGTCCGAGTTGTACAAGGAGCTGTATGAGCCGGGCCTGTTCGCGCCGCTCTGGTTCCGCTGGGACGGCAAGCCGCTGATCCTGGCTGATCCGAGTCTGCTGGGCACGTCCGTGGGCAACTCGCAGCACGACACTCCCGTGGCCCTCGCGCCCGGGCAGACCCTGGGCCAGTCGTTCACCGTGACCGAACCGCTGGAGAGCGTCGCAGGCTGCTTTCCGAACTGGGCGACCACCGGAGCCGCCATGACTTTGACGCTGTACCGGGGACAGCCCGGCGGCGAACTCGTCGTCCGCCGGCGTTTCGAGGACGTTGCCGACAACGCCTGGGTCGTTCTGCAATTCGATTCCCCGCTGCCGGCAGGAGCCTACTACCTGGAAATGTCCGAGCCCGCGGGCAGGATCGGCTGGTGGAGCCATTCGGCGGATGTCTGGAACGAGGGCCAGGCTCTTGCGGGCGGCAAGCCGGTGCCCGGCGACCGGACCTTGCGCGTGCTGCTGGCCGGCGGAGACGACGCGGCGGTCCGACGCTTCTTCACCTTCCGCGCGCCGCAACCCGACTACTTCCGCGGGCCCACGAAGCCGGATATGTGGAGTTGGCTCGAAATCTCGCCGCAACACGTCTTCAGAAACTCGCGCGGGGAAAGCGAGCAGATGTCGGTCGGGGTCGCACAGAATGCCGTCGGCGATCGCCTGGGGTGCATGAGCACGCCCGGCGCACGCGGACGCAGCTTTCATCAGGGGACGACCGCCACCGAACCCGGGGCAATTCACCGCGGGCTGAACGTGGAGGAGCAGTGGGAGCACGCTCTCCAGGCCGACCCCCGCTTCATCTTCGTCACGGGCTGGAACGAGTGGATTGCCGGCCGCTTTGATGAATTCAACGGCCTGCGGGCTCCGGTCATCTTCGTCGACCAGTTTGATCACGAGCACAGCCGCGACATCGAGCCGATGCGAGGCGGCCACGGCGACAGCTACTACTACCAGTTGGTCTCGTACATCCGGCGGTACAAAGGCGCGCGGCCGCTGCCGACCGTGACCCCGGCGGCGATTCGCATCGACGGACGGTTCGCCGATTGGGAACCGGTGCAGCCTGAATTCCGCGACACGATTGGCGACCCGGTGCACCGCGATCACCCCGGCTACGGAAATGCGGGACCCTATGTCAACACCAGCGGACGGAACGATATCATCGCCGCCAAGGCGAGTTGGGATGCCTCGCAGGTCTCGTTCTTCGTCCGCACGGAACGGCCGCTGACGCCTCGGTCGGATCCCAACTGGATGCTCCTGTTCCTGGATGTGGATTGCGATTCGGCCACCGGCTGGTGCGGTTATGACTTCATCGTCAATCGCCTGTCGTCCGGTCCCCGGACGGCGACCGTCGAGCGAAATCAGGGCGGATATTGTTGGGCGGCCGCAGCCGAGGTTGACGTCGGCTTGGGAGGATGTGAACTGGAGCTGGCGATCCCGTGGAGCAAGCTGGGCCTCGCCGGGCCGCCCGCACGGCTCGACTTCAAGTGGGCGGACAACCTCCAACAAACGGGCCAGCCCGACGACTTGACGCTGAACGGGGACGCCGCCCCCAACGACCGTTTCAACTTTCGTGCCCTGCTGGGCGCGAACGCGAGGCCGGCGGGCCGCTGAGCGACGGGTGAGTTGTCAAGGCTGAGTGTGGGGGTGCCTGAGGTTGAGTGCAGCGAGCCCCCAGTGGCACAAACTGGGGGCTCGCCACTCGTACCTCGTGGCTCGACCCCAGGCACCCAGCCCCAATTCTCAGCTTGGAAAACGCACGGGGCCGCGTTTCAAGCCGCCGACTTGGGCAGGACGACTTCCAGCGTGCGGTTCAGGCGATCCATTCGCAAGGGCTTGCTCAGATGCGCGTCCATGCCCGCCGCCAGGCAGTCGCGCTGATTGTCCCGCGTGGTCACCGCCACGATCGGCATGCGCGTGCCGTGACGTGATTCGAGCGAGCGGATGGCCCGGGTCGCGGTCAGACCGTCCATGACCGGCATGTCCACGTCCATCAGCACCAGGTCGAACAATTCTCGCCGAATCGCCTCGACCGCCTCCTTGCCGTTGCTCACGACAGTGACCGCGTGGCCCTGACGCTCCAACAGGCGCGTGGCCAACCGCTGATTCGTGCGACTATCCTCGGCAACGAGGATCCGCAACGCGAGCGGAGCCGATTTGTTGGTTGTTGGCATCATGGGCAATAATTCGCGATCCGACAGGGTTTCTTGGCGGGATTCTGTGCAGGGCGGGAGCATAGGGGCACGGCAGGGTTTGCTCAAGGCCATTTCCACGAAAAGAGCGTAACTTACTAAGTTGATGTGTTTATGGGATTCAAGTTGAGTGGACCTCCATCGGCACTGTAGTTGCGTGGCAATGCCGACGGCTGCGTCCAGGGCGAGAATCAAGGCGAGCCTGGGGGCGAGCCACGAAGCACGAGTGGCGAGCCCCCAGGTGTTCGCCACTGGGGGCTCGCTGCGCTCGACCCCAGGCACCGCCAGGGTTCGCACTGGGGGCTCGCTGCACTCGACCCCAGGCACGGCCGTCTTTTTGAATCCCGCGACGCCACAGTCGTAACAATCGGCAAAATACGAATCTTGCGCATTTATGGAGTCCTGCGGCAGCCAGGATAAACAGCGGTCGATCAGAAAAGAGGGAATTTCCTGCCTGCTAGTCTGGGGAGCTTTATCGTGACCGTGATGAAGAATCCGCTCAGCATCCTGCTTCTGACGCTGGCCGTGTCCGTTCCGGTCGCCGCCCAAGAGATCCCCGACGTCAAGCCACCAGCGACGGATGGCTATCCAGCGGCGGACAGCTGGTGGCAGCGACTTCGAACTCAGGTTGACCTGCACCGCAAGCGTGTGAACGTCTGGCCCGAGCCATTCGTGAGCCACGACCGGGAACTGGTCCGCGGCCCGTTCCGCCAGATGGCCGACAACGGCTGGAAGACCCAAAACACCTTCAGCGACTATCTGTTCGACCCCGGGTCGAACGAACTGACCGGGGCCGGCCAGGCGAAGCTCAACTACATCATGACGCAGACACCGCCGCATCGTCGCCAAGTCTATGTCCTGGAGGGCGCCACCCAGGAAGAAACGGCGGCTCGGGTCGCCTCGGTGTATCGCTATCTGGCGTGGTATGCGCCGGACGCCAGCCCTTGCGCGGTGATGACCACGAAGATCGCTCCGCGTGGCGGTGAAGGCTGGTACGCGTACGAGGTCGAGCAGGCTTACCGCGCGACGCTGCCCACGCCGCGTATCCCCAACTTCAGTTCGGACAGCAGCTCCAACGGCTCGGGCAACAACGGCGACAACAGCGGCGGCCTCAACACCGCCAATGGCGGCAACCGCGCGGTCAACGGGAATGGCGGCTCCAACTCTTCGAGGTGGTAACCACTGACTTGCCGAAAGGCGCTGCACACGGAGGTGCAACATGAACAACCGGATGCGATCCGCCGGCGCCGCCGTGACCAGTTGTGTCCTGGCGCTGGCCGGCTGCACCTCGTCGCCGCCTTGGGAACGCGACTGGGGCAGTGCGTCAAGTCCTTCCGGCCTGAGTGTCCAAGCGGGCTCGGCGACGGGCGCCACGCACCCCAGTCTGAGCGCCGCGCCCAACAGTGCCCCGGCCGGCAATCCACTGACCGCCGCCACGCACTCGGTCGGCCAGGCGTTCAAGTCCGCCGGCGACAAGGTCGCCACGGCGCTGGAAATCGAACCGAAGGTCATTCCGGCGGACGATCCCGCGAAGCTGTCGACTAGGCCCGAGCAGTTAACGCCGGCCCTGTACGTGCAAGCGGCGCAGTTGTCGGAGAGCCGAGGCTCCACCGCCCAGGCTCAGCAGCAGTACGAGAAGGCGCTGGAGCTGGATCCGTATAACGTCACGACACTGGTGGCCGTCGCGCGGTTCCACGATCGCCAGGGCAACGCGGACGAGGCCCTGCGGCGCTATCAACTGGCCCGCAATCTGGCTCCCAACAACACGACCGTCCTGAACGATCTCGGCTTGTTCCATGTCCGCCGCGGCGATACAGCCGCTGCGCTGGACGCGTTGCAGCAGGCGGTCCGCCTGGATCCTCGCAACGTCCGTTATCGCAACAACCTGGCGGCGGTGTTGATCGAGTCGCAACGGGTCAGCGAGGCCGTGGACGTGCTGCGGATCGTCCACCCCGAGGCGACCGCCCTGTTCAACGTCGCGTGCTTGCTGTCGATGAAGCAAGAGACCCAGCAAGCCGCGGGTTTGCTGGAACAGGCGTTGCGGATCGATCCCTCGCTGGTGGCTGCTCGCGACATGCTCCGGCAACTGCGTCCTGCGGAGACGCTGCTGGCACAGTCGACGGTGGCACCGCGGAGCGACGAACCGACAACGCGCGACGTGCCTTGGACACCCAGGCTCGAGACCGCCTCTCGCAGCCGGCCCCAGGTGTGGGAGTCGACGCCCGCCCGCGACCCGTATGCCGGGCTGCTCGGCCGGGACGACGCTCCCCGGAAGCTGCCCCGGCCCGAGTAGCATCCTGTTGTGTCACCTATCGCCCGGGTCGCTGGCGTCGAAATCAGAGACGGACGATTGCCCGGGTGGCTGGGGTCGAGTGCAGCGAGCCCCCAGTGTCAGAACCGGTGCGTCACCTGTCGCCCGGGTGGCTGGGGTCGAGTGCAGCGAGCCCCCAGTGTCAGAACCGGTGCGCTCGCGGCAAGCGGCGGGCTGGTTCCGCTGCCCTCGCAGCCCTCCCCGGCCGCTACCGCGTCCGCCCCTCTCGCGAGCGGGATGGTGAATTGCTGCCGGCGATGATCGCGGACCAGGTTCCCGAGACCCCCCCGCAAGCCGGAGGGCAAATCGGCGCGGCCCAAGCCGGTGTGGGGCCGGGACTTTCCGCTGCGCCATTGGGATGGCCTGTCGGTTTGCCAAAAAACGCTCCTTGTCGCGTCTCCGAGTGCGACAATCGCCGGGGATTCAATTAGAATGATGCGGAAACGGCCCTGGCCGACCGCAACTGACATTCGAGGAATCCCCGCCCATGTGCCGCACCTTAGTTATCTGGTCTGCCCTGATCGTCCTTCTGGCTGGCGCGTCCGCCGCGGCGCAGCAGCCGATTCCCCTGTTCGATGGCACCTCGCTTCACGGCTGGCAGCGGATGGACGGCAAGCCGGTCGAGGATGATTGGGAGATCGTCGCCGGCACGCTGCACTTGAAGGACCTGCCCGGCAGCGGAGCCAATCTGTTCACCACCCAGGAGTACACCGATTTCGACTTGGAATTCGAGTGGCGGATCTCGCCCAAAGGCAACAACGGGCTGAAATACCGCGTCCGCCAATACGGCAACCAGTACTTAGGCTGCGAGTACCAGATCCTGGATGACGCCGCCTACAACCTGAATCCACGCGGGATGACCGGGTCACTGTACGAACTGTACGAGCCCAGCGAGGCCAAGCAACTGAAGCCGGTGGGCGAGTTCAATCACAGCCGGATCGTGGTTCGTGGCAATCATATCGAGCACTGGCTAAACGGGGCCCGGATCGTGTCGGCGACCGTGGGGACCGCCGAGTGGGACCAGCGCGTGGCCGCCAGCAAATTTGGCAAGTACGAAGGCTTTGGCGAGAACCGCTCGGGACTGATCATGCTGACCGATCACAACAGCGAAGTCTGGTATCGCAACATCATCCTGACTCCGCTGCCGCCGCCGGTATCCGCGGCCGCCTGCGCGGCACGGACGCCAGGCCGTTGCGGATCTCTGCGTTGTTGGCACGGCCGCGTTGGCGAGTTCGTGGCCCGACTGCGCGGTGCACGGCATTCGTGCGCCCACTAGAACAGGACCGTCTCATGCACACCCGACGCGATTTCCTTCAACGGGCGGCGTTTTCCGCCGCCGCAGCCGTCTCGGCAGCGGCTCTGATCCCTTCGGCCGCCACCGCCGCAGAACCGGCCGGGGCGCCAGCGGCAGTCCCCGGCGACGACCGCCGCCCGCGCTGGCGTACCGCCTTTGGCTTGAACGGCTTTCAGTCCTCCGAGAGTCTGTACGGCCATACGTTTCCGATTTGGGAAGTACTCGAATTCGCCCAGCGGGAGGGTTTTGCAGGGATCGAACTGCTGCCGGGCTGGCTCAAAGGCATCTATCCCGACTCCGCCGACACGGCTCGCATCGCGAGCCTGCGGGGATTCCTGAGCCGCTATAACGTAAAAGCCTTCTCGATCCAAACCTTCGGTGCGGAGGCTTTTCAAGCCGACCCCAGCGTCCGGGCCGGCTGGCTCAAGCGGTTTGCGAATCTGGCCTCGTTCGCCCGCCAGGTGGGCTGCGAGTGCGTCGGCTACTGGCCCGGCGGCGACTTGGGCGGCCAGACCGTCGACCAGGCCATCGGCTCATTGGCCGCGTCGCTGCACGAAATGGGCAACATCGTGGCCGACGCAGGGCTGCTGCTGTCGGTCGAGATCGAGCCGCCGTTCGCCTTCAACACGATCGATCATCTGATCAAGATCCTCGACGGCGCGGACCATCCGCAGGTCAAGGGGATGTACGATCCGAGCCACTTCGACCTGATGAACGGCAGCACGGGCAAGCCGCACGAGTTGCTGCAGCGGCTGGGCGTGCAGCGCGTGGGCTACGTGCACTTTACGGACACGGACGGCACGCTGTACCACGGCACTTCGAAGCATCTGCCTGCGGGCGACGGGCACATCGATGTGCGGAAGTCGCTGGAAACGCTGTGGACCGGCGGCTACCAAGGCTGGATCATGATCGACGCCTGGATGACCCCCGATCCCTACGACGCTTGCCGCAAAGGCCGCTTGGCGATCGAGACCGCCTGCCGGGAATTCGGCAAGTCGCCGTGATGCGGGCAGTCGATCCGTCGGGCCACGACTGCGACTCGGCCCGCCGGGATGCGGTCATTCTCGAGCCGAATCTGGGGTCGTGAGGTCCGCCTGACGGATCGCGGGCCTGGAACCGAGCTGTGTGCAAACAAGTGCTTCCGTGTGCAAGCCGGAATTGAGGTACTAAAGATGCAATCCGACACTGCCGTCTGCTTGGTATTCACCTGCCTCCTCACGCTGGGCGGGAACCCCGGGCGAGGCGAGGACGCGGTTGTCAACTCGGTGGGAATCCGCCTGATTCGCCTGTCGGCGGGGACCTTCCCGATGGGCTCGGCCGACGGCGAATGGGACGAACGGCCGGTGCACGACGTGACGATCGGCCGACCGTTCTGGCTGGGCGCGACCGAGGTCACCAACGCCCAGTACGAACGGTTCGACCCGCAGCACAAGGCGCTGCGCGGCAAGCTCGGCTTCTCGACAGCCGATGACGAGGCCGCCGTGTTCGTGTCCTGGGATCAGGCCATGGCCTTTTGCCGGTGGCTCAGCGAGCAGGAGGGTAAGCCGTATCGGTTGCCGACGGAAGCGGAGTGGGAATACGCCTGCCGGGCCGGCACGACGACGCGGTATTCCACGGGCGACACGTTGCCGGAAGCCTGGCAGAAGAACGTCGGGATCAGTTGGTTTCCGGGGAAGCGGTCTGACAAGGACGCGGTTTCGCTGCAGGTCGCTCGGACGCCAGCGAATCCCTGGGAGGTATATGACTTGCACGGGAACGTCGAGGAATGGTGCCTGGACTGGTATGGGCCGTATGCCGCAGACGCCCAGACGGATCCCGTGGGCCGCAGCGACGGCTCGTTCCGCGTCACCCGCGGCGGCAGCCATTCGACCACACTCGAGTACCTGCGGGCGGCGAACCGGAGCGGTACGCTGCCGGCAGACCGGAGCTGGCTGATCGGCTTCCGTGTGGTGCAAGCCGAACTGCCGTCCACCCCGCCGTTGCCCGCCGTGCCGCCGCCACTGAACGCGCGCGACGTCAAGCAGCAGGTGCCCGCCGACCTGGCCGCCGGCCCCGATCCTGCCCA
>CAIYOB010001577.1 GCA_903927685.1 uncultured Planctomycetaceae bacterium
ATGCGTGGCATTACCCTCCGGCCGCTCACGAGAGGCGGCCGATCGAGACACGAGTGGTTCGCAGGAACATGATTACCAATGCCGCTCTGATCGATGGGACCGTTGGGGCTTATTTCCAGGTAGCCGGGCGGCGCGCAGCCGCTGGTGGTGGAAGAGAGGTGTGCGTGAGGGTGAGAGAGACGTAGTCGCGACGGGGAGATGACGGTGCGTTATTTGCTCGTGGCGGTGAGGACGTCGTTCCAGTCGTGCTTCGAGGGCCGCAGGCGTTGGATCGCGGGGTGGCGGGTGCTCATTTGGCGACTGGCCGCCTCGCCAGGCTCGTCGGCGTCGAAGCCGCAGTAGATCTGATAGCCGCGTGCCAGCAACGGGTCCAGCCAAGGCGTGTCCGGACGAACTCCCGCCGTCGAGATGCAGAGGCCAGCCCTGGAAAGGCGTGCCTCCTGGCCTAGCGTGTGGAGTTGGAAGCAACTGATCGCGTCAATCGCGGATTCGCAGAGCACGATCTGGGACGAGCCTGGATCGCCGATCCAGAAGAAGCCGGCGTTCTTACATGTGCCCGACGCGAGGCCTCGCCAGACGCGGTGGCCCGTGCCACGCAGTTCGGCGCCGATCGGACGAGGGGGGGTCCCCGCCAGCATGACGAATACCGCGTTGCCGCGCGCGTCTGCATACAACTTGCCCTGGTCGATCAACGATGCCAGGATCGTCGCGGACAGGCCACGCTGTTGGAGAAGGTAGCGGCGAACCCTGGGGAGCTGCGTCAGGTTCGCCACGGGCAAGTGGAGTTGGGGGCGCGGGCCACGACGCGAGGGGAGGCCTCCGTGTTCGTGTTCGGGAGGCGTGCTGTCCGGGGAAGAGATGGCGGAGTCAGATGGCGAGTCGGGACGGGAAGCAGGCTTGGCATCCGCGCTCGTGCCGACAGTCGGGCTCGCGGCGACCTGGTGGCCGAGATGACGTGCGAGCCAAGCGATGGCCTGCCCCGCCTCCCAACCGCCGAGGTACATCACCAGGTCGATCGCCCCGCCGCCGCCCTGGGAGCCGTGCCAGCTGAAGAATTGGGTCCCGGTGACCGAAAGCGGTCCACGGGGAGTATGCCAGCGTGACCGGTCTTGCCGGTCGCGGACCGCGTCCCAAGAAGTCAAGACGACTTCCAACGGGATCGTCCGAACTGCGTCGGCCAGCCGTCGGAAGTCGTCTCGGGTCACAGCCCATTCCTCACGTTACCAACGCCGCGGTGAGGGAAGCGGAGCGTGGGCCTGGCCGGTCAGGGGTCGATGCGGCCACGCAGGCTGTCGCACTCCTTCATGTTGATGACGTAGCTGTGGGAGGTCAGCCGATCGTTCAAGGCGGCCGTCAGGTGCGGATTCTTCAAGAACGATCCCCATTCGCCAAAGCCCAGGTTGGACGTGATGATCGTGGTCTTCCGCTGGTGCCGCTTGTGCATCAGCGTGAAGAACTGGCCGACCTGCGCCGGTTCGACCTCCACGTATCCGACCTCGTCGATCACCAGGCAGTCGTACGACAGGTAACGGCGGAACACCAAGCGGTCGCTGCGATCGGCCGAGGCCTGAAACAGTTCCTGGATCAACTCGGGGAAGGAGATGAAGTAGCCGCGATAACCACGGTCGATCGCTTGCAGCAGGAAGGCGGTGGCCAAGCCCGTCTTGCCGCAGCCGGTGGGCCCCAGCCAGATCAGGCCGCGCTGCTTGGTCATATAGTCGAAGCTGTCGTATAGCGACATGACCCGTCGGCGGTCGAGTTTGGGTTGTTTGTCAAAGGGGAAGGTTTCGATCTCCAGCATTTCGGGGATGTTGGCTCGTTGCCGCCGCAACAGCCGCGCGTTCTCCCGTTTGGCTCGGTATTCTTCCTCCACGACGTACTTCAACAGCCGCTCCGACGAATAGCGGCCTTGGCGGGCTTTCTGGAGGGTTTCCTCCCAGTGCGTCAGCAGCCGTCCCAGGCGGAGATACTTGAGCATCTCCCGGAGTTCATCGTCGCTGTTGGAGCGGGGGCCATCAGAAGGGTTGGTCATCTTGGGCCTCCTCGTCTTGGGCTTCGCTCCCCTGGTCGTACACGGAGAGATCGGGTTGGTCGGTCAGATAGCCTTCCTGGTAAGCGGGACGCTGCTGGAAGTCCTCATCCACCTCCGGCTCGGGAAGCACGTGCCCTTCCTGGCTCAGGCACAGCCAGGCGATCCGCCGGAGCGTGGCCAGATCCACGATCCGATAGCGGTGGGCCCGCCGGGCAGTCTGGCCGAACACCGCGCTGGTCAGCTGGCGGCTGAGCGCGAACAGTTCGCGGGTGAAGCGGTGCCGCTGGACGCCGGGAGCCGCGAGGGCGAAGTCGAGATACGCCGACACATCCTTTCCTATCGCCCGCAGATGCTGCTCTTCCAGCTTGGCGTCACGGCGGCGGTGCTGGGGCTGATGCCGCGGCCACCGTTCTAGCCTGGGAACGGCCCCTCCCATGCGTGTCCACTGCCCCCACTGCCAGCGCGCATTCGACGCCCCCGACGACCAAGGCCCCATCGCCGACCTGCTCTCCGGCCGGCCCGGGCCCCTGCCGTGCGAGCGCTGCGGGCGCGCCATCGGAGAGCTGCGTTGGCTGGTGCGCGACGCCGCCGGCAGAGTCGAGGCCTACAACACGCCCGCAATGCTCAAGATGGGCATCCTGACGGGCCAGGTGCTGGCCACCGACCAGGTCTCGCGCGGCGGACGAAAGTGGCTGACGGTCCAGTCCATCCCCGAGCTGGCGGCGCTGTTCGGGAAAGGGTCGCACGCCGAGCCCGAACCCGACGAAGCCCCCTCGGTCATCGCGACCCTGCCCGACGACGAGCCCCTGCCCACGGCGCAGGTGGCGATGCCGTCGGCCGAGCTCCCGCCCCTGCCCGATGGCTCCGACGAGAGCACGCTGTTCGTGCGGCCCGCGCGCGACCGCTTGAGGGCCGTTGGCGTCGCGGCGCTGGTCGCCGCGCTGGG
>CAIYOB010001578.1 GCA_903927685.1 uncultured Planctomycetaceae bacterium
CCCAGGAAGTTGAGTACGTCAACGGCCCGGCGGAGAGCCGTTGGGGCGGGGCGCGGGCACGCCACGGCCATCCGGCGCCCTACGGCGTCGCCTGGTGGGGCATCGGCAACGAGATGTACGGGAACTGGCAGCTGGGCAACGTGCCGGTCGAGCGTTATGTCCTGCGCCACAACGCGTTCGTCGACGCCATGCGGGCGGTGGACAGCCGGATCCGCGTCGTCGCCGTCGGGGCCGGCGGAACGTGGAACGACTTGATCGTTCCGGGTTGCGCCTCCCATGCGGACCTGATCAGCATGCATCACTACAGCGAGCGGAAGCTGCGCGTACCGCTCTCGGCTCAAGACCTGCAGGCATACCGCCAGAACTTCCCGGCCTACAGCGTCTCCATCGCCGACGCCGTCCAGCGCATGGTCGACGACCTCCGCCGCCGACAGGACGGAAAAGACCCCGCGGTCATGAAATTGAAACTGGCCATCGACGAATATGGCATCGTCCGCGAGTGGAACCCGGCACCCGACGCCGTCGGGGTCGGCGCTTACGAGCATTACTACACGCTGGGCGATGCCGTGACGGTCGCTCGAGCCCTGCACGTGATGTTGCGCAACGCCGATCTGATCGGCATGGCCAACTGGCCGCAGACGGTCAATGTGATCGGGGCGATCAAGACGACCCGCAACCACGCCTGCCTGGACGCCGTGGGCCATCTGCTGACCCTGTACCGGGCGCGCGTCAACGGGCGCAGCGTGCCGTTGGCCGTACCGCCCGGTTCGCCCCTGGACGCTGCGGCCGCCTGGGACGCCGGAACGGAGGTTCTCACATTGGCCCTGATCAACACCGCGCTCGACCGCCAGCTCGAAGTCGTGCCGCGTGTGGCCGGCATGCCCGCCGGGGCCACGGTCGAGGTCTGGCAGATGGCTGGCGAGCTTCAGGCGTTCAACACCCCGGGGCAGGACGAACAGGTCAGCGTCAAGCCGCTGGGCACGCTCGCCCCAGGCAAGCCGATCCGGCTCCCGCCCCACTCGATCACGGTGGCGCACATGAAGAAATGTCCCTGACGCGGAACCGCAGGCGGATTGGCGGGTGTCTCCGGTTGGCTCCCGTGGTCCTTTTTGCGCGCCGCCCCAAGGCCCGGTGACGTTATTGTCCGTGGTGGAATCGATCGGTGGGGGACTCAAGTTGCTGGTGGGCGAAGGCGAATCGGTCCCCGGGCCGATCCTTGAAATCGGTAACACGAACAGCCGTCAGCAACGCTCACCACAAGATCGAGAAGTTCGGCAGGTTGTCGCACGGCAGCGAGATCGGCTACAATGTGCCCGGTTGGGCAGTCCAGCGGGCAAGGTTGCGCCGTCCTCAGGACGCATGAAGAGCCAGGGAACATGGAACAGACACTGACGGTTACGAACCATCAAGAACAGGCGGAAGCGGATCGCGCCTACTGGCGCCGACAGACGCCCGAGGTGCGTCTGGATGAAGTCGAACGTCTCCGACTGGAAGCGGGGAAATTCCTTTATGAGTATCCAGCCAGACTTCGAAGAGTTCTTGAGGTTACTCGAAGAGCACCAGGTTGAGTACATGATTGTCGGCGGGACATGATTGTCGGCGGGTACGCCGTCGCTTTTCACGGGTACGTGCGGTTTACCAAGGACATTGACATTTGTCGAGGAGTTGACCTGAAAACGGGCACGTATCTTCCAGGAAACGGATCACAACTTCGCCAACTCCCTAATCACGCGAACGCCCCCAATGGCGGGAACGGCCCGGGTAATCGAGCATGCCGCCATTCGCTTCTCAGGCCGCCTCACGTGCAATGCACGGAATCCGCGCTCAGGCATGGACAGCGACCCCGGAAACTTCGCACAATGAGGCGTGAACGCCCTATCCGATTGTCGACGAGGAGACCCTGCCGTGAAACACGCCCTGCCCCTGCTCACCGCCCTGCTGCTGGGACCCCTCGTCCCGCTGGACGCGGCCGATCCACGAGCCGTCTACGTCGTGCCGAACTTCCATCCGGCCAGTTGCGGGTGGCTCGCCGACTGGTCCACCGAGCGGAACTACTGTGCCAACTCGTACTTCGACCACCTCGACCGCGTGCGCGACGACCCGAACTACAACTTTGCGCTCTCGGAGTGCAATAACCTGATCGCCATGCTGAACTTCCGCCCCGACCGCGCGGCGGAACTGAAGCAGCGTATCCGCGAAGGCCGCGTCGAACTGTGCAACGCGTTCTTCCTCGAACCGAGCATCAACCTCTCCGGCGGCGAGGCGCTCGTCAAGATGGGCGTCGAAGGACTCCGCTGGCAGCAGCAGGTCATGGGCGTTCGGCCGCGGCTGAGCTGGATGATCGACGTCACCGGGATGCACGAGCAGATGGCGCAGATCGTCACGGGCCTCGGCCTGGACGCGCTGGTCTATTGCCGCCTCAACCCGACCGGCAGCACGCTGCACTGGCTCGAATCGCCCGACGGCACGCGCACACTTGCGATCAGCCCCGGCCATTACCTCGAGTGGCGGCCGATGTTCGGCGCCCGGGAGCCGCTGGCAGAGAACCAGTTGCGGGCCCTGGCCGACGACATCCGCGCGCGGATCGAGCCGCCAGCGCCCGACAAGGACGCCAGTCGCCCCGACGCCGCCGACCTGAAGAGCCTGCCGCGGCGCACGCCGACGGGCGCGCCGGTGCTGATCCTTGGCGGCAGCGGCGACTACAACCTCGCCCCGCTGTGCCGGTCTTATCCGAGCGAGTTCCTGCGGCAGTTCAAGCAGGTCGCGCCGGAGTTTGACGTGCAGTTCACCACGCCCAGCCGCTATCTCGACGCCGTGCTGCCCGGCATCCAGTCCGGCGCGATCCGGTTGCCGGTGCTGCGCGGCGGCACGGAGTTCACCTACAATGCGTTCTGGATCCAAAACCCGCGCGTGAAATCGGCGTATCGGCAGTGCGAACAGTGGTTGCAGGCCGCCGAGATGCTGGCCACGGCCGCCAGCTTGCGCGGCAAGTTCGAGTATCCGGCCCGGGAGCTCCATCGGGCCTGGCTGTTGATGTGCCTGAACATGGACCGCAACACGCTGTGGGGCGCGGCGGGCGGAATGGTGTTCGAGCATGAGCGCAGCTGGGACGCCCGCGATCGTTTCGAGTGGGTCGAGCGAACTTCCCGCGACGTCGCCACGCGCGCCCTGCGTTCGCTCGTCGGCCCTGGCACGGCCACCGTCCGTTTCAACCCGCTGAACTGGCAGCGGCGCGATGTTCCGGAATTGTCCGCTTGCGCCGCCGGTCCGGGCTCACCGCCGGCAACTCCCGCAGCGACCGGGCTGGCCGCAGTCATCCAGACCGAGTTCTACGCCGCGCGACTCGACCCGGCGACCGGCGCGCTCGTGAGTCTCCAGCTCAAGCCCTCCGGCCGCGAGCTGCTGGGCGGCCCAGCCAACGTCATCGTCGCCGAGCAACCGAAGAAGCCGATCGCGAGTCCGGCCGACCACATGGTGGACCGCCCCGAACGCGACCGCGTGACCGACTCGAACCAGCACGCGGCCAAGCTGACCGTCACGGCCAGCCCGCTCGCGACGATCGTGGAGGTCGAGTCCCCGTTCCTCGGCGACCAGCTGCGGCGAAAGCTGATCTTCCACAGCAGCCAGCCCCGGATTGACTTCGAGACCGAACTCAACGACCTCCCCGACCGCACCGTGGTGGTGGCTGAGTTTCCGCTCGCCGCGGCGGTGCGCGAAGTGCGCCGCGGGATCCCGTATGGGTTTTCGCAGGCAGCCTGGCCGGAGCCGAACCCCGCGCTGCCCGGGGTCGCCAGGGGCATCGCTCCGGCGGTCCGCTGGTCGCACTACCAGCTGGCGGGCGCGGGCCTGGCGCTGTTGGACCAGGGACTGAGCGGCCGCGAGCTCAACGGCAACACGCCGATCCTCTACCTGGTCAACGCCGCCGAGAAATACCGCGGCTATCCCAACGCCTGGCTCAGCGGCGCGGGCCGCCACGTCGTGCGGTACGCGCTGGCGGCGCACGAGGGCGATTTCGCCGAGGCGCGGATTCCGCAGCTGGCGTGGGAATTCAATGCTCCGCCCATCGAGACCGACGGATGCGCGGCGGCCGAGATGCCGCCGATCCTGCAAACCAGCGACAACGTCATCGTCGAGGCGCTGCGGCGCGAGGGAGGCGAGATCGAATTGCGGCTGGCGGAGTGCCTCGGCCGCGCCGCCCAGGCGAGCCTGACGCTGAACCTGCCGCACCTCGACGCGGCGCTGACCGACCTGCTCGGCGGCCATCGCCAGCCGCTGCAGGGCGGGCCAGCCTATACGTTCCCGGTCCGCCCGCAGCAGATCGTGACGCTGCGGTTCAAGACGGCCGACGCGGTGCCCGCCGTGGAACCGTTGACGGAATGGGACGAACTCGTGCCCGAGCACAAACGCGCGGCCCTGCGGCGCTACCTGCCCGACGTGAAAGGCCATCCGCCGGCAGGCGGCCAGTGATCGACCACCGCGGGGCGGCTGGAATGGCCGCAGGACGCAGAACCAGGCACCAAGAGAACCACTTCGGAACCTACCACCATGCCAAGTCTCAGGCCGTCCGTCTTGTCGCTCGCCATTTGGGTGACGCTTGCCTTTGCGGCATTCTCCCAGCAACCGGTTGCGCTCATTGACCCCAGCCAGCCCGCGGGCGGCTGGCGGTTCGACAACGGCCGGGAATTCCCTGGCGCCCGGGGGAAACTCGAACTGGCGGCCGAGGGTTTTCGCGGCCAGCCCGTGCTGAGCTTGCATGGGGATTTCACGCAAGGCGGCAACTATGTGCAGGCCTGGGTTGCCTTGCCCAAGGATCGGCTCGATACACTGTCCTTCTGGGTGAACGCTCCTGTCGGCTCCAAACGCCTGCCCATCCGGTACACCGATGCCAACGACCAGGTCCACCAGATCAACCTCAAGCTGAACGAAAAGGGAGGGTGGCAGCAATTGGTCCTGCCGCTGGACAAGTTCTTCAAGACGATGGGAACGTCGTCCGCCTTGGACATCGTCGCGGGCTACGAGACGTGGGATGGCGGACAGGACCGCCAGAAGCACCAGAAACCGCAGCAGCCAAGCCCCAACCTGGCCGTCCTGGCCTCGCGAGCGATGGAGACGACCGCGGGGACGATTCTGATCAGCGACGTGCTGTTTCAGCCAAGCGGCCAAGCGGCCGCGATC
Source organism: uncultured Planctomycetaceae bacterium (assembly GCA_903927685.1). Next base: position 5,176 of record CAIYOB010001578.1, read on the forward strand.
CAGCAGACGATTCCGCTGGACAAGATGCTCCAGGAAGGCGAACTCGACTGGGGCTTTAACCTGGGGCAGGAATTTGCCGGGGCCAAGGGCGGACTCGACCTGGTTTGCGACCAGCCGGAACCGGGCCGGTATGCCATGCGTTTGCACGCCGATTTTACGGGCGGCGGCGCCTACGTGGGCGTCCGGAAATCGTTCTCGCGGCTGGAGGTGCAAGCGCTGAATGCCCTCCGGCTCAGGATGCGATCCACGACGGCCAGTTCGTTTGCGATCCGTCTGGTGGATGGGACGGGACAGTGTCACCAGCGAAAGGGGATTGCGTTCACGGCGGATGGCCAGTGGCACGAGGTCGCCATCGTCCCGACCGAAATCGCCGGCGGCGAGCACTGGGGCGGGGCGAACGACGGCCGGTGGCGGGATACGGTGCAGCTGATCGAGTTGATGCTGAACGTCGAATCCCATGCCGGAAAGCTGCCGGACTTGACCATCACGGACATGCGGGCCGACGTGACCGTCGCGGCCAGCGTCCAGCCGGCGTCGTTTGCCGAGGGCTTTGAATCCGCGCCAGTGCCGCCGTGGCAGACCGCTGGCACGGTCCAGACGGATCACCAGGGCGTCGCTCCGTCCACTCAGTCTTTGCGGCTGCAGCGGCCCCTGGATGCGCTGCAAACGGACACCTGGGCAACAAGTCCGGCCTTTGCCGTCAATCCCGGCGCCTGGCAGCTTAGCTATGCCTGGAAGGCCCAACTGCACTCACCGGACAACTCGTACCACGGGAGCACCGCCTTGGAAGTCCTCGATCGCGGCGGCAAGCCGCTCGAGACGATTCCGCTCGGAATCGGCTCCGGCGCCGCGGACTGGCAACAGGTGTCCCAGCCGGTGATCCTGCCGCGCGGCGCGGCCCAGGCCCGATTTCGCGTCCAGCTGAACAAGACCTATGGCTCCTTCTGGCTGGATGACGTGTCCGCTGCGCCACTTCGTACGGCGCCGATCATCCAGCGTGTTGAACGAGTGCGGCTGGCGACGGGCGTCGTGGGGAACCTGTTCCTGCCCGGCGACAAGATTCGTTTCCAGGTGACGGTCGAAGCGGTCGAGCCGCTGGACAAGAACCAGCAGTTATTGCGGTATTCCGTGCGTGATTACTGGGGCGCCCCGCAGTTCCCGCCGGGCGAAGTCGGGCTGGACAAGGCGCCTCGTCAGGGGGACCGTTTCGTCTATTCGACGACGATCGACCTGCCGGAGGATGGGTTGGCCGTGGGCAAGTACTACGAACTGCACGTGGAAATCCCGCAGGAAGGCGGTCCGGTTGGGGAATACTCGGGTCTCGCCATCCTGCCGCCGGCGGCCGCCAGGCAGTGTTCACCCGATCAGGTGCCGTTCACGATTCGCAACTGGGACAGCCGGATTCCCGACTACTTCCGCTTGGCGGACCGGCTGGGGCTGCGTCTGCTGGGCGTCTGGGGCGGTTGGTCGGCCCGGGCCCCCTATACACCGCACTGTCCGGGGATTGAATTGTGCAACGAGTTAGGTGCCAAGTGGATCACCGGCACGCCGGCCAGTTCCGTCGAACGAGAGGGCTTTACGGAGTACGGCGAGGACGCGCTCCGCCAGGGCATGGCGAATTTCCTGCGCGAGTACGCCGGCCGCGGGTTGGCGATGATCGCCCTGGGCAACGAGCCCCACGGCACCGGTCAGAAGGTCTTGGACAACGTGCGCGCGTACAAGGCAATCTATGAAACCGTCAAGGCGTTCGATCCCCAGATCCGTGTCATCGGGACCTCCGTCGAGCCGAACGAAGAGTACTTTCGGGCCGGCTATCAGAACTACCTTGACGCGTACGATTTCCACATCTACGAGCACTACACCAACGTGCGGCGGACGATCGGCGAGTACCGGGCCTTGATGCAGAAGTACCAGGCGGTCAAGCCGATCCATTCGACCGAGCTGGGGCTGAACAGCCAGGGGCAGACGCGGCAGGCGGTGGCCGTCGAGATGATCAAGAAATTCACCGTTTTCTTTGCCGCGGGCGGCTCGACCGTCAGCTGGTTCACCATCCAATACCCGGACCCGGACGGCAAGGCCCGCGGCCAGTTCGGCGATTCGCACTGTGTCTTCGACTGCAAATACAACCTGTACAATCCGCGGTTGGACGCCGTCACCTATTACCAGCTGGTCAACGGGATCTGCGACAAGAAGTTTGTCGAGGAGAGGCAGTACGCCAACGGGGCTCAGGCTTATCTGTTCCGGGATTCATCCGGGAACTGTCTCCAAGTGCTGTGGTTGGACGACGCGCGCGAAGAGGCCCTCGTCCCGCTGCCTGCGAATCAGAACGTCGACCTGGTCCGCGTGGATGGTTCCCGGGCCGCGCTGGTCAGCACAGGCGGAGGCATCAGTCTGACGTTGTCCGCCGAGCCTGTGTTGCTGTTCTATCGAGCCCCGCAAGCGGGCCTCGCCGAGACCCTGGGACGCCCGACTCTGTCGCTGACCGAGATTCCCGCCAAGGCGGTTGCAGGTAAAACGTTCCGTTTCGTGGTCCAGGGGCCGGAGCTGAAAGCCGAGTCGCTACGCGTGCATGTCCCGTGGGGTTGGACGAGCACGGTCAAGCCGGCCGGAAACGAACTTGAATGCCAGGTCCAGGCTCCGCCGGCGACTCCCGCCCGTGAAGTTCGGCTCTACGTGCAGCGGATCTCCGCCGGCCAGGCCAGCGCCGACTTGACGCTGCCGATCCCGCTTGCCCGAAACGAATGAAAGCCCGGAGACGTGCCGTGCGATCCAGGACCCCACCCGACCTGAGCGGTTTGTGCCCCCGGTGCTTCCTCAGGGCGGACCTGTGTCTGTGCTCCGAACTGGCGAGCCTCCGGTCCAACTTGGAAATCGTCATCGTTCGCCACGTCAGGGAAGAGCGTTTGACCAGCAACACCGGCCGGTTGGCAGCCCTCATGCTCAGCACGGTACGCATCGTGCCGTACGGCGGGGGCGAGCCATTCGACGACGGACCGCTGGGCGGTGACGACACCTGGCTCCTCTTCCCGGACGCCGGGTCCGCTGTTCCGCGCGGCCGGCCTCAACGCCTGGTGCTGCTGGACGCCACATTCCGCCAGGCGCGCCGCATGTACCGGAAGATCCCCGGGCTGCGCCGCTTGCCGCAATACTCGCTCCCGGGACCTGAGCGGCGCATGCCGGGACGCCGGCGAGCCCACCGATCCGACGGCCTTTCCACCATCGAAGCCATTGCCACAGCGCTCGCCCAATTCGAGAGCCCCGAGCTGGCCGCCCCCCTGCTGGCCGCCTACGCAGAGTTCGTCCGCCGCGCGGACATTTCGCGCGGTCGCGAACGCCTCCCGAATTAAGCGGAATCTGACCAACCCAAGGGAGTCCCCACTCGTTTTTCGGGTCGGTGATTCCGCGGTCGACACCTATACTTACGATAGAAGGAGATCGCGGTTGGCGAGGCACGCAGCCGGACCGGGAGCCGAGTGTGGCGCAGCGTCAGCGAGGAAGTAGCCATGAGCAGATTACCAACACGACCGAGCCAATTCCAGCAGGGCGAGGAGGCGGCCCAGCGTGGGACGCGCGACGGCTTGCCGCCCAAGCCCCACGGCGGGCGAGGCAGGACGCTGTTCCCGGGCGAGGAGCCCCCCGTCCCGCGGCACGAGGCGATTTGGCTGGACGGCCGCGTTCCCAACGGATTCTGGGACCAGCCGGAGCATCGTCGCCGATACGTCCGCTGGCTCGGCCAGCAATTGGGCGTCCGCCACCCGCAGGATTGGTATCGCGTCACCACCGACGATTTCAAGCACAACGGCGGCGGCGGGCTGTTGCATTACTGGCACGATTCGGCCGTCGGCGCGGTCCAAGATACGTACCCGGACTACGACTGGAAAGAGTGGCTGTTCCAAACGGCGCCGCGCCGCTTCTGGCTGCAACGCGGGAATCACCGCCTGTTCATGGAGTGGCTGGAGAAACGCCTGGACATTCGCGAACCGGAGGATTGGTATCGCGTGACCAACCAGGATTTCCGGGACCACGGGGGCGGGGCGTTCCTGCTGCACTACGACAGCACCATCTCGGCCGCCATCATGGCTTACCGGCCGGACTACGACTGGAAGGAGTGGATGTTCGACAAGACCCCGAAGGGATTCTGGGACCAGCGGCGGAATCGGCGGCGGTACTTGCAGTGGCTGGAGGCACAGCTGGACTACCGATCCTGGGAAGATTGGTATGCCGTGACGACGAGCGACTTTGCGGCCCACTACGGCAACCAGTTTCTTAAACACTACGGCGGCTCGCCGATGGCAGCCCTGCAGGACTGTTTCCCGCGGCGCACCTGGCTCGAATGGAGGTTCGCCCGCGTGCCGGCGGGGTTCTGGGATAACCGAAACAACTGCAAGGCCTACATCCGCTGGCTGGGCAAACAGCTGAAGATCCGGCGCATGCAGGATTGGCGGCGGGTCCGGCGGCGCGACGTGGTGGAAAACTACGGCAGTGGCCTGCTGGCGATGTACCGCACCCACTGGGCGCTGCTGGTGGAATTCGTACCCGGCCTGCGGGGCAGGGCGGCGGCCGCTGGCAAGGCGGGCGTTTCGCGGGCCGGCCGGCAGCGTCGCCAACGTGACGCACGTCCTGCCGCGAACGGCCAGCCTCGGAATGGGAAACAGACTCGGACGACAGATGGCGTCTCCCGCTAGATGAGGAGTGAGCATGAGAAACGTGGCGTTCGGATGCGCGTGGCTGCTGTGCCTGGGCGGCGCTGCTCACGGCCAGTCGCCTGAGTTGACGGAGGTCATCACCCAGCTGCGGCCCTACGCCGGCGTCTGCGTCCAGGGTGTCGATCCGAACACGTTGACCGGCAAGGTCATGTGCGGGTACCAGGGCTGGTTCACGACGCCGGGCGACGGAGCTCAACGCGGCTGGACGCACTACGCTCGCCGCAACCGGTTCGAGCCCGGTTCGTGCACCATTGACCTGTGGCCCGACGTCAGCGAACTCGACGCCGCTGAAAAGTTCCCCACGCCATTCCGGCACGCCGATGGCTCCACGGCCTTTGTGTTCAGTTCGTTCTGCCGCCCGACCGTGCTCCGCCACTTCGCCTGGATGCAGGAGTACGGAATCGACGGGGCGTTCGTCCAGCGTTTCGCCGTCCAGACGCAGCACCCGCTGAATCTGAACCACTGCAATACGGTCCTGATGCACTGCCGGGAAGGAGCTAACTCGCATGGCCGGACCTACGCCGTGATGTACGACCTGTCCGGGCTCCAGGCCGGCCAGATGGGCCGCGTCAGGGAGGACTGGAAGTCGCTGGTGGATGGGATGCGGATCGGCCGGGACGCCCACGACCGGGCGTACCTGCGGCACAGCGGCAAACCCGTCGTCGCGGTCTGGGGCGTGGGCTTCAACGATGGTCGCCAGTACACGTTGGCCGAATGCGAGGACTTGGTCCGGTTCCTGAAGCACGACCCTCAGTACGGCGGCTGCACCGTGATGCTGGGTGTTCCGACCGGCTGGCGAACGCTGGATCGGGACAGCGTTCGCGACCCGCAGCTGCACGAGATCATCCGCCAGGCGGACATTGTCAGCCCGTGGACGGTCGGACGCTATGCCACGCCGTCGTCCGTGGCTAGGCACGCCGACGAACGTTGGAAGCCGGACATCCAGTGGTGCGACCAGCAGGGCAAGCAGTACCTGCCGGTGGTCTTTCCGGGCTTCAGCTGGCACAACATGAAACCCGAGTCACCGCTGGACCAGATCCCCCGGCGGAAAGGCGAATTCCTGTGGTCGCAGTACGTCCAGGCCAAGCGGGCTGGAGCCACGATGATCTACCAGGCCATGTTCGACGAAATGGACGAAGGCACGGCGATTTTCAAGTGTACGGACTCGCCGCCCGTGGGTGCCAGCCCGTTCCTGACCTACGAGGGCCTGCCCAGCGATCACTACCTCTGGCTGACCGGCCAGGGCGGCCGCTTGCTGCGCGGCGAGATCGAACCCAGCGAGCAAGTGCCGCCGCGACGGTAGTCCGTCGTCAAGTCTGAGAATTGGGGTCGGGTGCCTGGGGGCGAGCCACGCGGTACGAGTGGCGAGCCCCCAGCCATCACCTCTGGGGCTCGCTGCGCTCGACCCCAGGCACCCCAACATTGTACGTTGACGTCGCAGCGGGCAGTGCCCGACGTTCAGTTCGCGACCGCGGCCAGACGCTCGATCGCCTCGGCCACTTGGCGGCGGAATTCGCGCCAGTCGCTGGCAGGAAACAGAGCCGCGTGGTCTCGCTGGCCCAGCCGAAAGGCATCCAGCCGGGTCCGAATCAGGTCGCGGGCGGCGGCGTCCTGGTGTTGTTCCGCCAGGCGTCCCAGGGTCAGCAGATAGCGGTAGTCGTCGACGCCTTCGCGGATCTCCCGCTCGAAATGCAGGGCCGGGATCAGCGCGCCATCCGGACTGGCGTTGCACCACGCGTAGTCATCTTCCCGACAATCCAGCGCGTAGTACGGATCGCCCGCTACCACGTTCCAGTGCCAGCTGAGGCGGAACTGCATATCGTACTGCTTGGCCGCCTTGTACAGGTACGTGCCGAACGTCCAGCGGTTCCCGCCGTTGTAGAACGCCCAGCCGGCCCCGGCGGTGCGCAGCAGATTCACGCACGCTTCGTCGTGCAGATTCAGATTGGCCACGTGCAGGGCGCGGGCCAGGCGGAAGTGCGGATCGTCCGTCTTGTCGCCGGTGAAACTGGTCGCAGCCGTAAAGAACGGCGGCCCGGTGGGCACGGCGGCGCGATAGGCCTCGGCGTTCTCGGCGGCCCGCGGCAAGTCGTCGCCCAGCGGCTCGTCACCCAGATTCCAGTACACCGGCAGCCAGCCGGCGGCGTCGGCATGCGTTTGGATCCCGGCAAACACCGCGCGGACAAAGCGGCTGTAGTCGTCAAAGCCTGCGGCCCGCATCGCCGCTTCGTCCCGGTAGTACAGATTCAAGCCGTCCAGCGGCACGTAGGATACGACCGGCATCGTGAACCCGGCCGCGCGCAGCCGCTGCATCTGCCGATCGCCCGCAGTGAAATCGAAGGCGGGCTGGCCGTCGCGGAAGCCGAGGTACCGGATCCGCGGCAGGCCCGAGCAGGTCGTCAAGCCGTACTGTCGCAGCCGCTCCAGACTGCGGCGTGCCATGGTCTCGTGCCACTCGTCCACCGCCGGATCGTCGCCGCTCCAGGGAATGCCGATCTCGTGTCCCCAGGGACCGACCGGGATATCGACGGCGTCGAGTTTTCCCCCGTACACGCGGTATTCGACGGGCACGTCCAACGGCTGGCCCTGCTCGGGCCGGACCGTGATTGCCCCGCGATACATGCCCGGCGGTGTCTCGAGCGGCGGGCAGATGGTCAGCCAGAACCGCCGCGTTACGCCCTGGCGGACGACGACCGTGTCGCGCGGCATCACCAGCCGCGGCTCGATCGTGTAGACGGAACCCTCCATCGTCACGCGGCTGACGCGATTGGAGACAAACCCGGTCTGGATGCACGCCGCGGGGATCTTGCCCGGCCCCGTCAAGTCCTGCGGCGTCACCGTCACCGCTCCCAAGTCGCTCAACGGGAACAGGGACAGCGTCAGCGGTTCCAGTTCGCCTACCATCCCGAACCCGGTGACGGGGCGGCCGATCTCGTCGCGACGCGGCCGATCGTTGTAAAACACGTCCTGCATGTAGTCCCGCGAAAAGGCCACATAGCCGCGCTGCCGATCTTCGGCCGTCGGCTCGACCGGGTCGCCCGTAGGCGTGTGCAAGACGCGGCGGAAGTAGTTGTCAAAGAAGAACCGCCGCTTGGCGACGACGCCTTCCAGAAAACGCCGGCCGGCGGCGGCTTGTTCCACCGGATAGATCACCACCGCCGAGACGCAACAGGCCCAGTTCTCGCCGCGGAACTCAAGATTCAACTGGCCATCGGTCACCGTGACGTCGAATTCCTTCTCCTGGAAGTAAGCCCGCTGATACTTGTCGAACGTGTCGTCCTCGGGACTGTCCTCGACGTCCCAGAAGCGGAAGTACTTCTGCTTCAGCGTCGCGAACGTCAGCTGGTCGCGGACGGCTTCCCGCCCCTCGGCCAGCACCGCTCGCGTGCGGTACACCTGGTACTCGCCCCAGAACCCCGAAGGACTATCCAAGTTGACGAACACATGGTACGTCCCATTGGGCACATCGACCGCCAACCCGCCTTGCTCGATGCACAAAAAGTCCTGATACAGCGGATCCGGCTGCAGGGCGTCGAACGACCGCCACACCCGGGCGTCCTGCAGGCCGTACCCCCGACCACGGCTGTACAGCGTGGCGGGATCGATCCGCGTGAAGCCCGGCATCAGAGGGCTTTGCGAAGTTCCCAAATCCAGCGCGACCAGCCCGTCGAACTGGAGCTGCGGGGTTTCTACATCGCGTTCGAGACGCAGGTTGTCCAGGTACAGCGGAGCGGCCGGCTGGTCGCCGATATTGAACACCAGGTGCGTCACGCCGGACAGCAGCAGCTTGCGTCCGGGACGCGATTTCTCGCCGACATACAATTGATCCAGCGGTAGCACCAACGTGCTGCGGCCGGGTGGAACGGCCGTGTTGTAATTGACGCGAGTCCAGTAGTCGCGGGTCGCCTGGTCTCGGATCTCGACGTACAAGTCCAGCGGTCGCGCGGCGTCCGTGGACAGATCGACTTTCAAATAGTCGTAGCCGGCCCAGTTCTGCGGGGTCACCCAGCTCGTGTAGCTCTTGTCCAGCCGCAACGCCTGCTGGCCGTCGCTGGCGTGCTGGGCGACCAACTGGCCCGCGCTGAACGGCGATTTGTCCTCGAACGAGGTCAGCGGCTGGACGGCCGGGCCGCGGGCCGCGGCGGGCAGTACCAATTCGGACCCGCACGCGAAACACGTTTTCCAGGCGGCCTGGTTGCGGTAGCCGCAGTGCGGGCAGCGGGCCGCGTCCGGGCCGAGTTCTCCCGGCGGCGCCCAGGGCGATTCTTCCGTTCCCAGCACGGGCTTGTCCGTCAGCGGCACGTCGTCCGAGACCGGGACCATCTGGACGTCGTCGACCCACAAGTAACCGGGGGCCATCAGACCGAATGCGGGCCCGTAGAAGTCCTGCTTCCGCTCGCGGAGTTGGAACACGTACGTCAACGGCGTCCAGCCGAAGGTGCCGTTCTTCTGCAGTTGGAAATACTGGCCGTCGCAAGCGAACTCCGTCGTGGCGTTCCATACGCCCGTGCCGATATCCAGGCCGCGCAGGTAGGCCGTGATCCGGTACCGCCCCGGTTCGAGCACCGGGTGCGTCTGGGCCAGACGGATCTTCGGTGCCGACGCGCCGAACAGCAGCGCCGACCTCTGGCCGCGATGCGCCACACAGCCGACGCGGAACTCGCATTCGCCTTCGTACTTCCACCCGCCCCAGTCCGCAAACACGTAGCCGAACTGGTCCGCAGGCTTAGTCTGCTCGAAGGACGGGTTGCGGACCAGGTTCTCCGGCTCCGCCGCGCCGAGCACGGCGAGCGAAGATCCGAGACAGGCCAGGCACCAGACGCCGATTGCCGAAAGCGATCGCATAGGGGGGCTCCGATGGCGCGAGGGATCGATCCGAACGGCGCCATTCTGGCGATACCGCCGCAAATGTCAACGAAGAAAAGACCCCGGAGGGCTTCCTGGTCATTCCCCGCGCCCCCTGGGAGATGTTCCACGAACGCGTCGAGGAGTTGTCCGCTGACTTCATGGCAGGTGGGTTTGCAGGTCGTGAACTGGCTCAAGCAGGTGTAAAGGACGCCCGTTCTCGACGCGTATTGTCGGCCCGCTTCTGCAGCGGCCTACCACCATGCGGACGCGATGTCGTCAGCCAAGTCGGCCAGCACGTCCTCCAGTGGTGACAACTCTCCTTCCAGATTGCCGAACACGTGATCCCGCGGACTGTCCGGCGACGGATTTTGCGCGGCGGCCGCGTTCAGATGGTTGATCGCGGCCAACACGTCCCGGGCGGTGCAAGCCTGGTCACCGTCGACGTCGTAGTAGCCGGCCGGAAGCGACCCAGCGGACGGCAGTACCGACTCGCTCGGATGCGCGTTCACGTAGTTGATCAACACCAGCACATCCGCGGGCGTGGCCCAGCCGTCGCCGTTGACATCGAAAGGAAGGGCCGCGTTGTGCCAGACATTCGCCGCCGCAATCGCCAGACTGCCATCCACGGCCGTCCACACATACCCGCCTGCCCGCGGATCCACCGGCTCGAGGTCCAGGTCCACACGTAGCCCGGCCTCGCCGAGGCCGGAACCCGCGTCTTGGAAAGACGCGGCTACGTGAAAGACCAGCTGCGTGACCTCCCGCAGGCCCGGCGCCAGCGGTTGGCCGCCCGCGCTTAGCATTCCCACGCGCAGCTGCCCCGGCGCGACCAGCCTGGACGACACCGCCCAACCCCGAGCTGTATCCGCCCCGCGCGACACGCCCTGCGGCACGTCGATCGTCAATCGCGCCGGATCGAAGTACAAGTCAAAGTCGATTCCGCCGACGTTCGTCGCCGCCGACTCGATGTCCAGCATCACCGGCACCGTCACCGTGCCGCCCGCCACAGCTGGTATGTCTACGTCGATCCGGAACTGCGGATCGATGCCGCCGCCCGCCTGGCTTGGCGAGATCCGCGGATTGTCCGGCACGAACGGCTCGCTCAGCCCCAATCCTTCCTGCACGATCAGGAACGCGTCCGCGGCTGACAGCAACCCCGAGCCGTCGGCGTCGCCCGCGATCCGCGGGTCCGTCCAGGCGTGGGCGGAAAACCCGCTAGCCAGTCCCAACGCCGCTTGCACCACCAAGAACGCGTCCGCCGCGCTATGGATCCCGCTACTGTCCGCATCGCCCAAGTACGCCGCCTTATGAACCGCCACGTCGCCGATCGCCGCGATCGCGCCGCCGTTCAGCGACACGTTTTCCAGCCGGATCGCCTGGGACGCTCCATACGGCGCGTTGGCAGGCACCGACGCCGTCAGCCGCACCACGTCCACGTTCGTCCCCGTCAGGGGCGTCGTGCCGGAGGCCAGAATCCGGGCCACACCCGCGGTGCTGGTGTCCACCGTGACCGACCAGTCCGCCGGAAGGCCCGCCGCCCGCGTTCCGCCGCTGACGCTCAGCAGCGCCGGATCGTACCGCACGTCTACCTCCAGCGACGTCACGCCCGCCGCGTTGTCAATCCGGATCGGCAAGCCGGAGGCCCCCGCGGGCACGTGGATCGCTTGGCCGGCCCCGCGAGCGATGTCGGGCAGACTGACCGTGACGGTCCCCGCGGGCCGCGACGAGACCGTAAACGTGGCTTGGTAGTTGTCGCCCACCGTGCCGTCGCCGTTGCCGTCCAGCGGCCCGCCGTCCGCGTCCCGGAACCCCGTCGCGCCGCTGAACAACGTGACCGTGTACGCATCCGGCTCCAGCAAGCCGCCGGTCTTGAGGAACGTGACTTCCCGCCGGTCGGCGCTGACCAGCAGCGAGCCGCGCACCAGGCCCTGCGTGGCGCCCACCAAGGCCATGTCGGCCGGGCCCAGCGTCTGCGAAGCCGAGTCGTACAGGTTCAACACGCTCGGCTCGAGTTCCCGGCCAAAGCGGGCCACAAACCCGCTGTCGGTCGGCGTGAATCCCGTCACGGCCAGCGTCGGCGTCTGGCCCGGCTCGATCACCAGGCTGCCGTCGACCGTGGTCACCGTCAGCCGGTCTTCGTTCAGATAGTTCCGGCCCTGCACCAGGTCCAGCGGCGTCGTGCCCAGAACCGCGTCCGGCCGCGCGTGGAAGGTGATTTGCAGCAGTTCGCCGGGGCCGCCGGCCAACGGCACGGCCGTGATCCCCAGGACGGTGATCCGCCCCGCGGCTTCGTCCACGTTGGTGGTCAACGTCCAAGCCGCATGGCCCGTCAGCCCGCTGAGCATCGAACCCAAGGCCACATCCAGGTAGTCGGCATCCAGCTTCGCAGGATCGTAGTCGAGCACCACCAGGGCCGACATGACCCCCGCCGCGTCGTCGGTGATGGACACCGGCAACACGACCGCGTCCCCTTGCCGCACGGTGAGCCCCGTCGGAATCGCCAACGTAGGATCGGGCCCTCCCGCCACCGCCGACGGAAGGTTCGCGGGCAGATCCGGGATCTCCGGCCGAGGCAGGCCGACCGTCTTCTGGGTCACGTACGACCAGTCCAGGGCCGACAGTGTGCCGTCCCCGGTGACGTCGGCCAGGATCCGCGGATCGGTCGCGGCAAAGGCGTCGAACCCGGTGTCCAGCCCCACCGCCACGCGGGCGATCAGGGCGGCATCCAATCCCAGATAGCGTGCGTTGCCCGTCGTGTCGCCCAGATAAGCGACTTTGTGCAATCCCAGATCGGCCGACGCGTCCAACTGGCCTTCGTTGATCCGCACGCCGTCCA
>CAIYOB010001579.1 GCA_903927685.1 uncultured Planctomycetaceae bacterium
AGGCGTAGTCCAATGCCTCGGTCGCGCCGCGAAACGAGGCCCGGGCGGTGAATGCTTCGAGGGATGGCAAGCGATCCCCGGCCATTGCTTGGCGCAGAACCGTTCCGCGCCAGTTGGGCAGCGGCGTCAGTCCGGGCGCAGGACGCCCAGCGTGCGAGAGACTGGCGACGTCCGGCGAGGCGGGACCGGCTGGCGAGGCGGGACCGGCTGGCGAGGCGGGACCGGCTGGCGATGCATTGCGAGGTCCCGCCGACAGTTCCACTGCCTCATGCAGCGTCGCCAGGCCCTCCTGCAGCCACGGCGGAGCGCCGGGAAAATCGGCATCCATCAGCACGTGCGTCAGTTCGTGAAACAACGGACCGTCGCCTTCCGCAAGGCTGACCAGGACAGCTTGCCGCCCCGGCTTGTAGTAGCCGAATCGCGACACCTCCCGGTCAACGAACAGTTGCTCGGCAGCGCGGCGATATGCCGCCTCGGTCGTCAACATCAGCACGAGCACCGGCTGCTGGGGCGGGCGGCGGAAGTAGGTCGCGGCCAGGGCCTGGCAGACCGGCTGGATGGTGGCCTCGTACTTGGCCAGCAGTTCCGCCTCCGGCAGGTCGCCTGCCAGGACCAGGGGAGGCCGAACGATCGTCTGGATCGGTTGGGCAAGCTGTTGCGGGAGCCGGACGGCTCGTCGGCGGCACTGCGCCGCAAGTGATTCGGCAGTCGCGACGGGCGTGACGCGACGGACGGCTGGCTGGAAATCGGTTTCTGCAGGCGACTCGCTGGCACCGCTGCAGCCACAGGCGAGAATTCCCAGCCCAAGCAGTAGAAGACCGACGTGGCACAGCGAACTTGTGTGAGGCACAGGCCTGTCCCTTGAACGGAGAATTGGAGTTGGGTGCCGGAGGTCGAGCCACGAGGAACGAGTGCCCTGCCGCCAGCCGATTGCTTCTGGACCGGCGAGGGAGTAACTGACGCATCGTCGATCGTCGCAGGTTGGTCCCGATGCATGAGATTCGCGTGTACGAGTACGAGTACGTGTACGGCACTCTTCTCGTACACGTACTCGTACACTCATATCTCTTCCGGGTCGAAATGCGACAGTCATTTCTTTGCCGGTCCTCTGGGGGCTCGCTGCACTCGACCCCAGGCACCCCAACACTGACCCTTGACGGCGCGCTGGCCGACGGACGGTTGCATCTGGGGCCGCGGAGGATGAAAATCCCTGTTGCGAGTTGTTCAGAGTATTCACCGTTGACCGCACTGACGCCCCAGGGCCGCCAGGCAATCACCGCAGGCAAAGGGAGTTTTCTATCATGGCTACATCGAACGTGCAACGGATCTCGCGGCGCGGGCTGATTCAGACGTTGGGGGCCTGCGGCGCGGCAGCGCTGGGGGCCAGCTTGGCCGGCGGCGCCGACGAATCGCCGTCGCCCCGCCCCGGCGGCCAGCAAAGTGTCCTCGGGCTCCAGCACCCGCCCCTGGCAACGGTCCGCGTCGGGATGATCGGCGTGGGCGGGCGAGGCATGGGCCTGTTGGGAGAACTGTGGAACGTGGACGGCGTGGCGGTGACGGCTGTCTGCGACATTGTCCCGGAACGGGTTGCCGCGGCCCAGGCCCGCGTGGTCGCTAAGCTCCAGCCGTCTCCCGCCGGTTATTCCAAGAATGAGACGGACTTCGAGAACCTCTGTCGGCGGGAGGACGTGGACCTCGTGTACGTCGTCACACCGTGGGAGTGGCATGCCGCGATGGCCGTATGCGCGATGAACCACGGCAAGCACGTGGTGATCGAGGTGCCAGCGGCCATCACGCTGGAGGAATGCTGGGAGCTGGTCAACACGGCCGAGCGGACGCAGCGGCATTGCATGATGCTGGAAAACTGCTGCTACGGCGAAATGGAAATGTTCGTGATGAACCTGGTGCGCCAAGGTGTCTTGGGCGAACTCACGCATGGCGAGGCCGGATACCTCCATCCGTACGCCGCGGGCATTTTGGGCACGGGCGACTCGAGCGTCTGGCGGCGACGGCATGTGATGAAGCTGAACGGCAACTTGTACCCCACGCACGGACTGGGTCCGATGGCGTTGTACCTGGACATCCACGGCGGGGACCGGTTCGACTACTTGGTTTCGATGAGTTCGTGCGAGCGGTCGCTCAGCCGGGCCCGCGACGCGCTGCCGGAAAACGATCCGCGCCGGCAGGAGGCGTATGCCTGCGGGGATGTCAACACATCGCTGATCAAGACCGCGCGGGGGCGGTCGATCATGGTCCAGTTCGACCTCGTCACGCCGCGGCCCTACAGCCGGATCAACATGATCTGCGGGACGGGCGGCACGTTTGCGGATTACCCGCCCCGGCTTGCGCTGCTGGGCAAGGAGCATGCGTGGGAGACCGACTTGGCTCCGTACCTGGACAAGTACGGGCATCCGCTATGGAAGCAGCACAAAGAGCAAGCCCTGAAGTCCGGCGGGCACGGCGGGATGGACTACCTGATGACCTGGCGGCTGATCCAGTGCCTGCGGAGCGGCAGTCCGCTGGACATGACCGTCTACGATGCCGCCGCGTGGTCCAGTGTCTTCCCGCTCAGCGTGGCCTCGGTCGCACAGGCCAGTACCCCGGTCCGCATCCCCGACTTTACCCGCGGGCAATGGCAGACCCCACGGCCGCTGTTGGCGTCCGCCGCCAGCTGAGACTCGCTGGGATCAAGAACTGGGGTTGGGTGGCTGGTGTCGAGCCACGAGGTACGAGTGGCGAGCCCCCAGGTCTTGCCACTGGGGGCTCGTTGCACTCGACCCCAGGCACCCCGGCATTTAGTCTGGACGACGCGCCGGATTGCTGGGGAGCGAGTCGCCCGAGACCAAGTCGAACGTCTCTTCCGGTGTCAGCTCCGCAAAGTTTGCCTGATCGGTCCACGTGGAGCTAGCACCGTCGGAATAACCGCGTTCACTGGCACCGTGAGTAAATCCGTCGTATTCGGCTGCCGAACAGGGTTACTGGACGCTGAGGTCTAGGAAGACCTTCCGCGCAATCGCGATTCAGGTCGGAGTTCGTCTGTGGGATCGGACCAAACGCCATGTTCCGACTTCCGGAGACCGGAACGAGCCTCGCCGTTATCGCCACGCCTGTTTTTCATCCGCCACGGAGTGCCTGAAATGAAAATCACCCATCTCACAGGAATAACCCTGTTTGCGGTCTTTTTGACCGCCAATGCCTGGGGGCAATCGTCGTTCCGCCTTGCGGCCACCACACCGGCGGATGCGCCGGCGGCACAGGCGGCGCCGGCCGAAGCCGCGACGGCACCGGCTGCGGCCGAGGCCGCAGACGTAGCGCCAGCACCGGCAGCACCAGCGCCGGCGACCGAGTCCACGCCTGCGGCTCCGGCCCCGGTCGAAGCCGCGAAGCCGGAGAACGGCATCGCGTCGCCCAGCGACGCGCCGCCAGCCCCCGTCGCAGCGGCTCCAGAGATCAAGGTCAACGACCTGTCGGACAAGCCCGCTCAGGCGGCAGAATTGTCCCTCAGCGACAAGGATGCCTGCGAGACCGACGGCTGTGGCGGTTTGTTCAGCTGCAACCCGAGCGAGCCGTGGAAGCTGCCTCAGCCGTGTTTCTTGCAGAAGCACAAGACGGTGCTGGGCGGCTGGCTGCAGCAAGGCATCACGTTCAATGACCAGAACAGCGACGGCTTCAACGGTCCCGTTGCCACCAACGACATGGCCGGCGAATACCAGATGAATCAGATGTGGATGTACCTGCACCGGCCGGCGGACACCGGCGGCTGCGGTTTCGCCTGGGGCGGCCACGTCGACATGATTTACGGCACCGACTGGCGGTTCGGGATCAACCACGGACTGGAAGATCGCATCAACGGGTTCGACTACCAGAGCTACGGCCTGGTGATCCCGCAGGCCTACCTGGAGTTGGCCTACAACGACCTGTCCGTCAAGCTGGGGCATTTCGCGGCGATCCTCGACTACGAAGGGGTCCCGGCAATCGTGAATCCGTTCTATTCGCATTCCTACAGCTACGGCTACACCGTGCCGCTGCTGGTCACCGGGGCCCTGGCGGACTGGAAGATGACCGACCAGTTCTCGGTTCAGGCCGGCTTTCATCGCGGCCGCGAGATGTTCGAGGACTTTAACGACGAACTGGCGGTGATGGCTGGCGTCAAATGGGTCAGTTCCGACAAGAAGACATCGGTCGCCTACGCCCTGTCATCGGGGCAGGAGACAGTAAACTACCCGCCGTTCTACTTCAACGACGAGAATCGGTTTGTGTACAGCTTGGTTATTCAACGCGAACTGACCGAGAAGCTCAAGTACGTGTTAGTGCACAACCTGGGCTTCGAGAAGGAGCCGTTCGATCTGCCCATGGATGCCGAGTGGTACGGGCTGAACAACTACCTGCTGTATAAGATCAACGCGTGCTGGTCCGCCAACTTGCGTGCGGAGTGGCTGCGCGACGACGACGGCATGCGAATCGCGGGTCCGGGCAACATCCCCGGCATCCGGGCTTGGGATGGGGCTGGGTACGCCGGGAACTTCTTTGAAGTCACCGCGGGCCTGAATTGGCGGCCCACCGGAAACTGGCTGATCCGGCCCGAAGTCCGCTGGGACTGGTACGACGGCGCGGACAGCTTTGTTCCCGGCAAGCCCCTCCTGCCGTTTGGCAACGGCGAGAGCGACAAGCAGACGACGTTTGCCGTGGATGCGGTGTTGACGTTCTAACGCTTCGTCCAGACTAGGAATTGCGGGCGGGTGCCTGGGGGCGAGCCACGAGTGCGAGCCCCTCGTCTTCGCACTGGGGGCTCGCTGCACTCGACCCCAGGCACCCCAACCTTCTGAACGTCTGAGCCCCGGCCGTTTACAGAATGAACTTGCTCAGCTCTTCGTCCTCGGTCACATCCTCCAACCGCTCTCGGACGTAGTCGGCGTCGATGACCACGCGGCTCGATTTCCGGTCCGGCGCCTCGAAGCTCAGCTCTTCCAGCACCCGTTCCATGATCGTGTACAGCCGGCGGGCGCCGATATTCTGCGTCGCTTGATTGACCTTGTACGCGTACGCGGCCAGGGCATCGATGGCGTCGTCCGTAAAGGACAGCGTAACCCCTTCCGTGTCCATCAGTGCCGCGTACTGCTTGGTCAGTGAATTCTGCGGCTCGGTCAGGATGCGGACGAAATCCTCCTTGGTCAAAGCGTTCAGTTCGACCCGGATTGGGAAGCGGCCCTGCAGTTCGGGCATCAGGTCGCTGGGTTTGGCGCGATGAAAGGCGCCGGCGGCGACGAACAGCACGTGGTCGGTCCGGACGTAGCCGTAGCGGGTCTGGATCGTGGTGCCTTCGACGATCGGCAGCAAATCGCGCTGGACGCCCTGCCGGGACACGTCGGCCCCGCGGCTGTCGCTGGCGACGACCTTGTCCAACTCGTCGACGAAAATGATCCCCATGTTCTCGGCCAACTCGATCGCGGCGGCGTTGATCTTCTCGGGATCCAGCAGGGCCTCGCATTCCTGTTCGAACATCACCGCGCGGGCTTGGGCGACGGTCATCTCGCGGCGGGACGTCGAGCGGGGCAGGATCTTCTCGAACATGCCCTGTAGGTCCATGTCCATCTGCTCCAAGCCCAGGCTCCCGACCATGATCG
>CAIYOB010001580.1 GCA_903927685.1 uncultured Planctomycetaceae bacterium
ATTGGCCTGGACGCCGAAGCTCAATCGGGGCGGTGCGCGATCGAGGGTATACGCCTGCCGCCAGCGTAGCGTCCCCGTGGCGACGTCCACGGCCGCGGCGACCGCGCCGTCGGTGGCTGTACTGCCGGCGGCGGCATACGCGAGCCCATCCGAGCTGACCAGCACGCCGCCGCCTACGGGCCACGCCGACATCCAATGATCCATGATGTTCACGAACCGCGTGTCGGGCGCCAGCTGGACACTTCCCAGCACTCGGCCGTCCGCCGCGTCCGCGCAGTACAACCCGCCGTCGCACGAGCCGAAGACCGCTCGCCCGTTCCAATAGACTGGCGGGTACGGCACGGCCGCTCGAGAGGCGACTTGCCAAAGCGGCTTTCCGCTGGCGGCATCCCAAGCGCGGACCGAGCCGTCCCTGCCGCCCACCAGCACGCGCCCGACCGCGCACACGGGCGCGCTCGGCTCGCCGCCGGGCACACGCCGCCGCCACAGTTCCGCCACCTTCGGCAGCAGCGGGGCCGCGACCGCCGCCGTCCCCGCCGGATCGGCGCGGAACATCGGCCAGTCATCCGGTGCCGCAGGCTCGGCTGTCGCGGCAGCGGCCCAGGCCGACTGCTGTGGTTCCGTTGGCGGTTCCGGCAACGGTTTGCGAGGCGCCATGCAGAACGTGCCGTGCACCTGCCAGCAATCGCAAGCCAGCGGCAGCCAATACAGCCGCCCATTGGCCGGCACGACGCCGTCAAAGCAGCCCGGCCGGACGACGCCTTCGTAGTCCGCCAGTTGCTGCGTGCGCAGGTCCACGTACACGGTCCGCCCCTCGCCGCCGCCGGGGCGATAGAAGAACTGGTTCGGCGTCACCGTCAGCCGGGTGCAGGAGCCGATCACGCCCAGGCCGAACTCGCTCAGGACCTTGCCGGTCAGCGGCTCCACGGCCCGGCAGGCCGCCGTCGGTCCAGCCACGCGCGGCATGACATACAAGACGTCTTGGACGAAGAACGGATGCGGCGATTCACCCGCGGACGCCCACAGCAGATCTCCCGTGCCGAAGGAAACGCAGATCGTACTCTGAAAAGGCGGCCCGGCAATGCAGACGACGCCGTTGTGAGCTCGCGCGCAACAGTACGTAGCCCAGCCCAGTCCCCAACCTTGGCGCCGTAGCGAGCTGCCGATGGCGTCGAACAGCGGTTTTGAAGTCTCGGGCGTGTGACGCCACAGCACGTCGCCTGTGGCCGCATCGCGAGCCGCCGCGTACTGCTGGGGAGCCAGTTGGAAGATGCGTCCGCCCTCCAGGCACAAGGCCCGCGCGTCAAACGGTTCCGGCTCGCGGACGCTCCACAGCAGTTTCATCTCGGGATAAGTGAAAGCAGCCAGCGTTCGGGCCGAGCCGAAGTTGTCGACCAGGCCCCGATAATGCTCATCCGCAATGTTCCACGGCCAGTGGCCCATCAACTGCCGGCCGCGGTGCGGCGCCACGCGGGCATCCGGCGGCCCGAACGCGGCCCACAGCCGGTCCTTGTCTTGTGCGATCCACTTCCAGTCCGTATCGCCGGCCGCGCCGGCCGCAGGCGGGACGCGGAATTGGCCCCGCTCGCCTCCCGTCGCCGCGTCCAGCATGCGCAGGACCTCGCCTTCTGCGAACAACACCTCGCGGTCCGTTGCCAGCTTGGCGACGTTGTGGACGACGAACCGCGGATCCAGCGGGCGGCTCCAGAGTCGCAGGCCGTTGTACGCGTTCAGGACCGTCAGCGTGTTCAGCAGCGGCTCTTCGCGCTGATGAAAGGCGATATGCCCCGAGAAGAAGAAGATCCGTCCACCGGCGAACAGCGACTGGTTGGGCATCGCGGCAAAAACCGGGTGCGTTTGGAATCGCAACTCGCCCGGTAATCCCGCCACGCGGTCGCGAGAGACCACGTTATTATCCGGTTCGTGATACGGATGCCGCCACTGGTCCACGCCCTCGACGGCGGGCTTGACCGTGGTCTGCCCGCCCGCGAGGCACACGCCGCCGGGATGGAGCACGCGGAAGATCTCCTGGTCAGAGGGCACAGGCGAGACACGTGTCGAGATCCACACTGCGTCGGCCGTGTCGTCCGCCAGCCACAGCGACGGCCCCGCGCCGTCCGCCACGTAGACCCGTCGTCCGAGCAGCTCCTGACCTTCGGCCCACCGGCGAATCCGCTCCAGGCCGGGGGAAGCGTCGCCCCGGCAGAAAACCGTCCAGGGCGTCCGCTCGACGATTTGGGCGATCGTCGCCGCATCGTCTTCGCCGCCGGCACAGACTGCGATGACCACAGCCGGCGTCTTTCCCAAGTGCGCGGACAATTCGGCGACGGCGTCCGCGGCGTTGGCGGTGCCGCAGCACAGGCAAGCGGCCAATAGTCCCCAGCAACGTTTCATCGCGTGTCTCCTTTGCTTCGAGCCTCTGAGCAGCACCGGGTATTGTAGCACCCGGCATTGTGAACCGGAGCAGTACGTTGGGATGCTCGGCTATTCACCCGCCCGTCGAAACGTGTCCTGGATCAGGGCCTCCGCAAAACCTCTTGTTCCTTTTCCGTGTCATTCGGGCAATCCGTGGTCGACTAGGTTGATCTCGCGGGGAGACCACCAAGGTGCCCTTGGCTCGCGATACGGAAAGCACGATCACGGGTTCGGTTTCGACTGCCCGACGGGCGCAGCCCGCGGAGGAGTTCGCTGGGCTAGACCGACTTGGAGGAATGGCCGCGAATCGCGGCCCGTTGATCTTTTCCATTCCAAGCCTGGGGGGCTGGTAGTCTGCCAAATCAGTTCGCTATACAATGCTATTCGCATAAATCAGTTCCACACCGAAATACCTTTTACGGTAAGAGCCGCACAACATGCCCACGGCACTAGGCAATCGAGTCAGACGACTCCGCACGGAGCTTGGCCTGACCCAAGATGCACTGGCCCAGAAGGCCGGCATCAGCAAGAGCTTCCTGTCGGACGTGGAAAACGGCAAGCGAAGCATCGGTGCCGAAACGCTGCTTGACCTGGGCAGGTCGATGGGCGTGTCGCTCGACTACCTGATGACGGGTGCGGCCAGCGACGACCACGAGAAGCAGGCTCAGATTCCCCCGGTACTGGCCCGCTTCGCCGCCGACGAGGGTTTGTCGATGAGGGACACGCTCACGCTGCTGCACATGTTGGAGCAGACCGTTACGACACGCAAGGAGGCCGGTAGGCGGCTGAACGAAGTGGACTGGCGGGAATTCTACACGGCCGTGAAGAAGTTCCTGTAGCGGCACGGCGATGGGTTAGCCTTGCAGAGCGAACGCGCGATGAAAAGAGCGGGACTAAGTTTGGCTTCGATTGGATTATTTACAACCTTGGTTTGGCAGCAGATTGGACCCCACAACGCCTTCCCTTTCTGCGTGGCGGTGCGAACGAGACGTCGAAGACAAAGAGCGAGGCTGAATTCGGTGTGGATATTGCCTTCCTCTCCGCAGACCGACGTACCCTACGGATCTTCGTCCTGAAAGATGAAGTTTTGAACACTGCAAACTGGGGCAGGCACAGTTTTGATGTTGATCTGAGAAGCGCCTGCGCTGCTGACCTGTCCTCTCCCGAATTGATGGATGTCACCGAAGTCCATGTAATTCTGGCGTACAACAAGGACGAGGATAGGAATGGCATTGAGCAGTTCGATCGGTTGTCGGCTTCGATGCCTGGCCGGATAGCGGACACGGCCAACCTGAGCGTTGAGCGATGGAACCTGACGACAATAGTCGGCAAGGTTAGCGATTCGCTGCTGTCACCGTCACTGCTGCCCCAGAAGTTTTTCAGTCAGTTTTCGTACATCTGTGCTCAATTCGCGGATTTCCGCCACGGGTCAGATGAGTGGACCAACCAACTGGTACCGAACTGGCGGCGATTCTTAGAGGAGTTGCTCTGGGAACGCGCCGACGAACGTTGCGTCCGGTTGCTTCCCGTTGCCCTGCTGATTCTACAGGAACATGGTAAGACGAATCGGACTTTGGAGACCGGATGGATCGACCTGATGGAATGGGGAATGATCGCCGCTTGGAATGTTGCCAACGTTTGCGAGAAGGGAGAAATCAAGACGGCTGTTGCGCACATTTGGATCTCGTTCTACGTGGCGGAACTAGATCGATACTATCACAATCATGCCGCCGATCTTGCGGTGGATTACAGTCTGCACAAACACCTCTCCGACAGTCTTGTCGATGCGGTGGCAACGGCAGTGATCGCACATTGGCACACAGCTCGTCTCGGGATTCTTGGCGCAGCGTACGCCGAACTGTTGCCAAGGGATTCTGATGAGGCCACGGAGACGAGACAGCGGGCGTTGATCGATGTGTCGAATTGGCTCGTTCGCCACTTGATAGCCAATCCAGCGGCCATGCGTCCCGTTCTGGACATCCATCACATCGAATTGTTCTTGGCGTGGGCTGTGTTCATGCAGGTTGGCCGCGACCGGGATGTCTACCGCTGGCTGCTAATGCTGATTGACCGGCTGTCCGTGCGAAGGGCGGGGTTGGCCGAAATTCCGTTTATCGAAGGTTCGAACCGAATCGAATTGGTCTTCGAGTGCGTGGCTTTGGGCAAGAAACCACCTGAGTTCTGTGACGGTAGCTCCGTGTACGTCGTCTGCCTAATGGAATTGCTTTGTGCTCTGCCCGAACGCCAACGTAACGAGTTGCTTGAAAATGTGTATCTGCTCCTCGCACAGGGAACAGACAGCGCTGGGGAAGCCATGGAGGGCATCGAACCGCTTAACCTGATGCTCTGGATTCCACCAGCCGACTGGTCTGAACGCGTCTTGACTAAAACGTTGGCCGACGAAGGTGAATGTGCCGGAATACATCTGAATTCATCCGGCGAAACAACCCGACTGCCGGGTACGGAGATCGCTGCCTCGATCGAGAACGCTGTTAGGGAGACACGAGAAAAGCGAGAATTCAAGTACCCCTCGGGATTGCCCCTATCGGTCGTCGTCCTCGCGTGTCTCAAGCACCGATCACCATTACCTCCAGAACTCTGGCGGCGAGCAGTATTCGAGGAAAGGCGCGACGGGCTCGCCACCGACACTCCGATCCGGAGCCACGTGCCAAGTACCGAGCCACCCTTAGATGACCTTTAGTAGTTTGATCGGGAGCGGGTGTATGAACAAGCGGGAATTACAGCAGCTGGTGAAGCTCGGCGAGGACAGCGGCCGACAGTTCAAGGCTGATGTGACGAATCCGGATTCGCTTGCCGCCGAGCTGGTTGCGTTCTCCAACAGTCACGGTGGGGCCATCCTGATCGGCGTGGCCGACGACGGTACACTCGTCGGGCTGTCGGCCCAGGACGTGCGGCGAATCAATCAATTGATTGGAAATGCGGCCACACAGGCGGTCCGCAGCCCCGTTTCGCCGCGTACCGAAAACGTCTCCGTCGGGAAGCAGCGCACTGTGATCGCGGTCACCGTCCCCGAAGGGCTCGACAAACCGTACTTCGACCGGAACGGTGTAATCTGGCTGAAAGCGGGTGCCGACAAACGGCGAGTTCAGTCCAAGGAGGAACTCCGCCGCCTGTTTCAGGATGTGGATCTGCTGCAGGCCGACCAGGTACCCACGGGCGCCGCCATCGACGAATTGGATCGAATCCGATTCCGGGATTTCTTGAGCGGCACGTTTCATGAGGACATGCCGGAGGACGACGAAGCCCTGTCGAGACTCCTGGAGAATATGAACCTGGCCCAAAGCGGCCAATTGAATCTCGCAGGACTGCTCTTGTTCGGACTCCGTCCGCACGTGCGGAAACCAGCTTTCGTCGTCAAAGCGGTCCGTTACCCCGGAACCGAAGTCACCGTGGATCGCTATCTGGATCACGAGGACTTCGAAGGTCCGCTGTCGTCCCTTTTCGAGGGGGCGTTGGCCTTCGTTCTCCGGAATTCGCCCAAGGTTCAAGCGTCAGGCAAGAGCGTCAACCTACCCGGTCAATCCGTCGTGCCGCGGGCGGTGTTCGAGGAATTGTTGGTCAATGCCCTGGTGCACCGCGACTACTTTATCCAGGCCCCTGTGCGGCTGTTCATGCTCGACGACCGAGTGGAGATCATCAGCCCCGGCAACCTGCCGAATCATCTGACCGTCGAAAAAATCCGCGCCGGCAATTCCGTCATTCGGAACCCGGTGTTGGCGTCGTACGCCGCCAAAGGCGTGTTGCCGTACCGTGGACTGGGCACCGGCATCCGTCGAGCGCTCGCGGACTGGCCGGCTGTGGACCTCGTCGACGATCGGGACGCATGCACCTTTACCGCCGTCGTCCGACTGGAACCGACCCGAAATGCACCTAGAACTGCGGCGAATGCACCTAGAAATCAGGGCAATGCACCTATAAATGCACCTTTGACGGACGTGCAGCGGAGCATTCTGGCCCTGATCGCCGCCGACCCGGGCATCTCGTACGACGCGTTGGCGGCCACGTTGGGCCGCGATCGCACCACCGTGATGCGCAACGTCCGCGTATTGAAGACGATGGGCCTGATTCGGCGGGAGGGCTCGCGGAAATCAGGACGATGGGTGGTCGTGTCTTGACGCCCCAAGTCACACCAATCATCCTCTCCGACCCGCACGACAACGACTCTGCACTCCCTCTGCCCGGCGGCACCCACAGACCCCGCCACGAAAAGCCCCCTCCACGCAGTGGAAGGGGCGTGCTGCTCCATGCCGTCTGCTCCTTGAACTCAGGATGCTTGGGCTAGCGCGTGGCAACCGCGGGCGCAACCGACGCCGGCCGGCGACTCCCGCGCGGCCAAGGTCACAAGTGCCTAACCGAGGTCGGCTCGGCACGCCGGCGGGGGGGGCGGAGAATTTGGCGATCCATGCGTTGCCCTGGATTTCCCTGTCCAAGTAGAATTGGGGTATGCAAAACATCGTCTGCAACGTCAGAGACATCGACACCGCCGACCGGCGTCTTTCCCAAGTGCGCGGACAATTCGGCGACGGCGTCCGCGGCGTTGGCGGTCCCGCAGCACAGGCAAGCAGCCAATAGTCCCCAGCAAGTTCTCATCGCGTGTCTCCTTAGGTTTGCTGCGAATGTGTCGTCAATGTCGCGGACTGGGGTGCCTGGGGGCTTTGAAACTGCGTGTTTTCGTCCGGTAATTCTGGCCGAAGGCCATATTCATCGTAGCCTGG
>CAIYOB010001581.1 GCA_903927685.1 uncultured Planctomycetaceae bacterium
GATCGGGCCCCACCAGTCCCAACTCTTGAAGCCCTTGTCCGGATCCCCGCTGTCGATCAGCACCCAGCCTGTGGCGCCCGAGCCCAGACTGCCGTCGAAGTCGCCGACGAGCGTGTTGTACGCTCCCGCCGCGCCCTTGCGCGCCGGCGCTAGATTCGCCTCGACGTACGTATCGGGCCGCACGATTATTTGGTGCCCGCCGCGGTCATCGGGCACGGCATCCAGCGCCGCCTGAATGGTCCGGAACGCCTTGGTCCAGCTGGCGCCGTCGGTGTTGTCGCCAAGCTTGGAGACATGCAAGATCGCCGGCTTTCGCGCGGCGGCGATTTCCGGCGCGGGTCCGGACTCGGCCGCCACGCTGGTTCCGGCAACCAGCACAGCCGCAGCCCACGGCCTCCAGATCCAAACGCGACACAGCGTCGCGGCCAGGCGGACAGATCGACGAACCGGGGACATGGTATCCCTTTCGCTGTTGCAGTGAAGGAACGCGAACTGCGGTCAGCCTCGCACCTTCTTGGCGGCCTTCGGCTTGTTCGTGCGGGGGCTTTCGAACAGCGGTGCGATGTTGCCCTGGTTCCATTCCTGATACGCCTCTTGCAAACGTCCCAGCACCGCGGCATGGCCGGCTGCCACGTCCTGAGTTTCGCCGATGTCCGTGGCCAGGTGGAACAACTGAGTTTTCCCGTCCTCGCCGCTGACCAGTTTCCAGTCGCCTTCGCGAACCGCAAAACGCGCCCCGCCGCCCGAACGCCAGAACAGGCGGGCGTGCGGTGCGCCGTCTTTCTCGCCCGCAAGGTACGGCAGGATGTTGACCCCCTCGGGCTGATGAGCGGCCGGCCCGGGACTGGCGTGCACTGCGGCGCCGGACAACGCCACGGCCGTGGCGAACACGTCGAGCGAAATCACCGGCTGGACGTAGTCCTGGTTCTGCGGCAGCCGGCCCGGCCAGGAGACGAGAAACGGCACCCGGATGCCGCCTTCGAACACACTCCCCTTCGCGCCGCGCAATGGCGTATTGTCACTGTGTGTCACACTGATCGGGCCTCCGTTGTCGCTGAAGAACCAGACCAAGGTGTTCGCCTCCTGTCCGCTGTCGCGGAGCGCCGCGAGCACTTGGCCGACCGCATCGTCCAGGCCGACCACCAGGCCGGCATAGTTGCGCCGCGTCTCGTCCGCGATATGCTTGACGCGGGCCAGTTGCTTGTCGGTCACCTGGAGCGGCGTGTGGGGAGCGTTGAAGGCCAAGTACAAGAACCACGGCTTGCCGCGCTGCCGTTGGACGAACGCGGACGCCTCACGACCGAGCACGTCGGTCAGGTACTCGGCCAGCGGTTCCTCCCGCCCGTTGCGATTCAGCGGGATGCTGTATTCCACGCCGCCCGGGGCGCCGGGCAGGTAGCTGTGCCCGCCGCCCAGCAAGCCGAAGTACTCGTCAAACCCGCGCCGGTTCGGATGGAACTGCGGATGAGCGCCCAGGTGCCATTTGCCCACGCAGCCGGTCACATACCCTGCGGTCTTCAGGACCTGGGGCAGCGTCGTTTGCGACAGCGGCAAGCCGGCGACGGTGCTGTCCGGAAGCCAGGCGGGATTGTTCTCGTGGCCGAACCGCTGCTGGTAGCGGCCGGTCAGCAAGCCGGCGCGGGTCGGACTGCAGAACGGATGCGTGACATAGCCATTGGTGCACCGGATACTGCGCTGGGCCAGACGGTCCAGGTTCGGCGTGGGAATGTCTTGGCAACCTTGGAAGCCCACGTCGGCATAACCGAGGTCGTCCGCCAAGATGACGAGGATGTTCGGCTGGGGCGACTGGCTCGCATCCGCGGCGAGAAGCCCGGACAGCGGGTTCGGGAGCAAGGCGGTAATAGCCAGGAATGCAGCGGTGATGGTTCTGAGCATGGTCTCACCCGGGGGGAAAGGACTTCGTGCAGGATACGCCCAACGTTCCGTCGGCGCGGGCCAGCGCGCTGCCGGGCGGTTGGCGCAGGACGTACAGCCACAGCCCGACGACGGCGGCCAGCAGCAGGATGCTGATCCACTGGGAAATCGAAAACGAGGTGCGGAACTGGCCCGGCTCGTCGACGCGA
>CAIYOB010001582.1 GCA_903927685.1 uncultured Planctomycetaceae bacterium
ACCCGCCCGTGGCGTAGCCGTGCTGTTTCAGCATCGAGGCGATGGTGACTTCCTCGGCCCGCAGCGGCGTCCCGCCACCGTTCAGCCGCACCGAGGTGTGGCCGCTGTGCTTGCCGGTCATCAGACAGCAGCGGGTCGGAGCGCAGACCGACGAGCCAGCCAGCAGGTTGTTGAACCGGATGCCCTCGGCCGCCATGCGGTTCAGGTTCGGAGTCTCGATGGTCCGGCCGCCCATGAACGCCGGTTCGTAGTACCCCAATTCGTCCGACACGATGCAAATCACGTTGGTCTTGGCCGACGGGACGGACTCGGCCGCGGGCAATATCGCCAGCGTGGGCGACGCGGACAGCACAGCCAGCAGCGAAGCCGTCGCGACGGGAAGCAGGTGTTTCATGCGATCCTCCGGAGTGTTGAGATGCCAAGCACGAGAATTGACAACGCCCCAACAGGCCAAGGGGGGATGTCCGGCGGTCCAAAAAGCACAAAACGCAAGCGAGGAAGGCCCGTACCAGTTGGGCCCATACTCGCTTGCGCTTTGTGTTCGGCTGTCTGGGAATGTCGAGTTCAGTCCAGGAAGCCAACCAGTTCCTGGCTGCGGCTGGGCTGCTGCAGTTTGCGGACGGCCTTGGCTTCGATCTGCCGGATGCGTTCCCGGGTGACCTTGAAGATGTGGCCGACTTCTTCCAGCGTATAGCTGTAGCCGTCGCCCAGCCCGTACCGCAACTTGATGATCTCGCGTTCGCGGTAGCTGAGTGTCTTCAGCACCTTGTTGATCCGCGTCCGCAGCATCTCTTGCGATGCGCCGGCGGCCGGGCTCTCCGCCGTGCCATCGGGCAACAGGTCGCCAAAGTGGCTGTCCTCGCTGTTGCCAACCGGCCGGTCCAGGCTGATTGGATAGCGGCTCATCGCCAGCACGCGACGGGCTTCCTCGACGGTCGTGTCCGCGCGGCGAGCGACTTCTTCCAGCGTCGGCTCGCGGCCTTTCTCCTGCAACAATTGCCGCGACACGTTCCGCACCCGCGACATGGTCTCGACCATGTGGACCGGGATCCGGATCGTGCGGCTTTGATCGGCCACCGCGCGGGTGATCGCCTGGCGAATCCACCAAGTGGCGTACGTGCAAAATTTGAATCCGCGGCGATACTCGAACTTGTCGACCGCCCGCATCAGGCCGGCGTTACCCTCTTGGATCAGATCCAGGAAGCTCAGTCCGCGATTGCGGTACTTCTTGGCGATCGAGACCACCAACCGCAGGTTGCCTTCGGACAGTTCCCGTTTGGCCTGCTGGTACTCGGAGTACACCACCTTGAGAAACGCGATCCGATTCGCCAAGCTGCGCGGCGTCTCTTGGGTCGCGTTCAGGATGTTGCGGTACTCCTTGATCCACTGCTCGCGTTCTTCCTGCGGCTTGCGATCGACCTTGGTATCCCGGATCTTGGCCTGCAACTCGTTCAGTCGTTTGGAGAAATTCTCCAGCACGGGGATGAACTGTTCGATCTTCTGGGTCCGCAGGCCCAGTTCCTCGATCAACCGTACGGCTCGGCGGCGGCGGCGTGACAATCGCTGCCAGGCGTCGCGCCGGCGTTTCTTCGGGAACGACTTGCCCAGCGCGACCCGGTAGTCGTGCCGATTCCGCTTCAACAGCACTTCCAGCGTGCGCAGGTTATGGGGAATCCGGCCCAGGATCTGCTCTTTCTCCAAGCGATCCGTGACGGAAACCTGGACCGTCCGGTCGAATGGCAACTCGCCGTCGAAAACCCGCTTGAGGGTGCGGAAAGCCATTTGAATGACATAGTCGCACTCCAGCAGCCGAGCGCGAAACCGGCGACGGGTGATTTCAATTCTCCGCGCCAAGCGGATTTCCTCTTGCCGAGTCAGCAAGGGAATCTCGCCCATCTGGGTCAGGTACATCCGCACTGGATCGTCGGACCAGGTCTCTGTGTCCTCTTCGATCCCGGCCAGCAAGTCTTCGTCTTCTTTCAGGTCCTGGATGTCCGCTTCGACTTCGGGAGGCGGGTCGATCAAATCCTCGTCGTCACTGTCGTCGACCTCCTCAAGCGGTAAGCTGCGCAGGCTCTCCTCATCATCTGGGGTTCGAATGACTTCGTCTTCAAACTCTTCAAGCAGCGCGTCGTACAAGGCAATACTCCTCACCAACACTCCGTTCGACCACTAACCGCGGGACGCGAACACAACAAGAAACCTCCTGCGCCTCCATCGAATCATTCAGAGCCCTCAGCTAGCACGGCAATACCTCCCGTTGCAGGAAATACGACTCATCTGCAGCTAGGAACCCGATTCACCGCCGTTCCTTCAAGTTGTCCTGGGCAACCAATTGTACCACTCTGTCGGAAGGCGTTCGTCCGAAGTACAAAATTGGTAAGAAATTACGCGCTATGCGCAAGTAGGGACTGCGGAAATCTTTCCCAAGTTCGCCAGTCTTCCAGCTGGGAAGGAACGCCATCGGGCATCCGGATACAGCGAGTTCGCATGCCTCTTCTATGGGGGCTGAGAGAGTGCTGGTTGCGCAATGCAGGAGCGAACTGGCTGCCGAGGCGTCACATAGATTCTAACCCGGCGGACGGCTAGGTCCAGAGGCTCAAACCAAAAACTCGGAATAAACTGTCCTCGGGCCAAACCTGTCGTGGAAACGCCGGCTGGGGGCGTTATAACAATGTCGAAAGGAGATCTTGCTGTGTCGATCGCAGAACTACGCGGAAAGACCGCTTTGGTGACGGGTGCCAGCCTGGGGATCGGACGTGCCACGGCGATTGCACTGGGACGCTGTGGGGCCAACGTCGTGGTGAACTACCGCTCGCATCCGGACGCGGCCGACGAGGTGGTCCAGGCCGTCCGCGCTGTGGGAGCGGAGGCGATTGCCGTGCAGGCCGATGTTGCGGACCAGGTCGCCGTCGAGCGACTGGTCGCCGCGGCGGTGACCCAATTTGGTTCACTGGACATCGCCATCAGCAATGCGGCCTCCAGCGAGCGGGAGATGTTCCACGAAGCGGACATGGCGGCGTTTCGACGCACAGTCGACGTGACCATGTGGGGGGCCTTTCACCTGTTGCGAGCGGCCGCTCGGCAGATGCTGGGCCAAGGCCCGGGCGGCGTGATTGTGATGGTTAGCTCACCACATGCATACATTCCGGTGCCTAAGTCGATGGCCTACAACATGTCCAAAGCGGCGGTCGATATGATGGCCAAGACGGCCGCCATCGAACTGGCGCGATCCGGCATCCGCGTGAATATCGTACACCCCGGCTGGACGGATACGCCGGGCGAGCGGAAGTACGCCACCGAGGAATCACTCCGCAACGCCGGGAGTTTCATCCCGCTGGGCCGTCTGGGCACGTCCGACGAGGTCGCCGAAGCGATCCTTGTCCTGTGCGATCCCCGGCACGCCTACATGACCGGCACCTCGCTGCTGGTCGATGGCGGAATCAGTCTGCCCTGGTGGTCGCTGCCGCTGGAGTGACGATCTGGAGTGACGATCTGCGCATTGGCAACGGCGCGGCAACGTGCTAAGGTGTTTCTGCGGTAGACACCAATCCCTGCCCCGAACCGCGGCGGCACACGCCGCTGCCTCGGCTCCGCACCCTCAACCAGGAGTCACGCCATGCGATTCCCACGCACCCTCGCCTTGCTGCTATTCGGTTCCTTGATCGTGGTGACCGGTACGCCGGCCGTCGCAACCGACTTGTACGTCGCCCCCGGCGGCGACGATGCGAACCCGGGCACCCAAGACAAACCGCTGGCGACAGTCGCCCGAGCCCGCGACGCCGTGCGGCAGCAGATCGCGGCCGGGCTGAAGGCCGACGTCACGGTGCATCTGCGGGCGGGGATCTACCGCATCGGCAAGCCGTTGGTCTTCGGTCTCGAGGACTCGGGAAACGAGAACTTCGCGGTGACCTACGCCGCCCATCCCGGCGAAACCGTGGTGATCAGCGGCGGCCGGCCGATCACGGGCTGGAAACGCGGCGAGGGCGAGGTCTGGGTTGCGCCGGTACCGGGTGTCAAAGAATGGAACTGGAATTTCCGTCACCTGTTCGTCAACGGGCGGCGGGCGGTTCGAGCGCGGACGCCCAACGCGGATGCCGAGAACCCCGACTGGCAATTGAAAGGCGCCGACTTGGCTGCCGACCTGTCGCGGTACACGCTGACGCTGCCGCCGGGACTGCTGGGCGACTGGAGCAACCCGTCTGACATTGAGGTCATGGTCGCCGGCAACTGGGAGATTAACCGCTTGCCCGTGCAGAGCATCGATCGCGCAGCAGGTGTCGTAGTGCTGGCGCCGCCGCACGCCCAGGGCCATGATGCGATTCGGCCAGCGCCCGGGCGATGGTGCCATTTCGTCGGCGCTCCCGAACTGCTGGACCAGCCTGGCGAGTGGTACCTGGATCGCCCCACCGCCACGCTGCGGTACTGGCCGCTGGCCGACGAGGACATGGCCACGGCCGAAGTGATCGCGCCGGTTGCCGAGCGTTTGATCGAGGTCAAAGGGCAGGCGGATCGGCCGGTGCGAAACCTGCATTTCCGCGGCTTGCGGTTCGAACACACGGACCTCGAACTGCCGCCGGGCGGGTACCTGGGCATCCAAGCCTGCCACTGCACAACCGGGACGAAATGGACCGACGCTTGGGGACGCGTGCCGGCCGCGATCCGTTGGGACTACGTGGAGAAGTCCAGTCTCGAGGACTGCGTGCTGACGCGACTGGGCGGTTGCGGCGTCGAACTGGTGACGGCGTGCCACGACAACCTGATCCAAGGCAACGAGATCACGGACGTCAGCGGCAACGGAATCATGCTGGGCGGTCCGCGGGCGGAGGCCGAGGTGCCCAAGCGCAACCGGATCAGCAACAACCATGTCCATGCCTGCGGCGTCGAGTACTATGGCGCGGTGGGCATCTGGGTCGGCTTTGCCCAACAGGCGGTGATCGCCCACAACCTGGTCCACGGCCTGCCCTACAGCGGTGTCTCCGTCGGCTGGCAGTGGAACCCCGAGCCGACGCCCTGCAAGCAGAACACGATTGAGTACAACCACATCTACGACGTGATGAACCGCTTGTGCGACGGCGGTTGCATCTACACACTGGGCTTCCAGCCCGGCACCGTGATCCGCGGCAACCACTTGCACGGCGCCCACCGCAGCCGCTATGCCCAGGGTGCTCCGAACAACGGCATGTTCATCGACGAGGGCAGCAAGGGATTCCTGTTCGAGCAGAACGTGATCTACGACACGGCCGCGGAACTGGTCCGTTTCAACCAATGCCAGCGCGAATGGCACACGTGGCAGGACAATCATTTCGGCCCGGCCGACGAAGTCAAGGCGGCGGGCCAAGCCATCATCGCCCAAGCGGGCCTGGAACCAACCTATCGCCAGCGATTGACCGATGGGCAACCGTAAATTGCCGGCCCACAGGCGGTGCTTTCAAGGTTGCGAGAGAGGTGGCTGGGGGCGAGCGCGGCGAGCCCCCAGGAGCCCGAATTTCCGGGGGCTCGCTGCGCTCGACCCCGGCCACCCGTCGCCGGCCCACAGGCCTTACTCGGCAAACCGCAGCAGGGCGTAGTTCTTCTTGCCGCTCCGCAGGACGAGCACCGTTTCGCTGGCCAGGTGCGAGGCGTTCAGCTTCGCCTCCAGGTCGCCGATCCGGCGGTTGTTGACGTACGCCCCGCCCTGCTGAATCGTGCGGCGGGCGTCGCCTTTGCTTTTGGCCAGCCCGGCTTCGGTCAGGGCGTCGATCAGCGGCAGGCCCTCGCCGGCCAGCCGCTCGCGCGGCAATTGCTTGCTGGGCACGTCGGCAAAGATCTCGACCAGTTGGGCGTCGTTCAAGTCGGCGATCTCGGCGCCGAAGAACATCTCGGTGGCCTGTCGCGCGGTTGCCAACCCCGCGTCGCCATGAACCAGCCGCGTCAGTTCCTCGGCCAGTCGCTTCTGGCTCTGCCGCAGATGCGGCTCGGCCGCGCGGGACTGGTCCAGCGATTCAACCTCCTCGCGGCTCAGTTCGGTGAGCGCTCGCAGGCAGTTACCGGCGTCGGCGTCAGCCACGTTGATCCAGTATTGGTAGAAGGCGTAGGGACTGGTCCGGTCGGCGGCGAGCCAGATGGTGCCCCGTTCCGTCTTGCCCATCTTGGTCCCGTCGGACTTGGTCAGCAGCGGGCACGTCAGGCCGTACAGCTGAACGCCGCGCATCCGCCGCGCCAAGTCGATCCCGGCGGTGATGTTGCCCCACTGGTCGCTGCCGCCAGCCTGCAGTTGGCAGCCGTAGTGGTCGTTCAGGTGGACGAAATCGTAGGCTTGCAGCAGCATGTAGCTGAACTCGGTGTAGCTCAGGCCCCCGTCCGTCCGCTCCAGGCGGCCCTTGACCGAGTCCTTGCTGAGCATCACGTTGACGGGAAAGTTCTTGCCGATGTCGCGGAGGAAGTCCAGGAAGCTGAAACTGCGCATCCAGTCGAAGTTGTTCACCAGCACGGCCGACTGCGGCCCGCAGTCAAAATCCAGGAATTGCCGCATCTGTTGTTCCAGGCCGGCGACGTTGGCCCGCAGCATTTCGACGGACATCAAGTTGCGTTCTTCGCTCTTGCCGCTGGGGTCGCCGATCATCCCGGTCGCGCCGCCGACCAAAGCGATCGGCCGATGCCCGGCGCGCTGAAACCGGCGGAGCGTCAGCAACGGCAGCAGGCTGCCGACGTGCAAGCTGGACGCCGTCGGGTCGAACCCCACGTACAGGGTTCGCGAACCGGTGTTCAGCCACTCGGGCAAGTAGCGATCGTCGGTAGTCTGTTGAATGAGTCCGCGCCATCCGAGGTCGGCGAAAATGTCGTTCAAGGTCCTGGTCTCCAGAAAAACGCCACGCGAAGCGTGAGGGCTACGATGCGCCGCTGAAGTATGCCGAGAATTGCGCCGGCGTGCAACCCGTATAGGCCGCCTTGACTGCATAGGGCGCCGCGAACAGGCACCTCCTGCCACCACCGTCGCTCCGAGTCGCGGCCGACGAGTAAAAGTCATTGCCTGACTGAACGTTCCGGATCACGCGGTCGTATTCGACTCGGCTGCAACCGATGATTCGTCGGCGCCTCGATGTCGGCGTCGACATTGTCTTCGTTCAAGGCCAACGGTACCATAAATCAGGCGGCGGTGCATTCGGCATCGCGACCAAGCAGCGTGAAAGGACTACCCATGTCAATTGCAGAGCAGGCCAAGCGTGTCTACGAGGCACGCCTGAAGGCGGAACTCGAATCCAAGCACCGCGACCGGTTCGTCGCGATCGAGCCGGAATCGGAGTCGTTCTTCTTGGGCGACCAATTCATTGACGCGGCCCTGGCCGCCAAGAAGGCATTTCCCAATCGGAAGTCGTTCGTCATTCGCGTCGGCCATGAAGCTGCATTTCATATCGGAGGGTTCGCATCGTGATCGGCAAAGTCGATGACCGCAACCGCGCCCTCGTCGACCTTCAAGTCCGGCGAACGCCAAACTCTCCGGCTGCAAACGTGAGAGCTTGGATTGACACAGCATTCGACGGACACCTCGTCTTTCCCGCACCGCTGATCGAAGAACTCAAGCTCGAGCCCCTGGCGGAAACCGACGCAGTTTTGGCCGATGGCAGCAAGGTCACCTTGGAGACATTCGTCTGCTATCTCGATTGGTTTGGAATCCTGATTCCACTGCAAGTGGTCGCGAACGTAGGCAAGCTCCCGCTTCTGGGAACCGGCCTACTCGAAACTCACGTCCTCCACATCGACTACGTGAACAAGGCACTGACGATCGACTGACCCGACGAACGCGGCTTTCATGTCCTTCAATCAGGAATGATTATTGCTCTTCCGCGGAGAGTTGCAACGGCGACGGCACGCGAATCCGCGGAATCGTCTGGCGTCGAGATTTTCAACGGTAGCAGTGTCTGCTGGTTCACTGCAGCGGCGACATCAAGCGGGCGACCCGGACGGCAACGCCGAACCAGAAGGAACGTTGCAGCAGGTCTTCCGCGTGGGCCCGCTCGCAGTGCTCGAAATCGCGCCGCAGCATCTCCTCGACTTGCGCCGCGAACGTGCGGTCGTCGACCAGAACGGTGATCTCGAAGTTCAGTCGAAACGAGCGATTGTCCAGGTTGGCCGTGCCGACGGCGGCCAGATGGTCGTCGACCAGGATCACTTTATGGTGCATGAACCCCGGCTGGTAGCGATAGATCTTGACGTCGGCCTGCTCGGCTTCTTCCAGGTAGGAGAACGAGGACAGGTAGACCAGCAGATGATCGGCCCGCTGGGGCAGCATGATGCGGACGTCGACGCCGCGGAGCGATGCCAACTGCAATGCGCAGATGACTTGGGGATCGGGCACAAAGTAGGGACTGGCGATCCACAGCCGCTGCTGGGCCGCGTTGATCATCTGCACGAAGAACAGCCCGCAGGTCTCCAGTTCATCCGCCGGCCCGGTGGGCAGAACGAGGACATTCTGGCCCTCGGGCGAAACCGGGCGGGGCGTCCAGTCCAGGGCAGGCGTCTCCTGGGCGGCCCAGTACCAGTCTTCCAGGAACGCCAACTGGACGGCATGCACGGCGGGGCCTTCGAGCCGTACATGCGTGTCCCGCCAGGGCCCGAAGTACGGATCGCGGCCGATGTACTCGTCGCCCACGTTCAGGCCGCCGACGTAGGCCACGCGGCCGTCGACCACGACGATCTTGCGGTGGTTGCGGAAGTTGATCTGGAACGGATTCCGCCACCGGCGGTTGCTGCCAAAGGGGCGGATCGCCACGCCGGCTTCCAACAGGTCGCGTTGGAACGACCGCGAGCGACGGACGCTGCGGCTGCCGACCTCGTCGTACAGGAACAGCACGCGGACGCCTTCCCGCGCCTTGCGGATCAGCCGTTCTTTCAACTCCCGTCCCAGCCGATCGTCGCGGACGATGAAGAACTGGATCAAGACGTATTCCCGAGCGGCGTCGATCCGGCGAAAGATCTCGCCAAACGCATCCTCGCCATCGATCAGCAACTCGACAAGATTGCTGTGTGTAAAGGCCATCTTGGCCAGGACCTCGAACACGCGCTGGGTGGGCGTCGTGTCCTTGAGGAACAGACCCTGTTCGCGAGTCCGGCGGTCGGCCTCCTGGATGATCGAGTGGATGTCCAAGTTTCCCGCGCGGCGGGCGTCGACGTAGCCCTGAAACTTGTTCTGGGACAGGAGCCAGTACAGCGGCAAGGCGACGTAGGGGAACATAATCAGCGACAGGGCCCAGGCAATGGCCCCTTGGGCGGTCCGTACGCCCATCACGGCGTGGGCCGCCGTGACGATCCCGAAGATTTCCACGCCGGCGGCAAGGATGCCCAGCACTGTCCAGAACGCGGTCCCCATGCGCCAACTCCCTCGTTCGCTTCACCATCGCCGCAGCCGGGCGGTGGTTTGGAGCCCCCAGGCGGGTTCAACTTGCTGCCTTCCTACATTATCTTATGCTACCACACAAGGCAGAAACCGATCCCGGCACCGCGGGTTCCCACCGACCTGAAGCGGCCATTTCCAAAGAGGAAGACCCATGAGTTCCCCATCTGCACCAACGATTGTGATTGTCGGCGGCGTTGCCGGCGGGGCTTCGGCGGCCACGCGGGCCCGCCGGATGAACGAGCACGCGGAAATCATCCTGCTGGAAAAGGACGAGCATGTTTCGTTCGCCAACTGCGGACTGCCGTACTATGTCGGCGGCGAGATCGCCGAGCGGCAGAAGTTGCTGGTCGCGACGCCCCAGTTCCTGGCCCGCCGCTTTCGCATCGACGTGCGAACGCGGCACGAGGCGGTCCACATCGATCGCGCGGCCAAGACGCTGGCGGTGCGGAATCAGGCCAGCAGCGAGAACTACCCGCTGGCCTATGACAAGCTGATCCTCGCCCCGGGGGCAGCACCCCTGGTGCCCGCGTTGCCCGGCGGCGACGCGGCGAACGTGTTCACCTTGCGGAACATGCAGGACACCGACCGGATCAAGGCGGCGG
The DNA here is from genome assembly GCA_903927685.1 of uncultured Planctomycetaceae bacterium. The sequence goes on from CAIYOB010001582.1 coordinate 9,979, forward strand.
CGGACGGCTGCCGTTCGAAACGCGCGGTTGTGGTCGGCTCCGGCTACATCGGCCTGGAGATGGTCGAGCAACTGGTCCGGCTGGGATTTCAGGTCACGCTCGCCGAGTTGCAGCCGCAAGTCCTGCCGCTGGTGGACCCCGAGATCGCCCAGCCGCTGCACGACGCGTTGCGCCGGCACGGCGTGACGGTGCACGTGGGCGACGGGATCAAACGCATCTTGACCGATGACCGCAACGCGGCGACGGGGATCGAACTGCAAAGCGGCCAGGCCGTTGCGGCGGAGTTGGTGATCCTGGGACTGGGCGTCCGCCCGAATGTGGCACTGGCCAGCCAAGCCGGCTTGACGATCGGCGCCGGCGGCGGGATTGCGACGAACGAGTACCAGCAGACCAATGATCCGGACATCTACGCGGTCGGCGATGCCGGCGAGTATGTCTTCGGCCCCACGGGGCAGGCCCAACGAATCGCCTTGGCGGGCCCGGCGAACCGGGCCGGCCGACTGGCGGGCGAGCACGCGGCGACCGGCCGGTCGCTGCCGATGGCGCCGGTGCTCGGCACGTCGATCGTCCGCGTCTTCGATCGCACCGCCGGGATGACCGGCTTGTCAGCCAGACAGGCCGCGCGGCTGGGGATTCCGGCCTGCAGCGTGACCGTCGTCGCGAACCAGCATGCCGGCTATTTCCCGGGGGCCGTGCCGCTGACGCTGAAGCTGACTTTTGCTCCGACCACGGGCCGAGTCCTGGGGGCGCAGGCGGTCGGAGCTGACGGCGTCGACAAGCGGATCGACGTGCTGGCCACCGCGATGACGTTCCAGGCGACAGTCCGCGACCTGGCCGGCTTGGACCTGGCCTACGCACCGCCGTTTGGCTCCGCCAAAGACCCGGTCCATCTCGCCGCGTTCGCGGCCTGCAACCAGCTGGACGGCAGCGAAGAGTTCCTGGATGCGGACGCGGACTTGAGCGGCATGCAGGTTGTCGACGTGCGGACGGTGGCCGAGGTGCAGCAGACTCCGCTGGCTGGCGCCCCGGGGGCGATCAACATCCCCGTGGACGAATTGCGGCAGCGGCTGGGTGAATTGGATCCCTCGCTGCCAACGGTCGTGTCGTGCGGCGTGGGGCTACGCGGGCATGTCGCCGCGCGGATCTTGAAGCAACACGGCTTTGCCGACGTCAAGAACCTGTCGGGCGGTGCGACCATCCGCAACCGGATCGTCTAGAAATTCAGCGTCACCTGGGTGTAAAAGAAGTCCGCGTCGCCGTCGTAGGGGACCGGCGAAGTCCGGTAGAACCTGCCGGAGAAGAAGTGCGAGTAGCCGATCAGGGCACTCAGCCGCGCCGAGAACCCGTAATTCGCGGTCAGGTCGATCTCGTGCCCCAGGTCGCGGCTGCCCGCCTGGCCGCCGGACAGCCCGGCGAACGGTGCCATGTCGACATCGTAGGGCACGTCCTTCCCAGTCTGCAGCCAGAAGTAATAGTACCAGGCCAGCAGCGTCAGTTTCTCGTGCGGCGTCATCGTCAACTGGCAGTTGATCGTCTCGATGTTGCGGCGGCCGAAGATGTCCATGTAGCCCAGGTACTTGTGGGCCAACGGTTCGTAGTGGTGAAAGCCTGTGCCGACCGCCTTGACCTTGGGGCCGATATCGGCATCGTAGGTGCCGTCCCCGGAAGCCCAATCGTAATAGGCCCACAGCGTGGGTTTCCAACGCACGCACTCGAATTTGCGTCCCCCGCCCAAGGTGAAGAAGCCGGCGGAATGGTCCGTATCGTCGCCGTTCAGGCCGAATTGGACGCCGCCTTCGAGTTCATACAGCCAGGCGTCGTAGCCGCCGTAATACCGACTGGCGAGCGTGTCGTAGCGGAAGCCGAGCAGGTCGTTATCATACGCCAACCAATACAAGTCGACTTTGTCGCGGTCCAGGCCTTTGTAGGTCGAGTACAAACCGTACAGCTGACGGTCCAGGTCGGGCGGATCCAACTCTTTGATGTACCTCCGCATCGGTCGTAGCCAGAGTGCGTCCAGGTCCCAGTTTTCACCTTGCCACATCAGCTTCGCCCCGTCAAACGTGCGGCGGGTGTTGGCCCAATCCAGAGGCGAGACCAGCCGCTGGGAACCATACAGCACTTCCTGTCGCCCGATCCGGGCCGTGAGCTTGCCGCTCGCGGTTTCCGGATCGAGGACGACGAGGTCCAGGAACAGGTTCTGCATCTCGGTGCGATTCTCTTCGATCAGACGCGGCACGTAATCCTCGAATTGGCTTGCGGCGTCGAGCATTTCGCCGTAGAACCGCACGCGATTGCCGAGCTGGGCGTTGACGTACAGCCGGGTCCGGTGCAGCAGGAAATCGTCGTCGGCGCCGGTCAGGCCGAACAGGTTCGGGACCGCCTTGGTGGCGCGAATGCCGCGTTCGGTCATCTCCCGCAGGCGATACTGACCGCCGACGTCGACGACGGCCCAATCGCCCAAGGGCACGCGTTTGAGGTTCTCGCCCAGGTGCCAGCCATGATAGCAGGGGTCATCGAGGTAGCTGAAATCGTTGAGGTAGAATGGGTCCCTGTAGGCCACCGCCGCGGCTTTCTGCAGGGCTTTCTGCTTCTCGCAGACGCAGCAATCACTTTTCCCGCAGGTGCAGTCGTCCACGGCTTCCGTTTTTCGCCCAGTGACTTCGCAGTAGGCAGCCGAGACGGATTGCATGGCAGCTGCAATCGGGGTCAGTTCCGAGGGCTGTTCCGAGTCGTCGAACGTGGGCCGCGACTCCGGCTCCGAGGAAACGACCTGAGCCTGGATACCGGTCGCCGTCAGCGCGGCCAGCAGTCCGGTCAGCGTCAGCGACAGGAGGCGTTGGCGGGCGGGCATGGCGTGGCGCCTTGGAAGAGGTGGGCAGGATGTAATGAGCGGCAGTAGCGGGTCTGGGGCCTCGTCGGTCTGGGAGCGGACGGCGTTACCCTGACACGTGTGTCGCCAAGGCAATCCGTCACATTCTCACTCGACCTGACGGGCCTATCCCGTACACGAAAACCGGCACCGTCGCGAGACTCTGCGCCGCCTGCCAAGTTCCGCCAAGGAAAGATCTGTCGCGTGGGCAACCGTTGCGGGCGGAATCGTGCCGGAAAGAGCGCGACAATGGAAAAGCAAGGGATGGGTGGCAGGCGGCGAGCCCCCGGAATCTCCGCGGACTGGGGGCTCGCTGCACTCGACCACAGCCCCCCCCGGCGCGACAATGACCACGGCGGGAGTCTTTGGGAATGGCCGAACGCAGGCTTCACTGGGGGCTCGCCACTCGTACCTCGTGGCTCGACCCCAGCCACCCAACCCCAATTCTTGGCTTGGACAACGCACTAGCCGCCGGTGTTGCGTCCAATCCGGAACCGGCGGCTAGAGCCAGTCCGCTCACTTATGCCTGGCACGGTGCTTACCGGCCGGACCCCAAGTCCGCGTCCCTGAGCACGCGACCGTTCTGGCTCTCTGCCTGGGTGTGCAGGAAGCCGCTGGAGACCAGCTCGCCGAGGTCGAAACGGAACTGTTTGGCCGTCGAGATTTTGGCGGCCCGGGCTGCCAGCTCGTCGCGGTTCAGTGCCTGCGGACGCGGCAGCGCCAGCAGGATCCGGTTGCCGGCGCCTGGGACTTCGAGGATGTACAGCTCGTCGAACACCTCCTGGTAGGTGCGGAGCATCGAGTCGTAGATGGGGTTGGACAAGCGGCTCCACACGTTTCCCACCACGACTCCGCCCGGTTTCAGCGCCTTGCGCACGGCCCGCAGGAACTCCTGCGTCGTCAAGTGGGCCGGTACGCTGTCGCTGCTGAACGCGTCCAGGAAGATCATGTCGTAGGGCTGCCGAAACCGCTCGATGAACTCCCGCCCATCGCCCACGTGGGCCCGCATGCGGGTATCCTCGCGAAATCCGAAATACTTCCTGGCCACGGTGACCACTTCGGGGTCGATGTCCACGGCATCGATCTCCGCCGTCGGGTAGTGCTTGCGGAGAAACATCGGCAACGAGCCCCCCCCCAATCCGACCACCATGATGCGCCGGGGCTCGTCGCACAGGGCCAGACCCGCCATGGCGACCCGCGCGTAAGGCAGTTCCAGGTGGTCCGGGTCGCCCAGCTTGACCACGCTCTGCCGCGCCCCGCCCTGCTCAAACCGCAGCGTCCGCAAGCCGTTTTCCTCGGTGACCAGGATCGTGCCGAACTGCGAGGCCTTTTCGAACAACAAGATCTGATCCGCATGGACCAGCACCACCAGACCGACCATCGTGAGGATTCCAGCGTACAGGAAAGGACGACGATTCATGGCGTTTTGCTCCCAGGGGATTTTCCGAGCGTCTATTCTCGCCGCTGAGACCGCGGGCGACAAGGACGGCTAGGGCGATAATCCTGGTCCACAGGATTTTGTCTCGCGCCGTCTTCCGTGTTGCCTTTCCGTGTTGGCAAGGCGGCTTTCGCAATGGTAGATTAGGCTCGGCGAACTGGTTGATGTTCCGACTCAATCGTCAGGAGCCCGCAAATGAGCATGCACCGAAGTGCTGTGGATCGACCGCTGGGGAGGCCCGAGTGGCGGGTTGTGCTGTGGGGCGCAGTATTGCTGGCGGCTGGGACGCTGGCGGCCGGCGCCCAGGCGGCCGACGACGTGCCCTTGCCGGACAATCTGGCGCGGTCGGCGGCGGCAGCGGCCACGTCGGAGCACAACGCGTCGTATCTGGCCAAGTTCGCGACCGACGGCAAGATCCCGCCGGCGGGCAGTTCCGCGGAGGACTTGAGCGCGGCCTGGTGCGTCTTGAAGGCCAAGACCGGCGACGCGGCCGATTTTACGCTCACCTGGCCCCAGCCGGTGGAGGTCGCCGAGATCGTCTATTTCGGCCGCACCTCGTGGTTCATGGAGGAGTGCTTCAAGGATTTCGAGGTCTACCTGGACGACGCCGCGCAACCGGCGGCCAAAGGGACCTTGGAGATGCTCCACGGCCCGCAGCGGATCGCCGTCTCGCCGGCCCCAACGCGGAAGCTGACCATCAAGTTCCTGAATTCCTACGGCGGCATGAACCCCGGCGCGGCCGAGATCATGGTCTTCGGCCAATCGCTGTCGCGCCAGCAACTCGCCCAATTGCACCGCCTGGCTGGCGTCGTCGAAGTGGCGGGTGTCGATCAGGTGTCTCCCGACGCGCTGCGCGACATGATTACCGGGCTGCAGCAAACGCACGGATCGGTCTACTCCGCGGCCGGCGAGCACCTGGCGCGGCTGGCGGCATTCGGGCAGCGCGAGGACGACGAGGCGCGGCAGGAATTGGCCCGATTGCAGCGCGATGCCTTGCTGTTCGACCTGGACCAGGTGCTGGTCATCAAGCGGCACGAGATCAACGCGTCGCACGTCTACACCTATCACTACGAAGGCCAACAAAATGGCGGCGGGCTGTACGTGGCCCGACTGCACCAGCCGGAGGCGGCGCCCGTGGAACTGGTGGCCTCGCCGGACGGCCAGATCCTGGACTGCGACCTGTCCTACGACGGCTTGCAGGTCTTGTTCAGCTGGCGGCGCAAGACCGGCGACGGCTATCATCTGTGGACCGTGAACGTGGACGGCAGCGGCTTGAGGCAGCTGACCGACGGCCCGTGGCATGACTACAACGGCTGCTGGTTGCCGGACGGCGGAATCGCCTTTCTCAGCACTCGGGCACCGCAGTTTGCTTACTGCTGGCACGCCCCGGTCGGGATCCTGCACCGCATGGCGGCCGATGGCTCGAACGTCGTCAGGCTGTCCGCCAATTACCTGAACGACTTTACGCCCGCCGTGCTGGAAGACGGGCGGCTGATCTACACCCGCTGGGAATACGTCGATCGTCCCGCGATTCCGATCCAGAGTCTGTGGGCGATCAACCCGGACGGCACGGGGTTGGCGGGCTATTTCGGCAACCGGGTGCTGTCGCCGGGCACGTTCATGGAAGCCCGGCAGATCCCCGGGACCACCAAGATCATCTGCACCATGACCGGTCACAACGGCCCCACCCGCGGTGCCATCGGCGTGGTGGACCGCAGCCGCGGCGTGAACGCTCAGGAGGCGATTGAGAACATCACCCCCGATACGCCGGTCCCGGCGGTCGACAAGGGCAACGGGAACACGGACGGCAGCAAGCTGTACAGCGGCCCCATGCCGTTGGATGCCAAGCGGTTCCTGGTTTCGGCGCGCGGTCCGGTCCTGGTCCGCGATCTGGCAGGCACCTGTGCGGCGCTGGCGCTGCCGCGCCCTGCGGACGGGATGCAGTATTTCTGCGCCACGCCGATCCGGCCGCGGACCAGGCCGCCGGTCATCCCCAGCCGGTTGCCGGCCGCGACGGCCGCTCTGCCGCCGCTGGCAACACTTTATCTGCAGGACGTGTATGCCGGGCTGGAGCCCGCCGTCCCGCGCGGTGAAGTCAAGGCGATTCGCGTGGTTCGCGAACTGCAAAAGACCGTCCGCATCGATCCCAGCTTGCGCGCGTTCGGCTTCCAGTTCCCCGTGATCTCCTGCGGCGCGACGTATGCCGGCAAAGAGGTGATCGGTGAAGTCGACGTGAACCCGGACGGCTCGGCCTACTTCCAGGTGCCGTCTGGAGTGCCGCTGTATTTCATGGCCTTGGACAAGGACGGCAAGGCGGTTCAGCGGATGCGCAGCTTCACGCACTTGATGCCCGGCGAAGTCCAAGGCTGTGTGGGATGCCACGAATCGCGGCTGGATTCGCCCGTGCGGCACGTGGCCAGCTTGGGGATCGAACCGAAGACGTTGCAGCCGCCGGAGTGGGGCAGCGGCGGGTTTGACTACTCGCGGGTCGTCCAGCCGGTACTCGACCGGCATTGCATCCAGTGCCACCATCCGCACGACGGGACGAACACGATCGATCTGACGGGCGACAAGACCGACTGGTTCAACGTCTCGTACGACGTGCTGGCCCGGGAGCGCCAAGGCGGCCGCGGCACGCAGTACGTCAACTGGATTCCCACGTACAACGGTCAGGAATGGAACATTCTGGAGGTCGCGCCGAAGACGTGGGGCTCGCCGCAGAGCCGGCTGGCCGACCTGATCCTGAGCGGGCATCCCGACGCTGCCGGCAATCCGCAAATCCAACTGACCGACGCCGAGCGACGGCGCATCCTGGCCTGGATCGATCTGAATGTGCCGTACTATGGGTCCAGCGAGACCGCGCATCCCAATGCCCCGGGCTGTCGGCAGATGTACCCCCGGGACCTCGATGCCGTGCTCGCCGATGTGGCCCGACGCCGTTGCGCTGAATGCCACCGGGACGGCGCCGTGCCGCGCCGCGAATGGACGCGAATCACCAATCCGCAACTAAATGCGTTCCTGCTCGCTCCGCTTGCCCGCCCGGCCGGAGGTACCGAACGCTGCGGCAAGGCCGTGTTTGCTGACACGAACGATGCCGACTACCAGGCGATTCTGGGGACCTTCGCGCCCGTCCTGGACCTGCTGGCCAAGACCCCGCGGATGGACATGCCCGGCGCGCAACCGTCCTGCGACGTCAACCGGTCGTGTCAGTAGCCTGTCAGCGGGGTAGACCGGCGGCAATTCCGAAAATTCACCCTCGGCATCCTGATCCCGGTACGAGCCTTTTCGATCGCAGCGTCGCCCGCAAGCAGCGGGAACGCTGAGGGGAAAATGGCCACTAGTAATGCATTATGGATAAGAATACCCTTACACACCGTTACTTTGGCCTCGCAAGAGATGTGTTGCAACTGAAGGACTTGGCTCTGGGGATCTCGAAGAGCCACGCCTGGAGATCATCGGCCTTGCGAGGAGTGCCTTGATCGGACTGCTGCGCACTGTAACCCGAAGCGCCAGCGAGCGGGCCGGTCCCACTCGTTGGCGCTTCGGGCTACTATAGGCCGGTCCCACTCGTTGGCGCTTCGGGTTAATGTCGCTATTGCTTGTATTCTGCGCAACATTCCGATCAACGTCGCCAAACGGAATCAAGCGGCAAGTGTCCGACCCGTAGGCTATCCTTGTTGGGTGAGCGCAGACTCGGCTGGGATTAAGCAGCATCGTCATGGGGCAGAGGTGTGTGCTGCTCGCCCTAACTGGAAGCGTTGGCAGGACGAGACTTGCTCTGGGCACGAGACCTTTTGTGCCGACGGCACAGTGACTAGAATATCGGCAGACTTTCGCCAGCCTTCGCAGCTTGGCGAATCCATAAGCACGAAAACATCCTTCGTTTCGCGAGAAAAGATGACCCTTACAGCCGAACAAGTCGTTCGCCGCGTCCGCGAGGCGGGTGTGGTGGGGGCCGGCGGCGCCGGATTTCCTACCTACAAGAAGCTCGAAGCCCAAGTCGAGCACGTGATCGCCAACGGGGCCGAATGCGAGCCGCTGCTGCAAAAAGACCGGGAAACGATGCTCCAGGATCGCGACGCCTTTTTCCGCGGGCTGGCGATCATGCGCGAGGTGACCGGGGCCCGGGTGGTCACGATCGCGGTGAAACGCAAGAACCAGGACGTGGTCGACGGGTTCAGCCGGGACGCCGAGGCGGAGGGCTTCCAGACACTGGTTTACGAGGACGTCTATCCGGCTGGCGACGAGTACCTCCTGGTCTACGAAATCACCGGGCGGCGGATCCCGCCCGGCGGCATCCCGCTGGCGGTCGGGGCCGTCGTCGATAACGTCGAGACGATTGTCAACATTGCCCGCGCGGTCGATGGCCGGCCGGTGACCCATAAGTACGTGACGATTTGCGGCGAAGTCAAGGAACCGGTGACGACCGTGGTTCCCGTCGGCACGAGCATCGGCGACTGCATTCAGCAGCTGGCCGGCGGCTGTACTACGGACACGCCCGTCGTGTTGACCGGAGGCCTGATGATGGGCGGCGTCGCCAAGGGCTTGTCCGATCCGGTCGCCAAGAACGTGGGTGGGCTGATTGTCCTGCCGGCCGATCACTACCTGGTGCGGCGGAAAACGCAGGCCCGGGAAACCTATACGCGGATCGGGCACGGCCAGTGCGATCAGTGCTCGTTGTGCACCGAACTGTGTCCCCGCTACATCATGGGCTATCCGATCGAACCGCATCGCGTGATGCGGACCTTGTTGATGACCGGCGAGGCCAAGCAGCGTGGCAGCTTGTGGGCTCAGTACTGCTGCGAGTGCAACGTCTGCTCGTTGATCGCCTGTCCCGAAACGCTGGACCCGAAGAACATCTGCGTCGACGCCAAGCGACTGCTCCGCGAGAACAAGCTGGGCCGCACCGAAGCGGAATTGGAAACCCTGTTCCGCGAGCCGCATCCGACCCGCAAGGGTCGCGAGATCCCGATCAAGACGCTGTACACGCGGCTGGGGCTGACCCCGTACGATCGCAAGCCCCATTTCCAGCGTTTCGACTGGCAGCCGAAATCCGTCACGCTGCCGCTGGCGGCCCACGTCGGCGCGCCGGCCAAACCGACCGTTCAGCCCGGCGACCGGGTGCGCTGCGGCGATGTGATCGGGACCGTGGACGACAACCAGTTGGGCTGTCCGATCCACGCCAGTATCGACGGCCGCGTGACCGCGGTCACCGAGCGGCTGATTGAAATCACCGCGTCGTGATGCTCGGGCATCGAAGCGAATCACTAGCAGGCTCACTCCGTCAAGCAGAGACAAACGGCAATACCATGAAGAAGCAGGGCACAGCCATCGGCATCATCGAGACGTCGAGCATCGCCAGGGGGTTCCAGATCGCCGATACGGTGCTGAAGACCGCGAACGTCGAGATCCTGGTCAACCGCACGATCTGCCCCGGCAAGTACATGGTGCTGATCGGTGGTGACGTGGACGCGGTGACCTCGAGCGTCGAAGCGGGCGTCCGCGCCGGAGCGCACACCGTGGTGGATCATTTCGTGATCCCCAATGTGCATCCGGCCGTGTTCCCGGCGATCAGCGGCGTGGCCCATCTGCCCGAGTTACAGGCCCTGGGTGTGATCGAGTCGTTCAGCGTGGCGTCGATCATCGAAGCCGCGGACGCGGCGGTCAAGGCGACACCGATCCAATTGGTCTGCATTCACCTGGCGATGGCCATTGGCGGCAAGGGCTGGGTCTCGCTGACCGGTGATGTGGCGTCGGTCGAGGAGGCTGTCGAAATCGCCGCGGGCGTGATCAGCCGCAAGGGCCTGTTGGTCGAGAAGGTCGTGATCCCCGCCCCACGCCCCGAAATCGTCCGCGAGTTCATCTGACCCGCGCCGTCGAACAATGGCAATTCTCGGCTCGCAGATCGGCAGGAGGCAAGGATCTGGATGCGTTTCGAATTACCCACCATCCCGCAGGCGGTCGAGTTGATCCGCCGCGGCGAGTTGCACCCTCGGCAACTGGTCGCCCACTGTTTGCAGCAGATCCGCCGTTTCGAGGACCGCGTCCACGCTTGGGTGTACGTCGACGAATCCGGAGCCGTCGCCGCAGCCGAACGCCTGGGCGAGTTGGCGCGCCAGGGCCGAATGGTCGGCCCGCTGCACGGGATTCCGATTGGCATCAAGGACATCATCGACGTGGCCGGCATGGCAACGGAAGCCGGCTCGCCGCTGCTGAAGGGCCGCATCGCCGAGCAGGATGCGCCGGTGGTGGCGGCCTTGCGTGCGGCCGGCGCGATCATCCTGGGCAAGACGGTGACGACCGAGTTCGCCTGTTTCGACCCGTCGCCCACCCGCAACCCGTGGAACCTGGAGCACACGCCGGGCGGATCCAGCAGCGGCAGTGCCGCGGCCGTCGCCCTGGAAATGTGCCTGGCGGCGGTCGGCTCGCAGACCGGTGGCTCGATCACGCGGCCCGCCGCCTATTGCGGCGTGGCCGGCCTGAAGCCGACGTTTGGCTCCGTCGATACCACGGGCGTGGTGCCGATCAGCCGCCATCTCGATCACGTCGGACCGCTGGCTCGTAGTGCCGTGGACCTGGGGGCCATGCTCGCGGCGATGAGCGTTGCAGCAGACCCGTGGCTTCCCCTGCCGGCCCTGTCTGCTCCGCCGCCGCTGTCGGTGATCGGCGAGTTCTTCCTGCAGCAGGCCGACGACGCGGTCCGCGACGTCACGGTGGCGGCTTCGGACGCCTTGCTCCGAGCGGGCGCTCAACTGCAGTTGCTGAGCCTGCCCCCGTCGTTCTCGCTCACGCTGGCCATGCATCGGTGTGTCATGGCCGTCGACGCCGCCGAGACGCACTTGCAGACGTTCACCTCGCATCAGGCTGCTTACGGCCCGCGGGTTCGCGCGTTGATCGAAGAGGGCTTGGCCACGATGGCCATCGATTACGCCTTGGCGCTGCGGCACCGGGAGCAGTTCCGCAACGACCTGGAAACAGTCCTCCGCGACGACGTGATCGCGATGACGCCCGCCACGCCCACAGCGGCGCCGGCCGGCCTCGAGTCGACCGGCAACCCCAGTTTCAACTCGCCCTGGAGCCACGCCGGACTGCCGACGGTCACCATCCCCTGCGGTCTGACCCGCGCCGGCCTGCCCTGCGGCCTGCAACTGATCGGCCCGCCCCATCAGGAGCAACGCCTGCTGGCGGTGGCCGCCTGGTGCGAGCGGGCGTTGGCGTTTTCCGCGCGCCCGCCGCTGGCCGCATGACAAGGCTCGCCATGTTTGGACTGCTGAACATCCACAAGCCCTCCGGCAGTACCTCGCGCGACGTCGTCAACCGCGTCCAGCGTCTGGTGCGCGGTGTCAAAGTTGGTCACGCGGGCACGCTGGATCCGCTGGCGACCGGTGTCCTGGTCGTCGCCTTGGGGCCCGCGACGCGACTGGTGGAATACGTCCAGCGGATGCCGAAGACCTACGTCGGCACATTCCTGCTGGGGCGTTCCAGTGACACCGAGGACATCGAAGGGAACGTCGTCGAACTGCCGGATCCGCCGCAGCCGACGCGGTTGGAGATCGAGGCGGCGCTGCCGGCGTTCGTCGGTACGATCCAGCAACTGCCGCCCGCCTTTTCGGCGCTCAAGGTCCACGGCCAGCGGGCCTACGCCCTGGCGCGCCGCGGCGAGCAAGTCGAACTGCAAGCCCGCCCCATCGCGATCCATCGCTTGTCGGTCGTGCGGTACGAGTACCCGGAGTTGGAACTCGATGTCTGCTGCGGCTCGGGAACCTACATCCGTTCGCTCGGCCGGGACCTCGCCCGTTCGCTGGGCACCGCCGCCGTGATGTCGGCCCTGGTGCGGACGGCGATCGGCGAGTTTCGCCTCGCGGACGCCCTGGAACTCGACTCGCTGACACCCGCGGCCTGTGAAAGCAACCTCCTGCCGCCTCGCTTGGCCGTCGCTCAACTGCCTGCGGCTCGACTGAGCGACGACGAGGTCCGCCGTCTCGCCAACGGGCTGGCCATCAGCAACCGCTGGGGCATGGAGGATGCCGAGATTGCCGCCTTGGACGGTCAGGGCCGGCTGGTGGCCATCCTTGTGCCGCGCACGCACGGCGAGCTGGGGCCAGTGCGGAATTTTCCCTGCGGATTGCCGACGAAGTAGCCCCCTGGTGCTGCCTGGAAACGTGCGTGGCGAAACACGCGCAGGGCTCTTGCAATCCACCTGTGGCTGCCGTGAGAATAGGGCCAACCCATTTCCAAGGAGAAGCCTATGATCCGCACCGTGCTCGTAACCTTTGTCGGCCTGAGCAGCCTGCTCGCGCTGGCCTCGCTGAATTCCACCGCCCGGGCCGAGACCTTCGGCGAGGACCTCGAATTCCTGCGCAAGCACACGCCGCTTGTCGTCCTGTCGGACGAAGCGGGGCAAGCCCAGGTGGCCATCGCGCCCCAGTACCAAGGCCGCGTGTTGACCAGCACGTCCGGCGGAGCGGCCGGGATGAGCTACGGCTGGATCAACCGCGAACTGATCGCGTCCGGCGAACTGCGCCCGCACATGAACGCGTTTGGTGGCGAAGACCGCTTCTGGCTGGGCCCGGAAGGCGGCCAGTTCGCGATCTTCTTCCAGCCGGGCGCCAAGTTCACGCTGGACGACTGGCAGACGCCCGCCGCCATCGATACGGAGGCTTGGCGGATCGTGCGCCAATCGAAGACCGAAGTCGTCTTCCGCCACGAGATCAAGCTGAAGAACTACTCCGGGACGCAGTTCGAACTGCTGGCGGAACGCGTCGTCCGCCTGCTGCCGCGCGAGCAATTGGCCAAGCTGCTTGGCGTTACGGTCGGAGAGGGCGTGTCGCTGGTGGCTTACGAATCCGAGAATCGCATCACCAACACCGGCAGCGTCCCGTGGACCAAGGAGACCGGCCTGCTGTCCATCTGGATCCTGGGCATGTACCAGCCGTCGGATCAGACCACGGTTGTCGTCCCGTTCCGGGCGGGCCCGGAAGCGGAACTGGGGCCGAAAGTCAATGACGCCTATTTCGGCAAAGTCCCCGCCGATCGCCTGAAGGTCGGCGAGTCGCACCTGTTCTTCTGCGGAGACGGCCGGTCGCGCGGCAAGATCGGCGTCGGCCCTAAACGCGTCCAGCCGATGTTGGGCAGCTACGCCGCCGACTCACAACTGCTGACCGTAGTTCAACTGACCGTGCCGCCGGGGGCGACCGACTATGTCAACTCGATGTGGGAACTGCAGAAGGAGCCGTTCGCGGGCGACGTCGTCAACAGCTACAACGACGGTCCGCCGGCGCCGGGCGTCAAACCGCTGGGGCCGTTCTACGAATTGGAGAGTTCCTCTCCCGCCGCCGCGCTGAAGCCGGGCCAGTCGCTGACGCACCTGCACCGCACCGTCCACCTGCAAGGTTCGCCCAGCCAGCTGTCGCCCGTGGCCGAGGCGACGCTGGGCGTCTCCGTGGCCGCGATCCAGGCGTCGCTAGGGGCGGCGAAATAGGACGTTCGCCACCCGGCAAATCGGTTCAGCCTGGTTCGCCGTCGAACTCCTGGATGGTTTGGGAACGCCCGTGGGTTTCCGGAACCCAGCAGATTGTGACCAGCGTCGAGACCAGAGCCAGGGCGGCCAGGCATGCAAAGAGCGTGGCATAGGCCGCGGCCGGATACACGATCCGCGCCGCGGCGACATCGGCCCGGCCGCCAAAGGCATCCAGGATCGCTCCGGCGGCATTGCCCAGGACACCGACGCCGACATAGGCCACGGTATTCAGCACCGAAATCGTCACGGCCACCGCGTCGGGCCGATTGACCTCCTTCATCACGGCGGCGCTGGCGGGCAGGCCGCTGGTGGAGAGCGCCAGCAGCACGTAGCCCGCCAGGAATACCCATCCCGGCGCGGCCAGGAGGACGGCGACCAGCATCAGCACCGTGGACAGCAGGATCAGTGCCGTGGCGGCAAGGATGACCGGTTTGCGGCGCTCGCCGGTCAGCCGCAGCAGCGGTCCGCTGCCCACCGCCGCCGCTCCGCAGGCGCTGGCCATGACCAACACGAATGTGGCCGCAGCGGCGGAACTCAACCCCACCGCGTCCTCCAGGAACTTCTTGCCCAAGACGCCTTGGATCACGAACGCGACGGGAAAGTTGATCACGCCGCAGACCAGCAGCGGGCGGCTGCGCCGGTTGCACAGCACTTCCCAAACCACCTGCAGCGAAGCGCCGCCGCGGCCGGCAGGGGCGGGCTCCAGTCGCCGCAACACCACTCGGGCCATGACCAGCACCGCGAACGACAGGCCCGCCACCGCCAGCAGCGTATCGCGCCAGCCAAAGCGATGGACGGCCCGCTCAAAGGGCAGGGTCGCCGCAATGTTCCCAACATAGCTCGCCAGCATGGCCAATCCCAACAGCCCGGCGAAGTGGCGGGCGGCAAACAGGGTGTCGACTTCCTTGACGATGCTCAAATAGACAAAACTGGAGCCGAAGCCGATCAAGACGCGACTGGCGAAGAGCAGCGTCGTGGAGTGGGCACAGGGGAACAGCACCGCCCCTGCACACATGACGGCGCTGCCGAACAGCAGCGTCCGCCGGCCGCCGTAACGGTCCGCGGCCACGCCCACGACGAGCTGCATGCCGGCGTAGACATAAATGAAGATCGCGCCCAAGGCGGTCACCGCCGAGGCGCTCAAGCCAAAATCGTGCTGCAACTCGTCAAAGATCGTGCCGGGAATGCCCGTCCGCTGGAAGTACGCCAGGCAGTACAGCAGGGCCATCGCCCCAAACGCAACGGCGCGCACCGTCCCAGGGGTGATGGGCTCCGCCGCGCGGTGCGCGGCCGCCGCTGGAGAAGCAAGATTCTCGGCCCTCGTGGTGTTCCCGTTCATGGGGGCGAAGTGGGGCGAGTCACCGCCGCCCCTGGCTGCGGAGCAGGCTGTCCGCCCATTGCTCGTCCTCGTCCGACAGCGGCGGGTCCGGGACGCGGCGATAATCGAGGTCGGCGTCGTAGCCGCCGTTGCGGTAGCACTGCTCGACCAGGATCTGCAGATCCAGCGGCACGTCGGCATCCGTCTGCCGCAAGGGAACCTTGACGGTCGGCAGTCGCTGGCGGAGCGGCACCGGATAGACTTCGACGGCCGCCGGATCCCAACCGCGGCGGACACAGACCTGGTAGGCCGTGCGATGCGAAACGGGCAGCCGATGGTAGGGGACGCCGAGCCTGCGGTGTCCGGAACGTAGCAGGTCGATTTCGACCAGGCTCACGCCGCCCGCCCGCAACTCCTCCTGCTTCTGGCGATACTTGTCCCGGCTGTCACCAGGCAGCTTGTTGGCCAGGCTCACCACCTCGATCACCGTGACGACCCGCTTGCCCGACCCCACGTCGATGATCTCGATGAAGGTCTCGGTCATGGGCTCGGCCTCCAGCCGCAGAATCACGGGCTCGAGCACCGCAACATCCGTCTCGACAGCGACGGCCGCGGACAGGCCCTGTCCGCGTTCGACGACGCGAATGTCCGGATACACGCTGCGGCCTTCTCCTTCGCCAGGTTCGACCACCACCCGTTCCTCGACGCGCGCCCGCAGATCGCCCGGCAGTCTTCCCTGGAGTTGATCCCGCGCGTAAATGATCAGACTCGCATGGACGTCACGCCAGAACTCTTCCAGATAGGGGTCCATGCCGGGAAACGGGCTTGCCATCAGGGCGACTCCTCGTGTCATCAAGTGCTATTGATGCCTGTCAGGAAAACGCCAGCCAGGCCAGAATGCACAGCCAAACCAGGAAGACGGTCACGCTGGCGGACAGCAACAGGCGGCTGCCGCGTCGCGGGTGCGGCGGGATTTCCTTCGCGGGGGGCGGAGGAACGTCCCGCAATCCCTTCCGATGCAAGGCGCCATCCGTCAAGTCTGGCATTCTGTTTGCCGCGTGCCTGGCCATGTTATTCCGGCAATTTGATTTGGAACTGGCGGACCAACGCTTCCTCAAAGTCGAAGACGTTGTCGAAGTCTTCCCGACGATCCGTATCCGACTTGCGCATCAAGTTCACCGCGATCATGTTGTAGACCAACTCGCCAAAATCGCTCGTCGAGTAGATCCCCCAGCTGTTCAGTACCCATTTGGCCATGAAACCGTACTGTTCCAGGGCGAATTGACGCAGGGCCTCGGACAGCTGCTGGCCGGTCAGGTGGGACTCCGGTGGCGGCTTCTGGCCGCGCCGCAGCGGCCGGCTGACACCCATGCCCAGGACTCGCTGGGCGTAATCCAGCCCCTCGCGCACGAACTGATACGCTTCCAGGCGATATCGATGATCGCGTCGGAGCAGTTGCACCAGAGGATGTTCTTCGGCCGGCATAGGTTCCATCGTCACTTGCTGCCCTTGCCCTTCCCGCCGCGGCGGCTGACCGCCTCGACCTCCGCCGCCTCGACCAGGGCCCGCCGATTGTCTTCAAACTCGACGAGCAACTGCTGGGCCAGGATTTCCTGACCGACGACTCGGGCTTTGCCCTTTTCGAGCGTCACTTCCGAGCCCACGGGCGGCAACTGGCGTTGCAGTTCCACATACGTATCATACTCGTAACGCAAGCAACACTTCAGCCGCCCACAACGCCCCGAGATCTTGGTTGGATCCAAGGTCGCCTTCTGCATCTTCGCCATTTTCATCGACACCGGCGGCATCTCGATCAGGTACGTGTTGCAGCACACGGCCTTGCCGCAGTCTCCGTAATCCGCCAACAGCTTGGCTTCATCGCGGACGCCAATCTGCCGCATCTCGATCCGGGTCTGAAATTCCCCGGCCAGCCGCTTGACCAACTCGCGAAAGTCGATGCGGCCCTCGGCCAGGTAGTAGATGATGATGCGTTCGCCACCGAACAGATGCTCGATATCAACCAGCTGCATTTGCAAGGACAGCTGCTCGACGTGTCGCCGACAGGTCTCAAACTCCTGCTTGGCCGAGACCAAAAGATGGGCCTGCTCGTTGGCGTCCTCGGGGGTCATTTCGCGCAAGATTTGACCCTCAGACGAGACATCGGACTCGTCCAGCTTGCCCGGGCTCGCTTCGCACAAAATCTCGCCGACTTCCAGACCGCGATTGGTGCGCGCGATCACCCTGGCGGCACGAGCGAAAGCCGCGCCGCCCCGGCTCGACAGCACGGCCAAGTAACGCATGACCCCGTAGCGAACAATGTATTTCGGCATTGGCACTCGACACCAGCTGGACGACGCGAACGATGATGACCTGCCGGAGGATCCCCAGGAGACGAACTACCGAGCAAGTATAGTCGCCTGATCGCCCCGGACCAACGACGAGCGGGCGAAGGCGCAAACGGCAAAAGACTACCTATAGGGTGCAATATCCGCCTTGGCGGTGCAAGTCCCGAAAGCCGCTTTTTTTCCGGAACTCCGCATTGCATGTCCCTCGCCGGAATCTTCTGTTGTAGCAGTGGTGCGGATTGCGGAGCTGGGCATCCAAATCCTGGATGGATCTCTGCCGGACAGCCGATCAACCGCATTGGCTCGCTCAAGGTTGCTTGCAGCCGGGCCCATGGCACGGGAGCCATACTCCGCCAGCGTCCCACGGAGGGAAGAAGCCGTGAAATGCCCCAACTGCGGATCGACCAAGCTGAGAAAGAGCCAGGACGACGGCAGTCGAATCGCGCTGCTCATTCGGCCGTTTCTGATTCGCATCCGGTGTTACGTTTGCGGACACGATTTTCTGCGTCCCACGGCCTGGACGGACGGGCTTCCGTCCGCCCCAAAATACCGCGCAACTCGGCGTGCGGCTTGAAGATCTGCTCGTCCACTAAATCTTGCAGCCGACCCGAACGGTCACCTGATACTGCTTGACCTTGCCGTCGGCGATCGCTCCCCGCTGCTCGACGACCTCGAACCAGCTTGTCCCAGTCGTCATTTCCGCCGCCTTGGCCACCGCATTGACGGTCGCCTCCTCAAAGGAATTGGCGGACGTGCCCACGATCTCGATCTTCTTGAAAACGGAATCAGCCATTCTTGTCACCTCATTTTTCTCATCAGGAACGAAGTCCAAAGCCAGTCGGATTTGTCGGAACAGTGTAGTTCGTCCGCGTGGATTGGCAAAGGGGGGCGTCCGGTCCGGGCGTCCGGTCCGGGTGATCGGCTCTGGGGGCGTTGGTCAGGGGTGTCCACCCAAGCCTTGCCAGAAGCCGCGTGCCGTCGGCCCCCTGGGGGATGTCTGCCGGGATTGGGGAAGACTGGGAAGTCTGTACCTGCGACGCCCCCCGCCCGCCAAGCCACTGGCGAGTCGCACGGACGCAACCTGCCACAGAATTTCGGAAACCGATCCAGATCAAGCCCAATGTTTCCGATGTAAAACTTTGCGGCCTGTAAGGCAGTCAACCGAAAAAGGAATGCGCACGGAAAGGAAACGGCTCGGTCCGGCGGCGAGGTTTACCCCGTCGCTGCTTTCGTCAAAGACGGATCGTCCTTCGCCCAACCTGGCCGCGCGTGAATTTCATTGTCACGTCATGTCGTTAATGACGATGTATATATCGCATAGAACGCATCTTAACTGGCTGTCATGCGCGCTGCATTTTGCCTGAGCCGAACAGCGCCCGGGCAGAATGCCACGGAAGGCGAGCGAGAGAACCACTGTCGAATGCGGAATCCGCGGATTCGGTGGAACGTGCAACACGGACGGGGCGGCCGGAGCGATGCATCCCTTACCAGGAATGCAGTCTGACCAGACCTGAGAACCCGTTCAAGCTTGCCAAGCAAGGAGATTTCGCGATGAAGACCATGTATGGCGTGGCGGCGGCAGCCGTGCTGATCGTCGCCGCTTACACGAACACGGCGAGCGCCGGCTACCTCGGCGCTGCCTGCTATCAAAAGGCCGGTTGCGGCGTCGAGGTGGCGGAGGACTGCTGCCAGAAACCGCAGACCTACACGGTCATGAAGACCTGCCGTAAGGTCGTGTACGAGAAGCAGTGTTTCACCTGCTACCGCACGGTCCGCGAAACGGTGTGCGAGACCAAGACGATCAACTGCGTCAAGTACGTGCCCGAAACGTGCTACCGCGAATGCACCTATACGGTTTGCCGGCCGGTCTACGAGACCTGCTACCGGACGGTGAATTACACCGTCTGCAAGCCCGTCTGGGAGACTTGCCAGAAGGAAATCTGCTATACGGTCTGCCGGCCGGTGTACGAGACCTGCTACCGGACGGTGAACTACACCGTCTGCAAGCCCGTCTGGGAAACCAAGACGAAGGAGATCTGCTACACGGTCTGCAAGCCGGTCTACGAGACCTGCTACCGGACGGTGAACTACACGGTCTGCAAGCCCGTCTGGGAAACCCGCCAGAAGGAAGTCTGCTACACCGTTTGCAAGCCGGTCTACGAGACCTGCTACCGGACGGTGAACTACACGGTCTGCAAACCGGTCTGGGAAACCTGCCAGAAGGAAGTCTGCTACACGGTCTGCAAGCCGGTCTACGAGACGGTCATGAAGGAAGTCTGCGAAGTGGTCTGCAAGCCGGTCTGCTACCAGAAGACGATCCGGGTCTGCGGCGGTCGCTGGGAAACCCAGATGATCGAGGACCCGTGCGGTTCGGTGCAGAAGGGCTGTGGCTGCGAGCAGAAGTGCGGCTGCGCCCCGCGGATGATCTGCAAGCGAGTGTGGGTGCCGGAAGTCTGCGAAAAGACGATCGACTGCGTCCGCTACGAGCGGTGCGTGGTGAAGAAGCAGTGCCCGATTACCGTCTGCCGCTGGGTCAGCGAACCGCGGACGAAGATCTGCACCTATCAGGTCTGCCGCATGGTGCGGGAATGCTGCACCAAGCAGGTGCCGTACACGGTCTGCCGCATGGTCCCGGAAACCCGCACCCAGGTCTGCACCTATCGCGTCTGCCGGATGGTGCAAGAGTGCCATACCAAGCAAGTGCCGTACACGGTCTGCCGCATGGAGCAGGAAACCCGCACCAAGGTCTGCACCTATCGCGTCTGCCACATGGTCCAGGAGTGCCACAGCAAGCAGGTCCCCTACACGGTCTGCCGCATGGTGCCGGAAACCCGGACCAAGGTCTGCACGTACCGCGTCTGCCGGATGGTGCAGGAATGCCGCACCAAGCAGGTGCCGTACACGGTCTGCCGGATGGTGCAGGAATGCCGCACCAAGCAGGTGCCGTACACGGTCTGCAAGGCGGTGAGCTACTGCAAGACGGTGCAAGTCCCCAGGACGGTGTGCCGCCAGGTGCCGTACACGGTCACGCGGTGCGTACCGAAGGTCATCTGCGAGCAGATTCCTGTGACGGTCTGCTGCCCGACGCCGAGCTGCCCGCCGAAACGCTGCTTTGGCAAGTGCATCTGATGTCGTCGTGAGTTTCCACGGCGAACCGCGGTCTGGTCAAACTGACAGGCGTCCCCTTGCCGACAAGGGGACGCCTTGTTTCGTTTCGGGACGCCGTCGAGATGCCAGCCGTCTACGAGGGCCCGGTCGAATCGGCGGTCTTCTTTCCGAAGCGGACGGTCCGAGCCGCTTCGACGATCAGCAGCAGGGCCATGACCGTCAGGACCAGGGCAATGATGCCGATCGCGGACAGGCCGTATTGCTGGATCAGCAGCACCAGGGCATACAGCGTCGCCACGGTCATGAACACCAGCGGGCCGACGACAAAGCCGATCCGCTTGCCCAACTTGCGGAGCCACACGGCCAGCACCAGCAAGGTCAAGCCGGCCAGCAGTTGGTTGGTCGCGCCGAACACGGGCCAAATCGCTTTCCAAGCCGGAATCGGCTGGCCTTGGGCGTCCTTCAGCGTGATCAATGCGAACACGGTCGGCAGGACCAGCGTGCCCAGGGTCGCCAGATACCGCGCCCGTTGGGCGCGAAGCTGGAAGAACTCCTCAAAGATGTACCGCCCCAGCCGCGTCGCCGTGTCGAGGGTCGTCAGGATGAACGTCGACAGGGCCAACAGGCCGAACGAGAAGCCCAGTTCCGGCGGGATGCCGACCACCGCGGCAAACCGGCTGATGCCCTTGCCGTAGACCGTCAACGGCGGTTGGTTCCGCAACGGATCGTCAGCCGCGAGCATCATTACCGTCCCCAGCGCGATCACCGCCACTAAGCCTTCGACCAGCATCCCTCCATACCCGACCGTCCGGGCGTGAGTTTCCTTGTCCAGTTGCTTGGAGGACGTGCCCGAAGCCACGAGCGAGTGAAACCCGGAGCAGGCTCCGCAGGCCACCGTGATGAACACGATCGGAAACAACGGCCCGACGCCCGGAGCATCCCAGGTGATGAACGCCGGAAAGTGAACCTCAAACCCGCCAAACAGGATGCCGACCAGGCCCAGCAGCATCGAGGCATATAGCAGGAACGAGGACAGGTAGTCGCGCGGCTGCAGCAGGATCCAGACCGGCGTCACCGAGGCCACGAAGCAGTAGACGATCAGGAGTACCGACCAGAATTTCGCCGGACTGGCGCCCAGCGTGGATTCGATCCAGGTGGACGAAATGGGGAGCAACTGGCCGGCCCAGGTCGCCAGGAACACCAGCGGCACGAACACGAGCGTGGCCCACAACACGGGGATCTTGAAGCGGTTGATGCACAGGCCGAAACCGATCGCCAGGACGACGAACATGCCCGACGAGGTCGCCACGCCGCCGTCCTGGACGAACGTGGTGGCGGTCAAGTCTGTAAACACGGCCAGCACGTAGACCAGGGCCAGCCACATGAACAGCAGCAACAGGCGGTAGGCCAGCGGCGACATGGACTCGCGGGCGATATCGGCGATCGACCGTCCGCGATTGCGAACCGAGGCGACCAGCGCCGAGAAATCATGAACCCCGCCGACGAAGATCGCGCCGGTCAGGATCCAGACTAACGGCGCGGCCCAGCCGAAGGCAACCGCGGCGATGATCGGTCCCACGATCGGCCCGGCCCCGGCGATCGACGAGAAATGGTGTCCAAACAGCACCGACGGGTGCGCCGGCACGCGGTCCACGCCGTCGTAATCCGTGTGGCTGGGCGTCTCCCGCTGGTCATCAATGTCAAACCGCCGCTCGAGAAAGCGGCCATACGTGAAGAATGCGACGGTGAACAGGAGAATGCTGACCAGGAAGATCGCTGTAAGCATAGTTCGCTAGTCCTCGTCTGCGGTGGTTTGAGTATTGCCGTCCGTCGCCGCCCGCTGCCGCCGGCTCGCCTGCAGATGCCGAACGTACTCGATGACCATCGGCAGCACCGACAGGAAGATAATGACCAGGATCACGACGGAGAAGTTCCTTTTGACCCACGGCTGGTTGCCGAACCAATAGCCCGCCAGCAGAAATCCCGTGACCCAGGCCACGCCGCCGACGACGTTGTACACCAGGAACCGCCGGTACGTCATCGCGCCCACGCCGGCCACGAAGGGCGCAAATGTCCGAATGATCGGCACGAAGCGGGCGATGATGATCGTCTTGCCGCCGTACCGCTCGAAGAACTCGTGGGTGCGGTCCAGGTGCTTCTTGTTCAGCAGCCACGAATCTTCGCCGCGGAGGACCTTCGGCCCCAAGTAGTGTCCGATCTGGTAATTCACCGTGTCGCCGGCGACGGCCGCCACCACCAGCAGCAGCCACAACAGGCCGATGTCCAGCGAACCCAGCGAGCAGATCGCCCCGGCCGCGAACAGCAGCGAATCGCCCGGCAGGAACGGCGTCACCACCAGGCCGGTCTCGCAGAACACCACCACGAACAAAATCGCATAGGTCCACGCCCCGTACGATTCGGTCAGTTGGGCCAGATGCTTGTCCAGGTGCAACAGCAGATCGAACACAAAGTCTTTCATGACAGCATCATAACCAGTCATCTGCCGGGCGTGAACGGCGGACGCGGGAATTGGTGGCGAGCGAACTGGTTACCTGGAAGACGCCACTGTCAAGGTATATCGATCGGGTAGTCTGGTTTGGTTTCGCCGCTTCATGGTGCCGAGGGCGGCCTCGGATTACGTCTTACTTGGGAAAAGCTACTTGCTCTGTTGAATGGCTCAGGATACCTTGAACGATTGGTTCCGCGGGGCCTGGGTGAGCCGCTTCCGAGGACCTGCCCCCGCGGTGCCGTCACTCGTCTGTCGGATCTTCAAGCAGGGGTTTACCGCGATGAGTACCTCGCCCCAGTGCGGCGCAGCCGCTCGGCTCGACCTGAAAGACGTCATCGAACAACACGAACTCGATGCGATTGCCTTACGCCGGTCGCGAGCGGGGTTCTCCAGCGACACGCAATCCGCTCAGCGCATGCCGCAGGATGCGACGCCTGCGCTGTCTCCCGACGCTGACGGACCGGACGGCGAGCGAGACCGGATTCGCCGGGAGCTCGTCGGATTGGCGTTCTCCGGCGGTGGTGTGCGTTCGGCCTCGTTCAATCTGGGGCTGACTCAGGCATTGGACGAACACGGAGTGCTCCGCCACGTCGATTACCTGTCCTCCGTGTCCGGAGGCAGCTACGTGGGCGGGATGCTGACGAACCTGTATGACCAGACACACAAGTCCGAGCGCAATGACACGGCCGGACCGCCAGACATCGGCTTGCGGCCGCGTCCCGGAGAGGGCCAGCCGGCGCTGGTGCGACGGCTGGTGCTCGGAGGCAACTATCTCTTGCGGCCGGCGTTGTTTGCCAATCAGTACGCCATCGGGATGCTGTTGAACCTGCTTCCGCGACTGAGTCTGCTGGTCGCCGTGGGGGCAGGTCTGGCGTATTTGTGGCGCTGTCTGGACTCGTACGGGATCCGCGACGACTATCTGAAGGCCCTGGGGCTGCGGAGCGACTTTGCTCCGGCGCTCCTGCCGGCGGTAGTCGTGGCCGCAGCTTGGGCGCTGGCTTGGGTCCTGTCCCTGTGCCTGAAGAGCCAGCCGCTGCGGCGGGCCTCGCAGTACCTGTTCATTGCGGCGATCGTGTGCCTGCTGGTCGGCGGCACCGTGCTGGTCGGCAACGGCGATGTCACCGCCGAGCGTGCCGACGGCACGCAGTTTCAGACAACTTGGTTTCACACCTTCCGCTGGCCGATCGCGATCCTGACGGTCGTCGGTCTACTGCCGGTCGTGCTGCCGCGCAGTCTGCTGCGGAGCGGCACCTCGCCCAAACGCTGGTTGGACTCCTGGGTTTTCTATTACACGTCATTTGTCCTCCTGGTCGGCGTCCCGCTGCTGGTCGTTGGCATGTTCGCCCGGGAGGGCATATCCGGCTATGCGAAATCCCGCGGTCCGGAGTTCGACCGGGGCGACATCAAGGACATGGAGTTGTTCTGTGCGTGGCTGGCGGAGCCCGCGTGTCGCCCGGGGGTCAGCGTCAAGGTTGACAAAGCCAAACTGCGGTCGCTGGCCGTCGTCCGGGAAGCAGCGGAGCGGCTCCAGGAGGCCGAGCGAGTCATGGCGGGGCGAACCGGCTGGTCGCCCACACTGTACGCCGCTGAACCGCCCGCCTCGCTGCCGGAGGACCGGCACTGGTGGATGTGGCGGTACTTGCGGCCGTTCAAGCCCTGGATGGAACTGACTCGGGCGATGATCCCCGGCGGCGATAACGGCTGGATCGCCAAGCATGCTCAACGGTCGCGCCAGGCGCGGGAATATCAGAATCACCTGCTGTGGGAATTCAATCAGCTGGTGCTGGCCGACGCGGCAGCGTTTCGCTCGCTGGCGGAAGACGCCCAAGCCATTTTGCAGGGCGGGCCGTGGGCGGAAAAAATGGCCGCGGCGGGCGCCATGACCGAAAAGGAGACCATCGCCAAGCTGCGAGAGCGGCTTGCACGCGAGCCGCTGGCCAGCCTGGTGCTGGCGAGCCATTCCGGCCCGGCGGGGACCGCCGCTACGAAGGACGGCGCGGTCGAGTTGCAGTTGCGGCGAGTGCGAGAACAGCGTCTGGAGCGCAATCGGTTGCTGCTGGAAGCCTATCTGCCGCAGCTGTTCCGGTCGCGTGCGGAGATTCGGCGTGTCAGCGTCATCGAGTACGACCAGCGGCATCGGCTGCTGTGGACCCTGGGGGCCCTGGCCGTGTTTGTCCTCTCGGCGCTGGTGATCGGACCGAACCTGACCTCCCAGCATGCGTTCTACCGGGAACGCCTGGCCAAGACGTTCCTGAGCGAAGGCGATGACCGGGAACCCGAGCAGCGGCCGCCGCTGGAATCGCACCAACCGCAGCTGGCGGGCGGTCCGTATCCGTTGTTCGGCGGCGCCGTCAGCTGCGGGTGCGCGTCGCGGCATCCGGAGCAACTGGAAGCGCCGTTCGAGCGGTTCCTGATGTCGCCCAAGTTCTGCGGCTCGGCGACGTTGGGCTACTTTCCCACGTCCTGCCTGGACCTCACCCTGGCTGACACCGTCGCCATTTCGGGTGCGGCCTTGACGCCCAACTACTTCGTCCACCATTTCGTCACGCTGATCATGGCCCTGCTGAATCTCCGCCTGGGCAAGTGGCTGCGGAACCCGAACCGCGTGCCGGCTCGGGGCCGCTCGCCCAGCCTGCTGCAAGCCATGTACGGAGACAATTTTCAAGTCCTCAGCGCCCGGCGGTACGTGCTGGTCACCGACGGCGGCCACGTCGAGAATCTGGGACTGGGCGATCTCCTGGATCGGCGCTGCCGGCTGATCATCGTCTCGGACGCCGGCAGTGACGAGAAGATGCAGTACACCGATTTCTGCCGGGTGCTGCGCCGCTATCGCCGCGAGCAGGGGATCGAATTCCTGGAACTGGACGGCGACCGTGCGTTGCAGACCCACGGCCGTTTGCCGTGCCGCAAACGCAAGAAGGCGGACGAGCCGGACGACATCGGACCGCCCAAGGAACTGTGCCGCGAGCCATCGCCTCCCGAGCGCCGCCATTTCTTCTGCGGGCGGATTCTGTATCCCCAAGCTGCGGGCCACGATCCCGAATGGGGACTGCTGGTCTATATCAAGCCCTGCCTGACCGGCGACGAAGATGCGGACGTGTGCAACTATGCGTTCGACCACGACGCTTTTCCGCACGAATCCACGGCGGATCAGACCTTCAGCGACATCCAGTTCGAGGCTTATCGCGTGCTGGGCTATCACACGGGACAGGAACTGTGCGCCGCCCTGCAGCGCCAGCCGGGCGCCCCGGGGCTCAGCTCGACGCCGCGTTTCGATCTCGCGGCCCTGCTCCGCGGATTCACCCGCGGGCAGCCCGCCAGCGAGCAGACCGTCCGCTTGGTCCTGGCCGCCACGGCCCACGGCCCGACCTCGCAGGCGGACCGGGCCGGGGCCGGGAGCGGAGCGTCCGAACCCGCCGCGTCCGAGCCCGCAATTCCCCGCAGTCCCGAGCCGCCGGTCGGCTCGCCGCAGACTCCGGAGCAGGCTCTGCACATGGCCCTGGACCGTTTCGTGCGGCAGCAGTTCGACGCCTCGCAACGGCTGGATAGCGCGCTGCTGGCCGCGGCCCGCCAGACCAAGGAGGAGATCTTCCTGCAACTGCTCGTCTTCCACGGTGACGCGCATCCGGACATCAGCGACCAGCTCGCGCGCCTGTTGGCCGAGCTCGACGACACGCACGACGCGCCCTTCATCTCCGCCGTGTTGGTAACGCTCCGCCGCCTCGGGGTCTCCTCGCCGGTGGTCCTGAACGCGGTCAAGGAGAAACGTGGTTCCCGCGTTTCCGGGATCGCCGCCGCGGCCAAGACGGCTCTTCGCGAATTGCAGCCAGGAGCGGCATCCCGCTCGACGCCGCCGTTGCCGGGCGAAGACGGGGGCACGCCGCCATCCCGTGGGACCGCGGTTTCGCCTCCCGGGCCGGGGTAGCATCGTTCACAACATCGAGTCCTCGTTAAACGCCCAGCCGGCAGGCGACGGCTGGGGTGGCCGCATCCCGCTGATCCGCCTTCGCCTGCCGGCTCGGCGTTAAACAAACTGACCCGAAATGGGGAAGTTATTTTCATGAGCGTTGCCAAGGGCCGTCACAGCCGAATGCTGGGGTGCCTGTGGTTGAGTGCCCGGGGGCGAGTGCAGTGCGCCCCCAGCGGCAAGTGCTGGGGGCTCGCTGCACTCGACCCCAGCCACCCAGCCTGTTTTCACCGCCCGGGCCGAGCCACGAGGCCCTCGCCTGGCCCGACTCGCGCTCGGCCCGTTCCGAGTTGCTTTGGCGACGGATGTGGAATAGGATAGGCACTCGTCAAACCTCGTTTTTTCCTGTTCTCGGCGGATGCCGGACGATCGTGTCACTGGTGGAGACTCTGGAATCATGAAGTGGAACGCCGAAGACCTGTCGCAACGGATCTTTGATCTCCGCCTGCTGGACCAGCGGCAATTGGAAGGCGTGTGGGGCGAGATCGGCACCCGCGAGGTCGAGTTGGAGACCTTTACCAACCGCCTGCTGAACAAATCGCTGCTCACGAATTTCCAGCTGGACAAGGTCATCAAAGGCGACCGCGAGGGCTTTTTCTACGGGAATTACCGGGTCCTGTACATGGTCGGTGCAGGAACGTTCGCCCGCGTGTTCCGTGCCGTCCACACCAAGACGCAGAAGGTCGTGGCGGTCAAAGTGCTGCGGCGGCGGTATCGCAACGAACCGGAGCAGGTGGGACTGTTCCTCCGCGAAGCCCACATGGGCGAGAAACTGGTGCATCCCAACATCGTGCGGATTTTCGACGTCAGCGACGACGTCCGGGCGCCGTACATGGTGATGGAGTTCATCGAAGGTCAGACGGCGCGCGAGTTCCTCCGGGTCCGCAAGACGCTGGATGTCGCCACTTCGGTGAACTTGATGATCGATATCGCCAGCGGCTTGGATTACGCCCGCAAGCTGGGCATCACGCATCGCGATATGAAGCTGTCGAACGTGATGGTCGCCTCCAGCGGCAAGGCCAAACTGGTGGACTTCGGCTTGGCCACGATGTCGGAGACCAGCGAAGACAAACTGCTGGCCGCGCCCAACGCCCGCTCGATCGATTACGTGGCTTTGGAACGGGGGACGGGGGTCAAGAAGAACGATCATCGCAGCGACATCTACTTCGCCGGCTGCGTCTTCTACCACATGCTGACCGGCGTCGCCCCGCTGCTGGAGACGCGCGATCGGCTGGTGCGGATGAACGTCACCCGGTTTAACGAGATCAAGCCTCCCAACGAAATCGTCCCCGACTTGCCTGTGCCCGTCGTGTCCGTGCTGAATCACGCCATGTGCTTCCGGCCAGAGAACCGCTACCAGGAGCCGGAACAACTGCTGGCCGACCTGAAACGTGTCAGGTTCGTCATGGACAAAGGCGAGACGCCGGGCGAGGAATCCGAGGGCCAAGGGACCGACAAGCCGGCGGTGGTCGAGGGGAGCGAGGGACTCGGCAAGACGCTGCTGGTCGTCGAATCCAATGTGGACATGCAGAATCTGCTCCGCGAGCAATTGAAAGCCCGCGGCTATCGGGTGTTGATCACGAATGACCCGAAACGGGCCATCGAGCGGTTCGAGAACGAGATCCGCACCGCCGACTGCGCGGTGTTCTCGGCCCAGGACCTGGGGCCGCGAGCCGTCGAAGCCTTCAATCAACTGGGCACGACGGACATCACGCGGGATATTCCTGCCGTGTTGCTATTGGACAAACGGCAGAAAGAACTGGTCGAGACGGTCCAGACCGGCGCGCACCGCCTGCTGCTGCCCATGCCGCTGAAAATCAAGAACCTGCTCCAAGCCCTGGCCCAGTTATTGGGGAAAGACAAGAAATAGCGGCCACCCACTGACCACTGACCAATGACCAATGACAACGCTGCGTTTCCTTCGACGTGCGGGCCGTTGCCTGGCGGCCATCCTGCTGGCGTCTGGCCCCTGGTGCCTGGGGTTCGGGGCGGTGGACGGTCCCGCGCCGCGGAATGTCGTGTTGGTGCTCAGCGACGATCATCGCTATGACTTCTTGGGATTCCTGCCGACGGCTCCCCGGTTTCTGGAGACGCCTCACCTGGACCGCATGGCAGCCCAAGGAGCCCACCTGGCAAACGCGTTTGTCAGCACGTCGCTGTGCTCGCCCAGCCGCGCGTCCATCCTGACCGGCCAGTTCATGCATCGCCACCGCGTGGTCGACAACCAGCGGCCCGTGCCCGCAGGAACGGTGTTCTTTCCCCAGTACCTGCAACAGGCCGGCTACCAGACGGCATTTGTCGGCAAGTGGCACATGGGCCACGACGATGACGCTCCGCAGCCGGGGTTTGACCATTGGGTCAGTTTTCGCGGGCAAGGCGAGTATTTTGATCCAGTCCTGAACATCAACGGCCTCCGCGAGACGGTGCCCGGCTACACTGCCGACGTCCTGACCGACCAGGCTTTGCAGTGGCTGCAGAAGGGACGCGACCAGGCGAAGCCGTTCCTGCTGTACCTGTCGCACAAATCGGTCCATTACCCGTTCCAGCCCGCGCCTCGCCACTTGGGCCGGTACGCCCAAGAGCCAATCGACTATCCCGAGACGATGGCCAATACGGAAGGGAATTACCAGACGCAATCCCGTTGGATCCTGGACCGCCGCTTCAGTATCCACGGCATCGACCACATGGAGACGGGACCCTTTGACAAGGATCCCGTGCCCAACTTCGATGACCTGTATCACCGCTACTGCGAAACCCTGGTTAGCCTGGACGAGAACCTGGGCCGCGTGCTGACCTACCTGGACGAGAGCGGTCTGAGCCGCAACACGCTGGTGCTGTACCTGGGCGACAACGGGTTCGCCTTGGGCGAGCACGGATTCTACGACAAGCGGGACGCGTTCGAAGTGTCGATCCGGATCCCGCTGCTGGCTTACGCTCCCGGCCTGATCACGCCCGGAACGAAAGTCAGCCAGCTGGTCCAGAACATCGATCTGGCGCCGACGATCCTGGATGCCTGCGGCGTGCCCGTCCCCGAGTCCGCCCGGATGGACGGCCGCTCGTTCCTGCCGCTGTTGAAAGGCCAGCCGGCGCCGTGGCGGGATCATCTCCTGTACGAATACCACTGGGAGTGGAACTTTCCGGCCACGCCCACGACGCTGGCCATCCGCACGGATCGGTACAAATTCATCTTCTACCACGGCCTCTGGGACCGAAACGGCTTCTACGACTTGCAGACCGACCCGTGGGAACGCCACAATCTGATTGATGTGCCAGCCTTTCAGGAACAGATCGCCGCGTTACAGAAACAGCTGTTCGACGAGTTGGAAGCCTCCGGCGGGCTGCTCCTGCCTGTCCGCCGGCCCGAAGGCGAACGTTTGGATCAGCGCAAGAGAACCCGGTAGCCCGCCTTCCCCGCTCGGACGACGAGCGCACCCACCCCCAGCGAACGGAAAACTCACCTGACCATCGCGGCGGCCGCCACCCGCGGTTCGTGATCCTCGCCGCACCCTCACCCACTGGAGCCACTGCCATGAAGACAGCCCGTTTCCATTCCGCTTTGTCCCGTCGGCGTTTGCGGTCTTCAGCCCTGCTTGGCGCCGTTCTGATCCTGCTGGCGGCGGTCGTCTCGGAGGCTGCTGATCCGCCTCGCATGAAGCGTGCCGACGCATTTCTGGGTATCCACTTTGACTTCCACGCCGGCAAAGACTGCGACCGCGTTGGCGCCCGGACGACGCCGGAGATGGTCCAGACGGTGATCGACAAGGTCAAGCCGGACTACATCCAGATCGACTGCAAAGGGCATCCGGGGTACTCGAGTTACCCGACCAAGGTAGGCAATCCGGCGCCGGGCTTCGTTGGCGATCCGCTGCGAATCTGGCGTCAGGTCACGCGGGAGCGAGGGGTTCCCTTGTTCATGCACTATTCGGGTGTCTGGGACGGCCGCGCCGTGGCCACGCATCCCGCTTGGGCCGCGATCCACGCAGACGGCAAGCCCGACGACAAGGCGACCTCCGTGTTCGGTCCCTACGTCGACCAACGGCTGATCCCGCAACTGCGCGAACTGGCCGGCGAGTACGGCGTCGACGGCGTCTGGGTGGACGGCGACTGCTGGGCCACGATCCCGGACTACGGCGACAAGGCCGTCGCTGAGTTCTGCCGCCAGACGGGGGCAACGGCCGCGCCCCGCAAGGCCGGCGACCCGTACTGGACCGAGTGGCTGGACTTCCACCGGGAAGGCTTTCGCCGCTACGTGCGGCACTATGTGGACGAGTTGAAGACGTCGCACCCGGACTTCCAGGTGATCAGCAACTGGGCGTTCAGCGATCACATGCCCGAGCCGGTCTCGGCCCGCGTGGCCGGCTTGTCGGGCGACTTCTCGCCGGACGACAGCATCAACTCGGCCCGCTTCGCTGGTCGCTGCCTGGAGAACCAAGGCGTGCCGTGGGATCTGATGTCATGGTCGTTCAGCCGCAAGACGCGGAAGCAGAAACCGGCGGTCCAGCTGATGCAGGAAGCGGCCGTGGTGCTGGCGATGGGCGGCGGGTACCAGGCGTATTTCAAGCAGGACCGGGACGGCGCCGTC
The DNA here is from genome assembly GCA_903927685.1 of uncultured Planctomycetaceae bacterium. The sequence goes on from CAIYOB010001582.1 coordinate 41,638, forward strand.
CGCGATCTGACCGAGATGGACGTAATGGCCCAAGTGGCCGAATTCTGCCGAGCCCGGCAGGCGTTCTGCCATCACTCAGTTTCCGTCCCGCAGATCGCCCTGCTTTATTCGACCGCCGCCCACTACCGCGAGTCGTCGCGGCTGTTTCACTGGGCAGGCAGCAACGGCGTGACCGTCCTCCGCACGACGCTGAACCAGATCCTGCAGAACCAGCTTGGAGTGCAGGTCGTCAGCGAACATCACTTGACGGGCAAGCTGAGCCAATGGCCCGTGATCATTGTGCCGGGTTGGGAGTATCTGCAGCCCGGATTCCGCGACGAGCTGGCGGCCTATGCCAAGGCCGGCGGCAGCCTGGTGCTGATCGGCCCGGGGCCGGCCAAGCTCTTCCAGGCCGAACTGGCGGCACAGACGGCTTTGTCGCTGATCGCCGTGGACAGCGTCGACGGGACTTTCCCGAGTGTGCTCCAGCGGGCCCTGCCGGCTCCCGTGGTCCAAGTCCGCGGGGCCCGGGATGTCGATGTCAGCCCGCGGCTGCTGAACGGCCGGTTGTCGGTCCACCTGGTGAACACGTCCGGGCCGCACGCGGACGCACCCGACGAGGGAATCACGGCGGTCGAACCGGTTGGGCCGCTGACCGTGTCGATCCGTCTGCCGCAGGCCCCGCGGACGATCACGAGCCAGCCGGGAGGCCAGTCGCTCGAGGTCTCGTGGACCGCGGGGCTGGCGACGGTGACCGTGCCCCGTCTGGATTTGTACTCGATCCTGACGGTGGAGCCTTGAATTCCCAGGCCGATTCCCGCTCTGTACTGGCGTCTTCAGGTTGTTAGAATAACCGACAATGTGGTATTCTGACGGAAATCAGAGGACTCGGAATGATGTCTGCCCAGTTCCGCAAAGTGCACATCCCACCCGTCCTTGGTCACCGCGCACGACCGCGTGACTCCTACAGGGAGCTGAAGAGTATGAAGTTAGTGTTCACTTGCGCCGTAATCCTTCTGTCGGTGGCGAACACGGGTGCAGCCGCCGAGGTGGCACCCAACGTCTTTCAAAGCTCGGTGCCGCCTCAACCGGCCGGCAAATTGGATCGGCTGGTCTTTGCCAAGCTGTCGTCGTTGAACATCCAGCCGGTGCTGTGCTCCGACGCTGTATTTGTCCGCCGCGCGTACCTGGACGTGATCGGCACGTTGCCGACCGCCGATGAAGTCCGGGCGTTCCTGGATGACGCGGACACCGAAAACAAGCGTCGGGCCTTGATCGACCGCCTGCTGGAACGGAGCGAATACGCCGACTACTGGGCGATGAAGTGGGGCGATATCCTGCGGATCAAGGCCGAATTCCCGGTCAACCTGTGGCCGAACGCAGCTCAAGCCTATCACCGCTGGATCCGTGCCTCGATCGCCGAGAACAAGCCGTACGACAAGTTCGTCCGTGAACTGCTGACCTCCAGCGGCAGCAACTTCCGCGTCGGGCCCGTGAACTTTTATCGGGCGGTCCAAAGCAAGACGCCCGAGACGGTCGCCAGCGCGGTCGCGCTGGCCTTCCTGGGATCGCGCACTGATTCTTGGCCCGAAGACCGCCGCAACGGGATGGCCGTGTTCTTTTCGCAGGTCGGCTACAAGCCGACCAGCGAGTGGAAAGAGGAGTTCGTTTTCTGGGATCCGCTGCAGGCGACGAAAGTCCCCGGCAATACCGTTCCCGGCCGCGATGCCATTGGCACGGCGCCCAAGCCACCCGCCGAGCCGTCGGCGACGGCGGCCGAGCCGACGCCCCCGCCCGCCCCTAGCGGACCATTGACCGCGGTCCTTCCGGACGGCACCAAGATCGAACTGCCCCCCAGCCGGGATCCGCGCGAAGTCTTTGCCGACTGGCTGATCACCGCCGAGAATCCCTGGTTCGCGCGGAGCATCGTCAACCGCGTCTGGGCTTGGTTGTTGGGACGGGGCATTATCCATGAACCGGACGACTTGCGGGACGACAATCCGCCCAGCAACCCCGAGTTGCTGGCGTTCCTGGAGAAGGAATTCGTCTCGCACGGCTATGATCTCAAGCACCTGTACCGGCTGATCCTGAATTCCAGCACTTACCAGCTGGCCTCCGTGCCGCGGTTCAGCGACCGGCAGGCCCAGGCGAACTTTGCCAGTTATCCGCTCCGCCGCCTGGACGCCGAGGTGTTGATCGACGCCGTCAACAAGATCACCGGGACGTCGGATCTGTACACCAGCCCCATTCCCGAGCCGTTCACGAACATCCCGCGCGACATGCCGGCCATCGCGATCGCCGATGGGAGCATCACTAGCCCCTTCCTGGCCTTGTTCGGCCGGTCGGCGCGGGCCACGGGCATGGAAAACGAACGCGACAACAAGCCAGTGCCCGCCCAGGCCCTGCACATGCTGAACTCGAGCCACATCCAGCTGAAACTCGAACAGAGTCCCAAGTTGAAGGCGCTGTACGAGTCCGGCCGCAAACCGCAGGCGATCGTCGAGGAACTGTACCTGACCATCCTGTCGCGCCGGCCGACCGACGACGAGGTGAAGACCGCGATGGCGTATAGTGCGGCGGGGGCGGCAAGCAATACCGGAAGGTCCGGCAAGCAGAGCAAGGCCAGCGGGTCCAAGCGTCGCGAGGACTTCTTGGACGTCGCGTGGGCGTTGATCAACAGCAGCGAGTTTCTGTATCGGCATTGAGCACCAGGAGATTCGCGGAAGGATTTGAACGACGGGTCCATTCCATTGGCCAGGAGAGGTAACGAAGAACATGAACGCAAACCAGAACACCCAAGGCGGGATTTCCCGGCGTGAAACACTGCAGCGGGGCCTGTACGGCGCGGCCGGCTTGATGCTGGCCAAGGGCCTGGGGGCCGGTCGCGTGGCCGCAGCGGCCGAGGCGGACCAGGCGCCCAATCCGGCCCCGGTCAAAGCCAAGGCCAAGTCGGTCATCCAGATCTTCCTGTGGGGCGGCATGTCGCACAACGACACCTGGGACCCCAAACCGGATGCGGGCTACGAATACCTGGGCGAATTCTCTCAGGTGATCAATACCAATGTCCCCGGAATCCAACTGGGCGGCCTGTTTCCCGAATTGGCCAAGCAGGCGGACAAGTTCTCGCTGATCCGCAGCATGACACACCGCAACAACGGCCACGAAACGGCGGCGTACCTGATGCAGACGGGGCACGCGCCCGGCGAGCGGCTGGCCTACCCGAGCGTGGGGGCCGTGTTCTCGCTGTTCAAGAGCCCGGGGTACCAGGGACTGATTCCGCCCTACGTCGTTTTGACGCGACCGCAGGGCCGATTCTCCGAAGAGGGCTTTCTGGGGCCCAAGTTCAAGCCCTTCGCCACCGGCGGCGATCCGAGCGCGCCCCGGTTCGAGGTCGAAGGCGTCGTGGCCCGCAGCATCACCGACGACCGGCAAAAGGCCCGCCGCGAGCTGCTCGGCAAAATGGACGCCCTGAACCAGCTGCTGGCGGACAGCCCCGACTTGACGGCGGCCGAGGAAGCCAAGAACCAGGCCTACGAACTGATTCTGGGCGCCGGCAAGGAAGTGTTCGATCTGTCCAAAGAAAAGTCCGAACTGCGGGACCGCTACGGCCGCCACACGTTCGGCCAGGAGTGCCTGGTCGCGCGGCGGTTGGTCGAGACCGGCGTGCCCTACGTCGTGATCAACTATCCCGGCGGCTGGGACACGCACAGCAACCACTTTACCACGATGCGCCGCCAGTGCCCGCAACTGGACCAGGGGCTGGCGATGCTGCTGCAGGACCTGAGCGATCGCGGCCTGCTGGACAGCACCATCGTCTGGTGCTGCGGCGAGTTCGGCCGCGGCCCGAAAGTCGACTGGCAGCCGCCGTGGAACGGCGGCCGCAATCACTACGGCAACGTGTTTTCCGTCCTGGTCGCCGGGGGCGGATTCAAGGGCGGATGCGTCGTCGGCTCGTCGGATGACAAAGCCACGGAGGTCAAGGATCGGCCGGTGTATCCGGTGGATCTGCTGGGCAGCATCTACCAGCTGGCCGGGATCGACGCCAACGCCAAACTGCCGCACCCGATGGGCCTGGACGCGCGGGTGTTGCCCTCGGCCGCCGAAGGCGTCAAGTCGGCCGGACTGTTGACCGAGATCATGTAGACAAGGGAACCGTTCATGAGCAAACTACGTTGCCTGCCAATCCTGGCGCTGGCGGGATCGCTGGCGCTGGCCTGTTCGGCCTCGGCCCAGACCCGGCCCTATATCGGCTTCGTCTACCCCGCCGGCGGCCAACAGGGCACCACCTTCTCCGTCAAGCTTGGCGGCCAAGGCCTGGACGAAGTCGGCCAAGTGCTGGTCACGGGGACGGGCGTGTCCGCCAAGATTGTCGAGTACTGCCGGAAGTATGGCCCGCAGGAAATGACCTTGATGCGCGAACAGCTGAACGAGCTGAAGCGCGAACTACAGCAGGCAGGCGACCCGGCGGAAAAGGACGAGGCGACGCTGAAGCAGATCGCCCGGATCGAGAAACGGATGGGCGAATACGTCAACCGCCCGGCCTGCGCTTCGCTGTCCAGCCTGGTCTATATCGAAGTGGCGATCGATTCGGAGGCGGAGCCCGGCGTCCGGGAACTGCGGCTGGCCACGCCCCGCGGAGTCTCCAACCCGCTCGTGTTCCATGTCGGCCAACTGCCTGAAGTCTCACGCACTTCGCTGCGGACGTGCGATTTCCAGGTGCTGGGCAAGGAAGAACTGGCCCTCCGCAAGCGGCCGGTCGACGAGATTGAGCAGCGGCTTACCGTGCCCTGCACGGCCAATGGGCAGATCGCTCCCGGCGAGGTGAACTGGTATCGCTTCGCGGCCCGCAAGGGCCAGCGGCTGGTGCTGGCCACCGCAGCCCGGCAGTTGATTCCGTATATCGCTGACGCCGTGCCCGGCTGGTTCCAGCCCGTGCTGGCGGTCTACGACGCGAACCACCGGGAACTGGCATTCAACGACGATTTCCGCTTCAAGCCCGACCCGACGCTGGTCTTCGAGGTGCCCCAGGACGGCGAGTACCTGTTCAGCATCACCGACGCCATCTTCCGCGGCCGCGAGGATTTTGTCTACCGCGTGACGATCGGCGAACTGCCGCTGGTGACCAGCATCTTTCCGCTGGGAGCCCGCTCGGGCGAGGTCGGCCCGATTGAAATGAAGGGCTGGAATCTGGATCTGGCCGACCTGCTGCCGCTGCCGGCGGACGCAGGGCCCGGCGTCCAATTGCTCGCCGCGACCAAGGACGGGTTCGTTTCCAACCGCGTCCCGTTCGCGCTGGACACGCTGCCGGAAAGCCTCGACCGAGAATCCAATGACGACGCCGCGCACGCACAGCAAGTCCAACTGCCCGTGATCGTGAACGGGCGCATGGATCGGGCGAACGACGAGGACGTGTTCCAGGTCGAGGCTCGAGCCGGAGACTCGCTCGTCGCCGAAGTCACAGCGCGGCGGCTCGATTCGCCGCTGGATTCGCTGCTTCGCGTGACCGATGCCAAAGGCAAGGTCCTGGCGTTCAACGACGATCACGAGGACGCCGGGGCGGGGACCAACACCCACCACGCGGATTCTTATCTGCTGGTCACGCTGCCTGCCGACGGAACCTATTTCGTGCACCTGACGGACACCACGCGCGGCGGCGGCGAGGAGTACGGCTACCGACTGCGGATCAGCGCCCCGCAGCCGGACTTTGCGTTGCGAGTCGTGCCGTCCAGCGTTGCGATGCGCAGCAAGTCGAATGCGACGGTCAGCGTCTACGCGATCCGAAAAGACGGATTCACGGGCGATATCAAGCTGGGCTTGCAGGATCCGCCGGAGGGTCTCTCGGCTGCGACGGTCACGCTGACGGCCAAGCAGGAAGTCGCGCGGTTGGCGATCAAAACCACCCTGACTGCGACCCCCGAGCCGATCAGCCTGATCGTCCAAGGCCGCGCCCAGATCGGGGACCAACAAGTCGCCCATGCAGCCGTGCCGGCGGAGGACCGGATGCAAGCCTTCCTGTGGCGGCACCTGGTGCCCGCCGAGGATCTCAAGTTGCTGGTCTACGATCCGTCATTCACGCCGCCGCCCAAACGTGTTCCGCCGCCGGCCCCGGCTGCCGTGCCCCCCGCGGAGGCACCCAAGACCGAGCCGCCCAAGTTCACCAAGTCCCAGGTGGCCGGACGCCTGCGACAGCTGAAGTACCTGTACGAGGATTTCCTGATCACCGACGACTTCTACGCCCGCAAAGTCGCCGAATGCGAAGCGGTGCAATAGACGTCACACCCGATCCAGGCGGCTGAACAGCTCGACGGTATCGACGAAATTGACCGTCGAGCCGCGCAGCGCAGCGAGCGCCAGGTCGGGATCCTGGAACCGAAACACGAGCACGGCCTGCTCACCGGCCTTGGTCGAGAACGCGTACATGTACTCGACATTCAGCCCGGCCGCCGAGATCGGCGTCAGGACCTCGACCAGGCCGCCTGGACGGTCCGCAACTTGGACGGCCAGGACCTCGGTGATCGTGACGCGAAAGCCGCCCGCCTGCAGGACGTCTTTCGCCTGCTGCCAGTCCCGGACGATCAGCCGCAGAATGCCGTATTGCTGAGTTTCGGCCAGCGACAAGGCCACGATATTGATCCCCGCTTCGGCCAGTCGCTGGCACGGAGCAATCAAGTGCCCCGGCCGATTCTCGACGAATACGGACAGCTGATGAATCTTCATCCCGGACTCCTTCGCTGATCGATCACGCGGCGTGCTTTGCCTTCGCTGCGGGCCAGCGTCCGCGGCTCCACCAACCGGACCTCCAATTGGACGCCTACCGCCTGGCGAATCGCCCGGGACAGTCGGCCCTGCAATTCCTCCAACACGCCGATCCGGTCGCTGAACATGTCCGGCGAGACCTCGATCTGCACCTCGACGCGGTCCGGGTCCTGCGGTTGACCGAGCACGATCTGGTAGTGCGGCAGTGTTCCCTCGACCGCCAGCAACGCCGCCTCGATCTGGGCCGGGAACACATTAACCCCTTTGACGATGAACAGGTCGTCGCTACGGTGCGAAACGCGCCGGATCCGCCGCAGGGTCCGCCCACACGGGCACGGTCCCGGACAAATGGCCGTGATATCGCCCGTCCGGTACCGCACCATCGGCAGCGCCTGCTTGGACAGCGTCGTCAGCACCAGTTCTCCCGGCTCGCCCTCGGGCACCACCAGGCCCGTGCACGGATCGATCACTTCCGGGTAGAAGTGGTCTTCCAGCACGTGCAGCCCTTGATGCGCCGCGCATTCGGCCGCGACGCCCGGCCCGACGATCTCGGCCAGTCCATAGATATCAAAGGCCTCGATGCCGGCCGCTTGCTGGATCCGCTGCCGCATCTCTTCCGACCACGGCTCCGCCCCGAACACGCCGACGCGCAACCGCAGCGTCCGCAAATCGACGCCCAGTTCCCCGGCCCGGTCGGCGATATGCAGGAAGAAGCTGGGCGTGCAGCAGACCGCCGTCGTGCCGAAGTCCTGCATCACCACGATTTGCCGGTCCGTGTTTCCACCGGACATCGGAATCACGGTCGCCCCCAGCGCCTCGGCGCCGTAGTGGAACCCCAACCCGCCCGTGAACAATCCGTAGCCGTAGGCGTTTTGCAGCACGTCGCCCGAATGGATGCCAAACCAGGTCAAGACGCGGACCATGCACTCCGTCCACACCGCCAGATCAGATTGTGTGTAGGGGACCAAGACCTGTTTGCCGGTCGTCCCGCTGGACGCGTGCAACCGCACGATCTGGTCCAGCGGGACCGCAAACAGTCCCGTGGGATACGCGTCTCGCAGATCGTCCTTGGTAATGAACGGCACCCGGGCGAGATCGGTCAGCGTCCGGATATCCTCCGGCGAGATCCCCGCGGCCGTCCAGTGCTGCCGATACCAGGGCACGCGGTCGCAGGCCCAGTGCACAGTCTGCCGCAGTCGCTCGAGTTGGAGTGTGATCCGTTGTTCGCGATCGAGCACGTCGGCTGCGGTGGCGGGTTGGCAGGATTGGGCTGCGGAGCGGTTTCCGTGCGTCATGCGGGGGCCTCCAGGTCTGTCTATGCTAACATTTCCCGAACGCCTGTCACCCCTACGCCCCCACCCCGGTCCACAGCTTGACCTGCACTACACTCCATACCGCGTTCCAGGTCCAAGTCCATCGGCCCAGCCGCGAATGGTACGAGGTTCAGGACTCCGGATTGCCTGGGTGGCTGTGGTCGAGTGCAGCGAGCCCACAGTCCGCGGGCATTCCGGGGGCTCGCTGCACTCG
>CAIYOB010001583.1 GCA_903927685.1 uncultured Planctomycetaceae bacterium
CATCTCCGGCCCGGCCGCTTTCCCAAGCTGATCCTCGAGTCCGGCCGGGCCTTGGTCGACGAAGCGGGCTACCTGGTCGCGACGATCGAGGCCACCAAGCGTCTGGCGGACGGCACGCGCGCCTACGTCGCCGATGCCGGTGTGAACCTGCTGTTCACGACCTTCTGGTACAAGCTGAATATCGAACTTGATCGCGAAGTGCCGGGCGTCTACGAGAACAGCCTGGTCTACGGTCCGCTGTGCATGAACCTGGACGCGATCGACGAAGGCGTGATGCTGCCGCAGTTGAACCGCGGCACGCGCCTGGTTCTGTCGCCGGTGGGCGCCTACAACAACACCCAGTCGATGCAGTTCATCACCTATCGGCCGGCCACCGTGCTCGTCGCCGAGAGCGGCGAAGTGGAAGTGATTCGGGAGGCCGAGGATCTGAGCGACATCACCCGGCGCGAAAAGCTGCCGGAGAGGCTGCGGGGCCAACGGTGAGATCCGAAATGTGACGCTCGAACTACGAAGGGTGCTGATGGCCGACCGACTCAAATCCATCTGCAGCGGCTGTGCGGAGATCCTGTTTCTCCAAGGCGGCGTGTACGGTGCGCTGCTGGTGGCGATCATGTGCCTCCATCCGCGGCTGGCACTCGCCGGGTTGCTGGCCGTCGCTGCGGCCTATGCATCCGCGCACCTGATCGGCATGGAACGGGCCTTCCTGCAGGCGGGGCACTACACATTCAATCCGCTGTTCGTCGGCATGTCCCTGGGCTACCGCCTGGAGCTGACGCTGCCGACCCTCTTGTTCGTCGTGGCGGCGGGCGTGCTGGCGCTGGCGCTGACGATCCTGCTGGCCCACCTCCTGGTCACCCGCTGCCGACTGCCGGTGCTCAGTTTGCCCTTTGCTGTGACGAGCGTGCTGGCCTACCTGACCGTCGCCAAGTACGGCGGCGTCTTGCCGGACGTTCCCGCCGGCTCGCCTTGGTATCCCGATCTGGAACTGCCGTTGTGGCTGGCCAGCTTCTTCAAGTCCTTGGGCGGCGTGCTGTTCGCCCCCAGCGTGGTCGTGGGGTTGTTGTTCAGCTTGCTCATTCTCCGCTACTCCCGGATCCTGTTCGGCTTGGCCGTGGCGGGGTACTACGTCGGCGTTTGGGTTCGGGCCTTGTTGCTCGGCTCGATGGAGCAGGCGATGCAGAGCGGGAACAACTTCAACTTCCCGCTGATTGCCATGGCCCTGGGCGGCGTGTTCCTGGTCCCATCGCTTCAAAGCTGCCTGCTCGGGATGCTGGCGGTGGCCGTTTCGCCCCTGGTCCTGGAGCCGGCGACGACCTTCCTGGGCATGTACGGCATTCCACCTTTCACGCTGCCGTTCTGTCTGGTCACGCTGGGGGCTGTTTGCGCCCTGCGGGCCGCTGACTACCCGCTCTTGTCCAGCGGCTGCGGCGGGTCGCCGGAGGAGGTCCGGGAAAACTGGTTTGTCAATCGCTTGCGGTACCCCGGTTCGCCCCGCAGCCTGTGCCTGCCGTTCTCCGGTCGCTGGACGGTGTGGCAGGGCTTCAACGGCCGCTGGACGCATCGCGGGATTTGGCGACACGCCTA
>CAIYOB010001584.1 GCA_903927685.1 uncultured Planctomycetaceae bacterium
AGGAGCCCAGCTGAAGTGCAACGTGCCCGGGCCATTTCCGATGTCAGCCCGCTTCCCGATGAGGTGTTCGCGGTAGCCGCGAGGATGCTGATGCCGGATAACGAACGGACGGAGATGCTTCTGCAATTGCTGATTGAGGTCTTGCAGGTCGAGAGCCGTCTCGATCGCGTGGGCAACACGAGGTGGCCGAACCTGCCGGGCGAGAGCCTTTCGCTCGGCGGGTTCAGAACCCACCACTGCAAGCCACGACTTGCTGATGGTCTCTTCGTCCCGAGGACGCAAGCCGCGCCATCGGCGTCGGAATAGATCGCCGCAGTCGCGCGATGATTTCATCGCGTCCGAGAGCTTGCTGACGGCCAGATCGAGGCTTTCATGTCGATCACGCGGCAAGTTCAAGATGCCGCGCAGTTTCAAGATGCTTAGCAGTTCATCCTGACGGAGCTGGAACGGCGTGGCGGAGAGACCGAGCATGCGGGAGACACGGCGGTTCAACAGTGACTCCAGGTGCTTTCTGCCCTGAACGTACTCGTTCTTCAGGTTGTGAACTTCGTCGATGATCACCAGCGGCAGGCAGGGAAGATCACTGGCCAAAGCACGCCGGGTCAAATCATCGAGGGCGTCCACCAGTCGGTCTACGTTCCACTCTGAGACGAGCCGATGAATGAACGCGTGCACACCTTCGTCGTGAACCGCTCGCTGAAAGGCCCGATACAGATTCTTGGCAACAAGGCCTGCCTCGTCCCAAAGGCCGTACGACTTCCGCAGGTCCAACAACTCCGGCACCTCCGTTTTCGCCCCGGTTCCCAGGACTCTCCTGCACCACCACTTCCGATCTGCGGGACGGATATGGAAGGCATCAAAGACGATCGCAAGTGCCCGTCGTCGCCACAAATCCCGGTCGTGGAGTGCGGCTCCCAGCACGCCGTGCTTGGCGATCAGCAGCATCGGACGACTGCGCGAGGCCTCTCGCATTTGGGCAGCCAGATCGACGACATTTCCAGACTTGCTGCCACCGGGAACCGGACAGCGAATATCCAGCCAATCGAGAGCCCCCCGCGTCCGTGCACAGTCCGTCCTGAAAGCCTCCGCTTCTCGCATCCACTTGTTGAACAGGGCATCGTTGGTTGGCGTCAGAACCAGCACGACGGGTTTGTTGGCCGGCAGGCCATCAGGTGCTGCGCCCGTCCGGATCGCATCGAGGATCGACACAGCAGTAGCCAGGGCGACATACGTCTTGCCCAAACCGACTTCATCGGCCAGGATCACGAGTTCTCGGGCCTTGGCGGTCTCGCCTGCAAAGAACCTCTTGAGGATTGCATCGACGGTGGACGATTGACGAGCGCGGTCTTGTTCCACTTGGGCTGCGGATTCCGGATCGTCCCCGAACACCTGTCGCAGCGATTTTCCGAAGTCAATGCTCCGCGACATCTTCATGGCATACCTCCCACAAATCGTTGCTGGTAAAGGGGGAATGCGCTTTCCTTCAGTTCTGGGTGGTTATCGACGAGGCTGTTAAGCAGCCCTCGGCAATGATCGATCACAGAATCAAAGCACTCCTTCAGAGATGCATCTTCGAGGCGATCCCGACAGCGCAGCAGGGCGGCCACTATCTCCGCGAGTTGAAAGCCGACCGCCGTCGGTGTCTTCTCCGGTTCATCTGGGCCAGGAGAAGCAGAAAGGCTCGCGAACGCTCGCTCAGCCAGTTCCAACGGGCTGGTTGGGCCCCGCAGAGCGGCCTCCAGCGCCGTACGGGAATAACTCGCCCGCTGCAGCTCTGCTTCGATACCCGGAATTGCCTGGACGAACCGACGAATGAAATAGGCCAGGATTCGGCGAGTATCGATCGGCCGGTCAGTCTTTGCCCCTTGCCCATTGTTTCCCGTGCCTCCGTCGTCGCCATCATCGTCACCCGGCTCGCGACCAAAGAGGAAGTACTCGATCAACTCGCCCTCCGTAGGCTTCCGGCCGACCAGTAGCAATGGAAGCGTGGCCTTGTCGTCGAATCGGACTGGGAATGTCGCGACATGGCCCTCCCAGCGTACTTCGACGATCACGTGGGGAACGATCGGCCCGCTGTCACTGTCTTCAGGCAAATCGACAAGGTCCTTGTCACACCGTCGGCAGTTGGACAAATCAGCGGTGATCTCCTGCAGAGACACGGCGC
>CAIYOB010001585.1 GCA_903927685.1 uncultured Planctomycetaceae bacterium
CGATCGCGGCCAGCGCGTACAGCGCTGTCGTCAAGACGGCCGCCGTGGCCAGGGTCGGATCCACGCTGCCCTCGAACAGATCGCGGGCCAGCAGCACGATGTTCAGCAGCGGCGTCACCGCCAACAATGCGTTGAACTCGACTCCCGGCGTCAGGCTGATCAGGCCCGGCGCCAGGGACAGCAGCATGACCGGGATCAAGTACGCCTGAGCTTCCTTAAAACTGCGGGCAAAACTGGTCAGCGCCAGCAGGACCGCCGAAAAGAAGCCGGCAAACAGAATAAGCAGGACGAACACCTGGCCCAGCACCAGCGGCGACAAGCCGGCCTTGCCGAACACCACCTCGCTCAGCCCGGTGACGCTCAGCGTGACCGTCATGGCCAGCAGGTTCGCGCCGGCCGTCAGCAGAGCCACCACGACGACCGCCACGTACTTGGCGGCCAGCAGTCCCAGGCGGGGAACCGGCGCCGCCATCAGGGCTTCCAATGTGCCGCGCTCCCGCTCGCCGGCCGTCAGATCGATCGCCGGGTACACGGCGCCGGTGATCGTCATCAGGATCAGGATCAAGGGAATCAGCGTCGTCAACGACAGCGCGGCGTCCGGTCCCCGAACGGTGCGCCGCGAGAACTGGGCCGGGTACTGCCAGCGGCGGCCCAGGGCACGCAGCTCCTGTTCCGCCGAGAATTCATTCACCGCCTGCAGCCGCTCCTGCACGTAGTCGAGTGCGCTCTGGCTGAGCATCGAGCCCGCGCGGGAAACCAGTTCGCAGCGCAGCGGCCCAGTGGCTCGTCCTCGGCCCGCCGCGGCGGGCGCGCGCCGCACCAGCACCGCCAGATCGGCCTCGCCCGCCGCGACCTCGGCCTCGGGATTCGCCCGGATGGTCAGGCTCATCTCGAACCGCGGTTCCGGAATCGGCAGGGCGCTTGCCTCCGCGGCGGCCGGTGCGTCCGGCTGGCCCGCCGGGCGCGGTCGGTTCCGGATCAACAGTTCGCCCGCCTCCAGGATCTGGCGGACTCGGTCAAAGTCCGCCTGCGACTGGACGGCAATCACGCCGCGGACCTCGTGAGTGCTGTCCAGCGAGGTCAGCAGCATCCGCTGGAAAGCGAGACTGAGCAGGGGATAGACCAGCAGCGGCATCAGCAACAGCGTGACAATCGTCCGCCGGTCGCGGAGGATCTCGCGCAGCTCTTTCAGGCACAGCCGCGCCAACCGCCCCAACGCCGGCCGCCAGGAACGCCACGGGGGAAGTTCCCCGGGACCGGGCCTGCCGACAGCCATCTCTTCCGCTTCTGATTCCATGGACGGTGCCCGCTCCGTTCAGATATCGACAATGACCTCGGCCAGCCAGCCTGTGCCGGAGTGCTCGACTTTCAGACCGTGATACGTAATCGCCTTGACTTCATGATCCAGTTCGTGCCGCGCGCGGTCAACCCGCTCGCCGCGGCAGATCGCCCGCAGCCCGGCGGGTTCCAGTTCGACCCGGAACTCGCACAACAGCAAATGCTCCGTCTCGAACGTATACAGTAATTCGCTCAGCCAGTCAAACAGCAGGTACTCGTCCTGCTCGCCCGCGAGCTCGTAATCCCGCCGCTCGACGGCCCGGACCGCGTCCCCGTTCACCACCAACAGCGAGAACAACGCCCGCCCCGCCTCGGCGAACAGCGCCGGCCGGTCCGGTGCGGAAACCCGCAACCCAATGTCAGCCGTATGATCGAAGACTTCGTACATGATTCGCTCACCGCTCTCGCGTCTTGGTACCTGCCCGTGTTGGGGTGCCTGGGGTCGAGCGCAGCGAGCCCCCGGCCACGCCGGTCGCACCATTTATAACCCACCATTTATAACCCGCTCTTGATCACCCACCATTCACAACCCACCATCTATAACCAGGATACTTCAGTAGACAAAAGCGGGTTATAAATGAGGGGTTATAAATGGGAAAGACGGAATCATGGGTGTACAGAATCATGGTCCAACCACCTGTCAGCTATCTGCCGCCCCATGATTCGGTCCGCTTGAGAAACCAGCCTTCAGGCTATCGGTGGAACTGTACGACCGGCGTGGCGGCGTAAGCCCGCCAGTGATCCGCGACGCGGCCCCGGGCGGCGTCGCCGCCGTGCACCACCAGCCGATAGCGCAGCCGCAGCGGTTGGTCCGTGGCGATCGTGTACGGTTTTTCGCCACAAAACGCGGCCCCCGCCCAGCCGTCGTTGCGACAGTGCCACAGTGTCGGATGGTTCGGGTTGGCCGGATGATCCAGCATGGCGATCCCCGACCAGCGGTCCGGCAGGATCGGGCCGGACTGGTCCAGCCACTCGGCCCGCTGCAGGTGCACGTTCTGTTCGTTCCGCTGCCCGCGGGCGTTCAGAATCTCGCCGCCGCCATCGAACGGAGTGAGTGACTGGGCGACGCGGACGGCGAGGAATCCGAAGGTGGTCTGTCCCAGTTCCACCGGTTCCTGGCCTGCAGGCCGTAACTGCAACTCGATATCCATCAGGCGAAAGCCCTCGCTGGCGGCGAACACCGTCACCGTACGCTCTTCATCCAACAGGTCCAGCGCGCCGTCCCGCCAGCGGGTCCGCACGACCAGCCGGCAGAAGACCGGGCCGTCTTCCAGCAACACGATCTCCTTGTGGAGAATCAGGCCGCCGTTGTCCGCCCAGAAATTGTGGCCCGCGACGTCGTTGTGAGCGATCCACAGCGAATAATGATGCCGATGGCTGCCGGTCGGATCGTGCGGCTTGCCGAACTCGGTCAGTGAGAGTCCGTCCGGCCCGTTGACGGGATAGAAGAACGGCCGGCGGATCGTCGGCCCGGAGTGCCCCGCCGGTCCCTGCGGGGTGCCGCTCGCCTCCGCTGAATCCAGCAGCGGCCCCACGTGATAACTGGTCACCGGCACGGCGTTCTCGGCTACGTGCAACACGCCGTCCAACGGCCACTGGGGCCGGATCTGCATCCGGGGGAAATAGGCCAGCGGCGTCGCCCGATCCTGGTCGTCGAACATCCGCCAGTTCTGCGGCGGGTAGGGCACCTGGATCGCCCGCCCGCGCCGCAAGACGCCGAACCGCAGCCGGTAGGCGGCCCGGCCCTCCGCGTCGCCCTGGGCCAGCCACCACAGCTGGCCGCTCGCCGCGACGGCAGTCGCAGCCTCGGCCGCTACGGCTTCGGCCAGGTAGCTGACGCCCGACACGGTCGTCGGCAGGAACTGCCGCTGGGCCGCGCGTGGCTGTGGGCGCGCCAGCAGCTGGATCGGCTGCTCGCGCAAGCTGCCGTCCGGCAAGACGTGGAACAGCCGCACCGACCGTTCGTCCACCGCCCCGGATTGGCCCAATCGCTGTACCAGTGTGGCCAAGTCGACGTCGCAAGTGACCGGCGCCGGCAAACCGCCCGCCGGCAAACCGCTGACCGCGAGCGGCACCTCGCAACCATCCACCGGCGGGCCGACGCCATCGCCAGGCGGCTCAGCAGCCCAGGCGGCCGCGGTCCAACTGACGACCAGCAGCGCGACGCACAGGCTCTCGCGAGGCTCACGCAGGCTTCGGGTAACGAGCGGTGGATTCATCACAGATGCTCTCGGATTTCGTTCCAGACTTCGGTCAAGCCAAGCTGGCGGACCCAGGTTTCACTCCATGCAGCAGCCTCCGCGCGGTTTCGCGCTGCACCTCGACGGGATCCCATTCGGGATGGTCGGCCCGCACGATGCGCAGGATGGTATTTCGCGCGTAACGCCACATGCCGAAGGCGATCTCCAGACGCTCCGCGGGAGTCTTGGACCGGAGGATCATCGCCATCGTGTCATCGACTGCGTCGCCTCGAGCCAATGCCTGTACCACGGGAATACCCTCCGCTAGCAGTTATTCTGGTCGGCCGGTGCCTCCACCGACACAGGAGCGGTTCCTCGGTGGATGTCGCGGCGTCAATCGAGAAAGTCGCCTTCCTCCAGCCGCTCGGGGACGTAGGTCTCCGTGACGTAGCTGATGCCCTTGTTGATCAGGGCTTCGACTTCGAGCTTGAAGCCGTTCTTCAGCATCAAGGCGATTTCTTTCTGCCAGGCTTTCTTGTTCTCGAACCAGGGATACCCGGCGATCTGCTTGGCCCGCTTGACGTCGGTGTCCGACAAATCGATGGTCACGCTGGGCGTGAGCCCGCAACGCTCGTAGTCGTGGCTGCGGAGGCCGATGTAGCGGGCCTCGGGGATCGCCATCCGCTTGGATTCGTAGGCCAGGTTGATCGAGCCCTGCTTCAGCACGCTGTAGATGTAGTATCCCCACGGATCGTTGTCCAACAGGCAGTACACCGGCAGCTTGAGTTCGTAATGCAGCCGGTGCAGCAGTCGCCGCACGCCGCGGGACGGCTGGCCGCCGCCGTGGGTCAGGATGCAGTTGTGCTCGCGCCAGAACTTGTCTTCATTGAACCGCCGCCAGACGGTGTCCTTTTCGACATGCAGGACGAACTTGGCGTCGCACTTGCGGAACTCGATCACTTCCGGCTCGCAGATCGACGGGACGCTGTAGCCGCCGGACCCCATCCGCGTGCAATCGATCTCGTCGCCGCTGTCGTTCAACAGGATGTTGCCGACCATCGAACCGCGATTCGAGGCGTAGACGTGCAGTTCTTCGCGGAGCGCGTTCAACGTGACTTCGACGTCCTCGATAACCGGGTCGCATTCCGACTGGTCGTTGAACGTCTCCTCGCGGCAGCCTTCGATGGTGTGCTTCAACAGGTAGAACAGACCACGGATGCTGGTCGTCTTGCCTTCCTCGATCAACTGCTTGCAGCCGCTACCGACCAGCAGCGTCTGCATGTACGCCTTGGCCTGCGACAGGTTGAACAGCTCGCGGCGGTTGGTGCCGCTGCCCATCTCGATGAACCGCTTGGTCTTGTTATAGCGGACGTTGGACAGCGACCGCGAGGGAATGTCCAAGCTGGGCGGGCGCCCCCGCTCGGCGGTCGTCAGGACGTCGTTCGCCAAGCCGACCAAGGCGTTCAGCGTCTTGCGGTCTGCGGCGTTAAAGGCCGTCTTCTTCGGGCTGGGCTCTTTCGCGGATTTCTTGGCCATGTTGCTCACTTCAATCGGCGGGCGTCTCGACTTCGGCTTGCTCTTCCTTGGGCACGCGAACCACGGCGGCCAGGGTATCGTCCTCGTCCAGGCTCATGATCCGCACACCCTTGGTGTTCCGTCCGGTCAGCCGCACTTCGCGGGCGGCAATCCGCTGGATCTTGCCGCGGGCCGTCATCATCAGCAGTTCGTCGTCCTCGTTCACGCGGACGATGCTGACCACTTTGCCGTTGCGGTCGCCGGCCTTGATGTCCCGCAAGCCCTTGCCGCCCCGGCGCTGGGTGCGGTATCGCTGGCCGCTGGAGGACCCTTCTTCGCCTTCCTCCTCTTCCGGCTCTTCGGCGGGCGGCTCTTCGACGAGGGACTCTTCGGCGGGCAATTCCTCGTCCGCCGTTTCGTCATCCACGGGAGCGCCGTCACTCGGCCCCTTCTCGTCGGGAGCGGCCGAGCTGGGGCCGAAGTTGGTCCGCTTGCCGTAACCGTTTTCGCAAGCGGTCAGCAGCATGGCGTCCGGATCCGCCACGACCATCCCGACCAGCTGGTCGTCGCCCTGCAAGTTGATGCCCTTGACGCCGGACGTGTTGCGGCCCATCGGCCGGGCGTCGGATTCCTTGAAGCGGATCGCCATGCCGTGGGCGGTAGACAGGACGACTTCGTCGCCGGCCTTGGTCACGACGACGTCCACCAATTCATCGTCCTCGCGCAACTTGATCGCGATGATCCCGCCCTTCTTCGGCCGGCTGTACTGCTCCAGCGGCGTCTTCTTGATCAGGCCTTTGCGCGTGGCCATCATCAGGTAATGGTCCGGCAGGTCGAAGTCCCGCACGGGTCGGCAGTCGGCGATCTTTTCGTCCGGTTGCAGGCTCAACAGGTTGACGATCGCCCGGCCTTTGCTCTCCCGGCCCAGCTGCGGCAAGCTGAAGACCTTCTGCCAAAAGACCTTGCCCTGGTTGGTGAAGAACAGCAGGTAGGCGTGCGTGCTGGCCACGAACAGGTGCTCGATCGGGTCCTCTTCCTCCGTCTGCGCCCCGCGGATGCCTTTGCCCCCGCGGCGCTGAGCGCGGTACACGCTGACCGGCGTCCGCTTGATGTAGCCGCGATGGCTGATCGAGACGACCATGGTCTCTTCGGTAATCAGGTCTTCCAGGTCCAGCGAGCCGACTTCTTCGCCGGTAATTTCGGTCCGCCGGTCGTCGCCGTACTTCCGCCGGATCTCCCGCAGGTCTTCCTTGACGATGTCCAGGATGTTCTGTTCGTCGGACAGGATGCGGAGGTACTCCGCGATTTCCTCCAGCAGCTTGCGATGCTCGTCGCTGAGCCGTTCCTGTTCCAGGTTGACCAACTGGCCGAGCGTCATTTTCAGGATCGCGTCGGCCTGGACGGCGGTGAGCGCATAGGTGTCCGCGACCCCGCGTTCCTCCTGGAACATGCGGAAGCCTTCGTCGCCCAGCGCCCGGGCCATCAGCGACGCCGGGCACTGCACGCCCATGATCCCGACTTTCGCCTCGGCCTGCGTCTGCGAATGGCGGATGATGCGGATGATCTCGTCGATGTTCGCCAGGGCCAGCAGCAGTCCCTCGACCGTATGCTTCCGCTTGCGGGCTTTGGCCAGCAGGAACTGGGTGCGGCGGCGGATGACCGACACGCGGTGCCGGATGAACTCCTGCAGCAGGTCCTTCAGCGTGCACAACCGCGGCTTGCCATCGACCAGGGCCAGCAAGATGATCGAGATCGTGTCCTGCAGCGGCGAGAACTGGTACAACTGGTTCAGCACCACGTCGGGATCGGCGTCGCGCTTGATATCGATCGCGATCCGCACCGGCTCCTTCAAGTCGCTCAAATCCTGGACGGCCGAGATGCCCTTGATCTTGTCCGTGTTGACCAGTTCGCCGATCCGCTCGACGATCCGGTCGCGGAACTGCTGGAACGGCACTTCGCTGACCACGATCTGGTAGCGGCCGTTGGCCTTTTCCTCGATCGCCGCCCGGGCACGCACCACGATCGTTCCGCGGCCCGTATAGTAGCCCTGCCGGATCCCGGCCCGCCCGCAGATCACGCCCCCCGTGGGGAAATCCGGGCCTTGGACGATCTCCAGCAGTTCGTCGATCGGCACATCGGGCTCGTCGATCACCCGGATCAACGCGTCGCAGATCTCGCGCAGATTATGCGGCGGAATCGACGTCGCCATGCCCACCGCGATGCCCGTCGAACCATTGACCAACAGGTTCGGGAACTTCGACGGCAACACCGTCGGCTCCATGTTCCGCTCGTCGTAGGTCGGCACATAGTCGACGGTATCGAGCTTCAGGTCATCCAGCATCATCGCGGCGACGGGCGACAAGCGGGCTTCCGTATACCGCATCGCCGCGGGCGGCAAACCGGCGATCGAACCGAAGTTGCCCTGCTTGTCGATCAGCAAGTGCCGCAGGTTCCATTCCTGGGCCATGCGGACCAGCGTCGGATAGATCACGCTTTCGCCGTGCGGATGGTAGTTACCGCTGGTGTCGCCGGAGATCTTGGCGCACTTGATGCGAGCTGCACCCGGACCCAGATTCAGGTCGTTCATGGCGACCAGGATCCGGCGCTGGGACGGCTTCAGACCGTCTCGCACGTCGGGCAGTGCCCGGCTGACAATCACGCTCATCGCGTACGTCAGGTAGCTTTGCTTCAGTTCCTCTTCGATCGGATGGTCGACCAAGCCGGTCAGCTCTTCCGGGGTGACCGGTGGGATTCCAGCAGCGCCGAGTTCGTCGGGCGAGGGGCCTTGGTCGGCGGGAGGCAGGTCCGTGGGCAAGGGCGGAGTCCTTTCGTTCGGTGACGGCGCGTCGCAAGACAGAGGGCGTCAATTCCGTTTCGCGGGATTTTAGCACTTTCCGCCTCGGTTCACAACTGGCCAACGTGGAACGGCGAGCGGCGCAACCTGATGGTAAGCAAGCACTTGCGATCGGTCCTTTGCCGTCCACGTCACCCCCTGCTTTGCCCATATTATCGAGCCGGCACCTAGGCGCGCCCGGATCGTGCAGCGGGCCTGCGGGGTACCTGTCCAAGTCGACGCGTCCTCGCCCTGGACGATCGCCCCGGCCGCCGGGGATCACTCGTCCAGCAGTTGCTCGGCCAGTTGCTTCATCATGACCGTGGCCGGGCCTTCCAAGAGCGTATATTCGCCGGTCGGCCGCGTTTTCACGTCGATGATGAACTTGTTCCTGACCGGCGAGAAGATCGGGATCAGGGACGAGGCAGGGGCGACTTGGGCCGACGTGCCGATGCAGATGAAGACCCCGTCGTGGCGGTTCAACTCGTCGACCAGCGGCTCCAAACCGTCGAAGTCGAAGTTCACGGCCTCGCCGAACCAGACGATGTCGGGCCGCAGTTGCCCGCCGCATTTCGGGCAGCGGTCGCCCAGTTGGACCGGCACGTCCTGGTCCGCCTTGAAATCGCACGAGTCGTTTCCGTCGGCGAAAATGTCGTAATGCCGCTCGCACTTTCGCCGGGTCAGGATGCCGTGCAGATGCACCACGTGCTCGCAGCCCGCGCGCTCCAGCAGGTCATCGACGTTCTGGGTGATGTTCAAGACGTGGAATTTCGTCTGCAACCGGGCGATGCTGCGGTGCGCCTCGTTGGGGTGGGCGGTTTGCAGTCCGCGGAACCGCAACTCGTAAAACCGCAGGACCAACGCCGGGTCCCGCCGCCAGCCGCGCGGGCTGGCCACATCCTCGACCCGATGGCTCTCCCACAGCCCGTTGGAATCGCGGAACGTCGGGATGCCGCTTTCGGCAGAGAGCCCCGCGCCGCTGAACACCACCACCATGCGTTTGTTGAGCGGTTCTTGAGTCGCCATGTTTGCAGGGGAAATCGGGCCAGGGGAAATCGGGGCTGTCAAAAAGGTGCAAATGGCCTACAATCTGCACAGTTTATCCGCGTCCGCATCGGCTCTGCCCGACTTTCCGCCTTCACTTAAGGGATCTGTGTTCATGGCAAAGGACTTGTACGCTCCGCGCTCGCATTCTTACTTGACGGCCCTGGCTTTGGCAACGGCAGCCAGCCTCTTTTCCGGCTGCGGCCAAAAAGAGGAGGGACCGGTGACCGCGGCCAGCGGCAAGTACCAGGTGGCCGACGAAACGCCCTCGTCGCCGGCGTCCGCGGCACCCGCCATGCCGGCCAATCCGGCGGCGCCGGCGGGCGACGAACCGGCCGGGGCCGGCACGGATCCGGGTGTTCCGCCCATGCCCGCGGGCAGCCCCAGTGAGGTTCCCGCTCCGCCCGTCACGCCGCCGATCGCGGTTCCCGGCGGAGCGGCCTCAAGCGGCGCGGGCTATCAAGTTCCGGAGGGCAAAGAGGCATTGATCGCCTTCCTGCAGCAGATGGACCGGAAACAACCGCAGGGCCAGACGCAACAGGAGCTGATCAACGACTACCGGACGATCCAGACCGCCCGCATTCAGGCGGCCGACAAGCTGCTGCAGGCTTCGCAGGAAAAGCAGGATCGACTGGGCGCAACGCAGGCCAAGCTGGACGCGATGCGGGCCCTGGTGCGAGTGGGGGACCGACAGGCGGAGAAGGAGTTGAACGGGTACGCGCGAACTGTCTCGCAGGATCCCGTGCCGGAAGTGGCCAATCTGGGCAGGCTCATGTTGTTCGGCATGTCCCTGGAGACGATGGGCAGCGGCGAAGTGACCGACGTCCAGCCGCTGGTGGCGGAACTGAAGAAGTTGATCGCCGACCAGCCCAACGCTCCGGGCGTGTTCATGATCACCAGGCAGGCGGCCATGTTGTTCCAGCAGGCGGGGCACAAAGCCGCCGCCGCCGAGGCTTATCAGGCGATCGGCGCCGCCTACAAGGACAGCAAGGACCCACAGATCGCAGCCGAAGTCCGCTCGATGCTCGAGCAAGCGGCGGTCCAAGGGCGGGAAACGGAATTGGATCTGGACGGCAAGCTGCGAGCGTTGCTGACCGGCCAGCCCAACAGCGCCCAGCCGGTGCTGGACGTGCTGAAAGCCCTGTTGGAAGCCGCTACGCCCGGCGAATATGTGTTGACGGTCGTATCCCAAGTTGCGCAGCTGCTGGAGATTTCGGGAAACTACAAGGAGGCGACCGAGGCTTTCACGCTGTTGGAGACCAAGTACAAGGACCACGCCGACAAGGCGTTGGCGGAACAGGCCAAGGCGCGGGCCGAGAACGGCCGCCGCCGCTCCGGGCTGATCGGCCAGCCGTTCACGGTCGAGGGCGTCCAGGCGGACGGCTCGGCGTTCGATTGGGCCAAGTACCAGGGCAAAGTCGTGCTGCTCGACTTCTGGGCCACGTGGTGCGGTCCTTGCCTGCAGGAAATCCCCAACATCGACGCCGCGTATAAGAAGTACAAGGCCAAGGGCTTCGAGGTGGTCGGGATCAATCTGGACGACGATTCACAGCAGGTGGTGCGCTTCCTGGAGGTCCAGCCCTTGCCTTGGGCGACGGTGTTCAGCGCCGACCCTAAGGCCGTGGGTTTCGAGCATCCGCTGGCGGTCAAGTGCGGCATCGACGCCATCCCCTTCCTCGTGCTCGTGGATCGCGAGGGCAAGGTCAACGCCCTGCACGTCCGCGGCGAGAAGCTGCAGCAGAAGCTGGCGGAACTGTTGGGCCCCGCGGACGAACCGGCCGCGGCTCCCGCGACGCCACCTGCTGCGCCGGCCGCCAAGACGAACGGCTAGTGCGCTGTCCAACCTAAGAATTGGGGTTGGGTGGCTGGGGTCGAGCCGCGAGGTACGAGTGGCG
>CAIYOB010001586.1 GCA_903927685.1 uncultured Planctomycetaceae bacterium
CCCCTCCCAGCGGCTTGCACGTTGGCGACGAATTCCCTAGGCTATCTCGAGGCACCGTCAGTTCAACAAAAGGTTGAACCCGCTGGCGATTGAGCGTATTCTGAACCCACGGCGGCAGACGTCGCCAACGGGTTAACCTAAACGTTATTTGGAAAATGGCTTGGTTCACGCAATACCTGAACGTTGACACCGGGGAGGATCTCTCCGCCTATCGGTACACAACGATCCGATACGGCGACGAGAGCGGCAACGAATTTCAGACTCCGCAAGGACCGGCGTGGTGCCGGAACTGCAATTCAATCGTCAACGCCGAAGCGTATGCGACGGAACTTGTGCAGCAACGAGAGCGAATCCAGATCGCACTGACCGATCCCGAATCAAAGTGGGCATGGATCTTCAGGGATGCTGAGAACGCCGATGCGGCACTCAAGGAACTTGATGCATTGGCATCGTTTCTGGATGGCCGAGAAGCAGGACCACGCTGCCTTGAGTGTTTTTCCGAAGACATCGTCGAAATTGCGGACGAAGGGGAAGCTGAATTCGAATGCCCAGACGGGCATCGTTATCAACGAAATGGGTTTGGCCACGCCTCGATGCGAGTCGAAATCGAATTGAGACTATCTCGCGAAGGGCTGCCAACCAAATAACCATCGGTTGCAGCCGAGTCGAGTACGACCGGCTGAACCGTACCGTTCTTCCCCCCTCACCACCGCGACCTCCCCCTCTCCTTCCGCGCCGCCGCCAAATGCTCCCCCCGGCGCCACGCGTACGACCCCAGCGGCGCGTTCCCCGGCGTGACGTTCATCACGTTCAGCGCCTCCCGGACCGTGCCCCCGGCGACCCGCCCGAAGTCCAGCGCCGCGATCCAGCCCACGGCGTCGGCGACCACGCGGTCGGCGTGTGCCTTCTTCGCCCCCGTCGGGTCCTCTTTCTGGTTCTCCGCGTTGTGGAACGGCTCGCCGTCCAGGCCGATGCTGTACTGCCGCAGCTCCTCCAAGGCCGCCGCGTCCGGGTTGACGTACTGGCCCTCCATCAGCGCCTCGCGGTACGGCCCCAGCAGCTCCGACCGCTTCTGGGTCCAGTAGCCCGGCCTATTCGTCGACCGCTTGGTCACCACGTCCGCCTGCTTGCGGTCAGACAGTTGTCGTACCACGGCGACCGGTAGCCCTTGCTCAAGTCGAACCCACGGTCCTCCAGGCGGCGTTTCAAGTCGCCCCACCAGACCGGATCCTGGTAGTCCTTGGGCAGCTTGCCGTACTTGCTGGGCTCGACCGCCACGGGCCGTCCGTGCACCAGGTGGTACATCGACCGGTTCTGAGTCGGATTGTCCATCCAGGACAGCGTCTGGATCGGATCGCGGGCCGTCGGATCGTGCATCAGCCGGAAGTACGCCCCGTCGGCCCCGTAGGGCGAGCTGCAGAAGATCCGGCAGCGGGTGATCTGCTGAGTGGACGTCACCGCGTCGCCGTCGTAGGCCCGGGGGAACTTGGCGATCTCGTCCATAAAGAACACCGCCGCCCGACCGCCGCTGCCCACGTAGCTTGAACATCGGGTGGAACAGCCAGCGGTGCAGGAACATCATCGAGTACAGGGAAGACGCCCCCTGGGCCCGGCTCTTGTTCACGCGGATGTCCCGCTTGCCCATCCATTCGTCCGCGTACTCGCTCACGTCCACCTGGTGCGGCCAAGGGATACCGGATACTCTTGGCATCTGTCGTGACTAACTCCACCCTCCAATCCCCCCACAATGCAGAGACGGGTCCGTCGCCCTGCACGCCCACCCCCACACACCGCGCGGGGCGACACGGGATCAGCAACGTGCTGGTAGGGCGTCATCCACGGCGAGAACGGCACGGGGTCAGGGGTCGAGAACCAGTGACGGTCCCCCTCAGCAGCCGCTGACCTGGAGCATTTCCAGGGAAACCAGAACCGCAAGTCAGCGTCTAGCCCGCCGATTCCTCTAACCGGTCATCTGGCCCTCGGTATGCGCGGTCACTCGACCCTTGTCACTGGTCAGTTGTCCGTGGTCAGTGGCCCGTCGTCAGCCGCCATTTTTCGCTCATTGCGGAGGTAATTGTCCCCATCTGGCCAGTTTTCCGCGGAAACACGTCAGTGGTCGCGAAAAGCACAAGAATCCCCGGTAAAACACCGCTCCGGTCAGGCAAAGAAACACCATAACGTCCGCTGTCCGCGGCAAGTGAGGGTGGGGCGCTGGGCAAAATCCTGGCGAGCGGCGGGGGGCCCCTGAGTCCTTCGGCCCCGACGCCGTGGTCGCCAGCCAGTCCCCGGGCAGCCATACGGCCCTTCTTGCTGCACGGACAATTCTGTAACCC
>CAIYOB010001587.1 GCA_903927685.1 uncultured Planctomycetaceae bacterium
CGGCGTACATCGTGCCCTGCTCGTCCCAGATGCCCGGCCACGTGTCCAGCGCCTGCTGATCGGGCGTCGCGGTGTATTGCACCGTGCCGCGGTCCTCTTTATCGCGTCCAACCAACACGAGAGTCTGGGGGTTGAAGCGGATCAGGTATTCCTGCTTGTTCAGTTGATCCGGCCGGACTTGCAGATCGCGGACCGGTTGGCTGTCGCCGACCAGGATGCGCAAGCCCTGCACCGGCTGGTCATCGTGGACAATGGAAAACTCCCCACCGGTGATCTGCTTGAGGTGCCATTGCAACTCGCAAGCGGCAAACTGGGCCGCGCGTGTCGGCTGCTTGGCGATGACAATCGTAGCCGCGGGAGCACCGTCCCGGGCCAGCGTGAGCGCCACCGCGGGAGCAGCCGCGCCGGTCTCTGCCGGGCTTGTGGCCAGCAGCAGGCCGGCGAGCAACCAAGCGGGAAACGGATTACGCACGGTCAAGCTCCTTCGGTGGTAGCAAAGCCTGGGACGTCTCCGCACCATCGTGCAGCAGAGGGAGGGCGGAGCCAAGCCGCCAGCTTCCCAAGGCGAGACAGCTGGAACCGCGAATTCTGGGCAACCGACGCCATGATACAACTCGCCGTAGGGCGGTGCAAATCCACACGCACAAGAACAGGCAGGCAATGGAACAGAAGGCAACCAAGGAAACGGAGAAGCCTCGCAGCCTCCGTTTGCTCCTGTTCAACACGGCAGCAAGTACGGACCGGCTGGCCTTCACCAGCGCGAAGGCAAGCGGCTGAAAAAACGGCACAGATGCCGGCGTGCATCGACGAGGGGAATGGGGGCTACGCCTGTCGCGCCTGCATGCACCAGGGCGTTGCGGTACTCACGGACCTCGTCGGCCCGATCCAGCGCGTCTTGGGGCACCAGCCGCCGAGCGGCCACGGCGGCCAACAGGTCTCGTAGCGGCGGCTGGGTGGGACGGCCAAACGCGTTTTGCCAAGCATCCCGCAGGCCGGCTTCAAACTCCGCGCACAGGCGAATCACGTACGTCCCTTCCAGATGCGCCAGCAGGTTCCGAGCGTCCCGGCTACGCAGGTCATGCGCGGCGAGGAAGGCAGGATCCGCATCAAGTCGCTCCAGAAGCAGTTCCGCCGCCACGGACGCCGCCAAGTACTCGCGTTCGACGGCGACGATCCGATCGATGCGATCTTGACGTTGACTCATGCGGTCGCCAGCAACTGGAGGGCCGTGTGCACGAAGGTCTCTTCGGACCAGGGCTGCGGTACGTCGTCCGCACCGATTGGATGCAGTCGCCAGCCATCATCGGCTCGGGAGATCATGACGGCATCGTAGGAGGGAAGCACGTACAGGTCCACCGCCCCCGTCGCGCCCGGCACGTACCGCGCCACCGGGTCCAACAGGAGGCGGCCCGCGGTCGCATGAATCAGCAGACGCGGAACCGTGTACTGGCCCAAGCGGTCCTCTCGGAGCGTTTTCGCGTCCCGACGCACAGCCCAGTCCTGTTTTCGAGACCAAATCTCGGCATCTTGAACAAGCTGTTCCACGGATTCGATCCACTCATCGCGGATGCCTTCCCAGTTGTCCACTGCCTTGGTGGGTAGTACTGCCTGCGTCATTGTCTCCGTCCCTCCTGCCGTTCTGGCATCTTGTCCGCAACACCGCCGGTGTCATTATACCGGCGGACTGCAGACTGTCACGCTGGCAAGACACCGAACGGAATGCGTCGGAGCGTCGGGAAGATCCCGGAGGTGCGGACCGAATCGCAGATCGACCTTCGATCCGATTTGGCTGCGCTACCGTTCGAATCCAAACTCCAATTCGTTCGGCCACTGGCGGATCCAGTTGGGGTGGAAGCTGTGGCTGAGTCCCTCGGCGGCGCTGCGCTGCATGGACAGCATCAGATCGGCGCCGCGGGTGCTGTGATTGACGCGGAAGTTGAATTTCACCGTCTGCCCCGCGTCGCGCAGGGTTTGGACGTGGGGAATCTCCGCCCAGGGAATGGCGCATTCGACGATTCGCCAGCCGCCTTCGTAGCGGACGGCCAACCGGCCGTCGCGGACCGCGCCTTCCAGGGCGTGTTTGGGCTGCCGCGGGAAGAAGTGCTTGAAGGGCATGCCGGGTGCCAACAGCCGCCAGATCTCGGTGCCGCCGCCGTACGCGGCGGCGACGTGATTCAGGGCGTACTCGTAATCCGTCGTCTTGTACCAGATGAACTTGGGAAAGCGGCCCGGCACGTGCGTCTGCCAGTCCTTCTCGGCCGGCGGGAGGGCATTGAAGGCGAGCAGCACGTTGTCCAGCGGCTGCTGCGGCATGCCGCTGGGGATCATCGGCCAGCGGCGGTAGCTGAACCGCCGCACGCCTGCGGGCCAGCGGTAATCGATGGTCCGGCCATCCTGCTCGGTCTGGGAGACCTCGGGATAGAAGTCCGCGTCTTCGTCCCAGGTCTCGAATCGCGGGCTGCCGGGATGCGAGTTGTCGTCGGCGATCTTCGCGGCAAAGTAGAAGTACTCGTCGTCCGCGGCGACGTAGCCGATCGCCAAGCCGCCGGACTCGCTCGGCGCCGCCTTTTCGAACGGCAGGTACATTTTCTCTTCAAATGATTGCTCCGTCGCGGCGTCGGTTTGAAGGATCTGCGGCAAGGTGTCGCCCCAGTCGGCGAGCGAACCGTCCACGTGGACCGTTCGTTTCGCGATCCAGTTGACGTGCAGAAGTTCCACGTGCGTGGCTGCGCCCTGGTCGCCGGCGTCGAAGCGGACGGATAACGGGTAGGTATTGTCCGGACGGGGCGAGCCGGAGACCGGCAGCTCGATCCATTTCTGCTCGCGCGGGGCGAAGTCTAGCGCGGTCATGTAGTCGGGGATACCGGCTCCGCCGACGCTCACGCTCAGCCGGCCGTGCAAGGGCTGGCTGTGCTGGCTGGTCAGCCGCAGCCGCAGCTGGGCGCCGCCGGCGATCGGCGAGGTGAAGTCGTAGGCGATGATCTCCAGCGGCTCCAAGCCTTCGACACGCGCCGTCCGAATGGCGGCCAGCAGGCGTTCGAAGCTGCCTTGGGCTTGGGGATCCGCTCGCAGGAAATGCCCCGTCTCGTCGAGCGGGACGGCGATTTCGGACGGCTCCCCAACGGTCTCCCCGGAGGTCCGGGAGGAGGAAGGCCCCGTGGGGGCGGCCACCATGTTGCCGTAGGCGTCGAACAGGCGGAACGGCTGATCGGCGGCCGGGATGACCAGCCGCGCGTGGCGCAGCGGTTGCGGTTCGTTCCACTGCCGCAGCACGGCCGTGCGTTTGGCATCGCCCGGCGGCAGCTCGCGGAATTCGCGTTCCAGCGGCTCCTTGGCTCTGACTTCGTCCAGGCTGCGGACGCCGCTGAACAGGGGTGTTCCCTTTTCAAAGAGTGTGGCCAGGTCGCCCACGATCACGACGGTCCCGTCGTCGGGATTCCCGTCCAAGCCGTGAAAGGCGAACACCCAGGGCAGGCCGTTGGTGAACACGATCTCGCGGAACTCGCGTTCGCCGATCAGGTGCTGGACCGCCCCGTACGCCGCCGCCAGCGGCCGGGCCTCGATGTGCCGCTCGACGCGGCGGCGGCCCTCGGCGGTCTGGACCATGTCGGTCGCGACGCGGTTGTGGCTGAGCGTCGAGATCGCAATGCGACTGAGCGTGCCCATCGAGCGGTCGTAGCCCGCGGCCCGATTGGCGGCGACCACGCCGGCGAACCGGTCGTCGGTATTGGCCACCCACGACTCGGTGTCCCAGATCAGCACGCGGCCCTTGTAGTGCGTCCGCTGGTTCCACGGGGGATACAGCACCGGCGCGCTCAGCCCCTGGTAGTGGATGGAACAGAAATCGAGATATGGCAGCCACTCGTCCCAGTTGTCTCCGAACAGCTTGTCGATGGTGTTGGCCGACGAGTCGCAGCCGCCGACCAGCACGTCGACGCCCGCTTGCCGGCGGGCTTCAAAGACGGCTTGCCCCATCCGTCGGAACAGCTCGCGGTACCGCACCATGTCGGCTCCCCAGCCGGAGATCGACAGCCCTTCCCACGGCTCGTTCCACAGCTTGATGGCGGTGACCGGCCCCCTGGGCCAGCCGAACTCGGTGACCAGGCGGTAGCAAAACGCCTGGTAGTCGTCGTCCAGCGCCGGCAGCCAGACCAGGTCCTCCTTGGTGCCTTCCTGCATCCAGCCCTGTTCGTCCAAGTGCGGCCGGCCGCGGCCCAGCGGTTGGTCCCGGCTGCCCGCCCCGACCTCGGCAACAACCGTCACCTTGTGTTCGTGAAACTCGCGCAACTCGCGGGCAATGCGTTCCCACTGCCGCTCGTACTCGGGCGTGCCGGACTGGAAATACGACACCCCCCAGCGGATCGCCTGGACCCCCAGTCGCTCCAGGATCGGCGCCGGCATCTCTTCCAGCGACTGTTTGGGGAACTGGATGCGTTCCAGCGACGGGCGGAAGGTCCGCACGTAACTGGTCAGATAGGCCCGGCCGTGCGTTTCCAAGTCAACGACCAGCCCGTACCCGCCTTTCGTCTCCGGGGTCGGCGGCGAGATCGTCAGGTTGGTCCACTGCTGCGGCCCCAGGTCGACGGCCAGCGGCACCGGTGCGAGCGTTTCCAAGCGGACCAGGTCCGGATTCCACTGGTCGCCGGGAAACGCGGGCTGGGCATATCGCAGGACATCCACCCGGCCGGTGGCCTGGAGCGGCTGGTCGCTCAGGTTCTCGATCTGAAACGTGAACTGCGGCTGCTCGCCTTCATGAAACACGTTGCCCGGGGCGGTGGACGAGAGCATGGTGACCGCGAAGTCGGGCTTGGCCTTGGCGTCCAGCCCGAAACACTCGCGGTAATGGTGCATCTCGGCGAGCGTGCCCCATTCGGCGCGTAAGGGCAATGCCCCTGCGAGGAGACAGGCAGTAACGCAGGCCAGCCGCGTGGGCAGGCAGGTGCGTCCAACGGTGGCGAGGGAAGCGGAGTTGCTCGTCATGGGTGGTGTTCCATGAATCTGTACGCCATCGTGGTCTCGTACGGGAATCAATGTGGTGAACTTCAGGCCGTGGATTGTAGCCGCTTGTCAGACCAGCGGCAATTATCGATCCACTGCGACAGTTTTTCGGTCGACGATCGACTATGCTGGATGCCGAATCGCCGAAAAAGACTCCCCGCCCTTCCCCGATGCGAGCACCGTGTTCGCATGTTTTGTGTGACGACACGAAGGGATGTCTGATCAATGACTGACCGCGTGGCTGGGAACCACGATTCCAATCCCAACAGCAGGAAGGCACCGTTCATGTCGGACACACCACAGCCTCGGCACGGGTTCCCGCTCAGCCTTCGCTTCTGCTTGTTCGCCTTTCTGGCGATCGGCGTGGTGGCTGGATTGCTGGGGCGGTTGTTCTTCCGTAATCTCGAGGTCTTTTTGGCGGTCTTCTCGATGATCTGCACCGCCGGCCCGTTTCTAGCCGCGGTCATCACGATTGTCACGCTAGGCACACGCCAACGGCCCCGGAGCCGTGGCCTTGTGATCTGGGGCATTTTCCTGTTGTTGACGCCGATCGTCGGTATGGGAGCGCTGCTGTTGGCGCGGGCCATGCTTGGACCCCAGCTGAGCAGCATGACCACCCTGTCCAACCAGCAGGTAATCGAGCAGGAATTGGTCAAGCGGATTGACGAGCCGTGGGTCTGGAACGAACTGGAGTCCCGGCTGAACGCTGGCAAGCTGAACCAAGCGGAAGTCGATGCAGCCATTAACAAGCTGATCGCGCACATGAAAGCCACCAAACCGGAAGGCTGGGACCAGCCCTTTCACTGGCAGGACGACTTCCTGGCGGCGGCCCGCCAAGCAGACATAGTCTCGGAGCCCGTCTTGTTCGACTTGTGCGATGTCTTCTACGGTCCCCAACCCAGAATCCAGCCGTTGCCGCGCGTGCGCGAATCTGCCCAGGGCATCGACATCACCGTGCAGTATGGAAACACCTGGGACAGTCATTCCGGTCTGGGGCTGAAACTGGTGTGGGAGGTGACTCAGGTACGGCTGGACGGCCAGCCGGTCGAGTTCCGGCAGAACCATCGGCACAGTGAGCAATGGGGGGGGCGGTACGAGGGCGCCCTGTCGGCCGGTGCTCACGAAATCACCGTTGAAGTCGAATGCGCCTACATCGACCCCGACAAGCTGATCGGCTTGAACGAATACGATCTGCCCAAGAGCCAGTGGCCCAAGCCGAGGAAGCAGTGGAAGCAGACGGTAGCCGCCCCGCTGCGGGTGTTCACAAAGGACGAGCCGATTGTACCGTTGACCACAGACCCCAACCGTTCGCCCGGGCCCAACGGCGGGGTCAAGATTGACCGCTTGGCGATCCAACCCGACCGGGACGACAGCAAGAAGATTGTGTTGAAGCTGCAATTCAACGCCGGGTTGCCGGTCCCGCTCAGCTACGACGTGGCCGTCGTGCTGGATGGCGAGACGATTCCCCTGGGCGGGATCTGGGCCTACCAAACCGCCAACAGGAGCAGCAGCGGCAGCACTCAGTTGACTGGACGCGTCAGCCAGTTGGACGAATCGGTCCAATACGCCCAAGTGATCTTGACCCCGAATCCGGCCCATATCGAACGTCAACCGGAACCCCAGGAGATCTGGGGGACGGCGGTCAAGCTGCCCCGCACTCCGCTCGAACGTCTGGACTTGGAAGCCGGACAGACCGCCTCCGGCGAGAGCCTGGACTACAAGTCGTTCGAGAAGTGAGTTTCCGATGAGATGATCCTTGAGGGCGGGATATAAAGTCTCCAATACCGCGAACCACTCGCGGTAGCGGGCGTTCAGGGCCGGGGCGGGCTCGTTTGGCCACCGTTCGGCCGGTCATCGCATCCGGCGGCCGCACGCAAGCGGGCCGGGCCGGATCGTCGAGGACATCGAGGGCATCGAGGGCCTGTTGACGCGCGGCGTTCAATGTCCGACGCTATGGAAATCGTTCGCCCGCGATCTGAACCACGAACTCGCCGAGGAGAACCACCAAGCCCGACGGGGAGCCATTCGACATCGCGGATTCCAGGCACCGTACGAGGCAATGGCGAACCAGAGCGGTTGCAGACGCTGGGGGACGACCACGAGGCGGGGATGGGTAGGGGAACGGGTATGGGTAACAGGTTTGCGGCGTTGCTCCAGTCGCTGGGATTCCGGCTGTTGGCGCCACTGTCGCTGTGCGTGGGCGTTGTGTTGGCCGCTTATGCGATCCTCGGTTTCCGGTCCACGAAAGAGGATCTCCTGCAGTTTGCGCGCTCGGATGTCGAACGCTACAGCGAACTGATCAAACGGGCGACTCACGACGGCATGCTGCTCAATCACAAGGAGGGCTTGCAAGCCACGATCGGGCGGTTGGCGACGGGGCCGGAGATTGCCGCCATCCGCGTGTATGACAAGAAGGGCGTGATCAAGCTGTCGGCGCGGGAGGATGAACTCGGCCAACTCATCGGCCGCTCGTCAGCCACCTGTCGCAGTTGTCACTCCTTGCACGGAGCAAAGGACTCCGCGGTGCTGGACCCCAGCAGCTTGACCAGACTGACCGAGGGACCGGCAACGATTCGCCATCTGTCCGTGTTCGAGAACGAAACGTCCTGTTCCGCGGCGGCCTGTCACGCCCATCCGCCCGAGAATCAGGTCCTGGGAGTGTTGGACTTGGAGATGTCCCTGGCACCGATTCAGGATGCGGTGGACCGGGCTCGGAAACAGTTTCTGTGGACGACCCTGCTCCTGCTCGGCGTCATCAGCCTGGTGGCCGCGGTCTTCATCCGCCGCGTTGTGCAGCGTCCCATCGGCCAGTTGTACGCAGGTAC
Source organism: uncultured Planctomycetaceae bacterium (assembly GCA_903927685.1). Next base: position 7,824 of record CAIYOB010001587.1, read on the forward strand.
CCGGCGGGTCGCGGAGGGAGATCTGGACACCCGCATCGAAGTCCGTGGCCGGCACGAGTTGTCGCGACTGGCGGAGGCTTTCAACCGCATGGCAGGAGACTTGAACGCCGCCCGGCAGGAGTTGACCGCCTGGTCCCGGACGCTCGAGGAGAAGGTGGTCGAGAAGACGGAGCAGTTGCAGCAGACCAATTCGCAATTGGAGCAGGCTATGGCGCGGGCCAGCCAGATGGCCGTCGAGGCCCAGCAGGCCAGTATCGCCAAGAGTGAGTTCCTGGCC
>CAIYOB010001588.1 GCA_903927685.1 uncultured Planctomycetaceae bacterium
CGTTGCCACTGTAGGTCTTTCCGCCGCTCAGTTCCAGCTTCTTCACCGCGGCCCCGGGCTGGAAGTCCAGCTCGCAGAGCGGAACCCAAAACACGGTGGGGCTGGCCGCCGAATCGAAGTAGAAGATCTTATTCTTCTGGTCGTACACCGTTCGCCAGATGGTGCTGGCGATGTTGGGCTGACCGGGCACGGCAATGCCGAGCGGGACCGAGACGCCGCGAATGATGCTGAAGACCGCAGCGACGGTCTTCTTGGCATCGTCCATTTTCGGAATGGCGTTGATGAAGAACGAGGTCCGGGCAAAGCGGTCCGCAGCGCGGGACGTGCCCGGCAGCATCGCCTGGCCGCCGATCGCTTCCCAGTACTTGTTCAGAGCCAGCTGCTCGTCGAACGTCGGCGAATTGGTCATCACCTGATATTGCCGGCCGTGGTGGATGACCAGCTTGCCTTGCACGTATTCGAAGATCGCCGAGTCGCCGGTCGGGTCGGAGATCGCCAGGTGCCCCTGGGCCGGTTCCTTGTTGGGCAGGATCGGCGCGAGGATCACGAACGGCTCCTCGCTCAGCCCGGCGACGGCTTCGGCGACGGTGGCGTAGTTGTCCAGCACGAACTGGGTCCAGGCGGCGATGGACAGCGTGGGCCGCTTGCCGTCCGACTTGCCGTAATCCGATTCGACGAGGTAGAGCGTGTTGGCGACCAGGCCTTTCTCATTCATGCCGTCGACGGTGGCGACTTCGTAGAAGGCGCAGATCACACTGCCGTACTTGCTGGTCCAAGTGATGGAATTGGCACCGCCGGCCCCGTTCCGCTGCATGCCGCGCGGGAAACAGTACAGGTTCGTACCCGGGTCCTCGGCCCAGTCCATCGAGCGGGCCGCCACGACGATGTCCTGCGAGCCCAGATAGACGCAGCGCGTGCAGGCTTGGCACGACCCGGCCGCCAGCGACAAACCCACGACGATCGAGGCGGCAAACAGCGAGATTTTGGCGAACATTTTCAAGAGCATCGGTTCCTATCCTCTCGTCAAAAAAAGACCGGCGGGCAGACACGTTGCCGGGATCGCAGTATAGCAAATCCTTGCCGTACCGCGACCCACCGGGGAGCGCGCAAGCAGGCCGTCACCGCACGACCGCGATCGTGGGCCGGCCCCCCGAGGGCCACAGGTAGCGAGCCCGGTAGCGGATCAGGAACTCGGTGCAATCCACGCCCGAGTCCACATCCCCGTCGCCGTCATAGTCGAAGTACGACTTGTATCCCGCCTGGCCTTCGTGCTTGCCCAACGCCGTCCGGAACAGCGCCAAGTCCGTCGTGTTCACCAACCGGTCCCCGTTGCTGTCGCCGAAGAACCGGAACGACCCGGCTGAAGCTCACCACCAGTTGCGTGACCATCGACCGCTGGGCCGACCCGTCGTTGATCTGAACTTCGGCTACCGTCGGCGGCGGTTGCCGTTGTCGGCGTAGGTGTGCGCGGCGGTGTTGGTGCTGCCGCGGTCAAGAGCCAAGGCGAAGCGTAAACCTGACTGCATCGCCCCGACGAGCCGCTGTATCGTGGTCAACAGACGGTTCGACGGGGTCGGGAGACCCGCGCCGAGCGCGTTCGTGGTTCGGGTGGCGGGGGCGGCGTGCCCTCACCCTGGCCCTCCCGGAGGGCGAGGGACGTTGGGGGCGGGCCTCTCGCTGGCGCTTCGGGTTTCATTTGGTTGGGGACGGTTGAACCTTGGACCCGGCGAGTTCTGGGGATCTGCAGAAGCTAAGGGAG
>CAIYOB010001589.1 GCA_903927685.1 uncultured Planctomycetaceae bacterium
ACCGTGCTGACGCTGATCGATCTGGGCCGCGGCGACGACACAATCACCATCGCCACGGTGCCCCAGATCGCCGATCGCAACAACAAGACCGTCGAGTACCCCGACGGCGTGCCGGTGGCCGATACGACGCGGATGACCAACGGCAACAATTCGCTGCTGTTCGTCCTGGGCGGCGCTCAGGACGACGAGTTCGACGTGAACCACAACCGCTCGCAGCTGTACCTGCACGGCGGCGACGGGGACGACACGTTCGTGATCAACACGTTCCTGGTGCTCCGCGAAGATGCGGATCGTCCGGACCGGGTGACCAACATCTCGTCGCTGTTCGGCGGGGCGGGCGCGAACCGCTACCAGTACCTGCCCAACGCCCCGGTCGAAATCAACGGCGGCAACGGCACGGACACGGTGGTCGTCAACGGCACGCCGCTGGACGACGTGTTCGTGGTCACCAGCACGCTGGTCGCCGGCGCGGGACGGCTGGTCTACTTCACGGGCATCGAGCGGCTGGAGGTCAACGGGGCCGGCGGCAACGACGACATCTACGTGCTGAGCACCAATCCGGACCTGGAAGTCACGGTCCGGGGTGGAACGGGCGACGACACGATCCACCTGGGCGGCGATCATCCGGCGCTGCTGTTCGATCCGCCCGAAACCAGCTACCAGCCGCCGCCGTACCGGGTGCAGGATCCGCCCACGGTCTCCTGGCAGACGGCCACGTTCGATCCGCCGCGGCTGGAGCAGACTGCCGACGTGTCCAGCAACGCCGACAAAGGAGCGGCGGCCGGCAACTTGGCCGAGGCTTACGTGCGGCAGTGGTATGCGAGCATGCAGTCGCAGTACCCGTACTTCCAGCTGGTCTCGCCCGGCAGCCTCGACGCCGTGATTGCGGCCACGCGGCAGACCGTCTCGTGGGACTATCGCTGGTGGTGGGGTTGGTGGTCCTCGAAACGCACCCTGTGGTATGCGTTCGACATGCCGGCCGTCCAGTACCAGGTCGGACGGCTGGTGTGGCCGACGCCGCGGACGGTCACGCCGGCCCCGATCACGCTGGACCCGCCGCCGCTGGCCTTCAAGTTGCCGGCGAGCCACGACTTGAGTCAGATCCAAGGCCGCCTGGTCGTCGATGGCGGCGACTCGCTGAGCAGCGGCGACCTGCTGCTCGTCCACGACCAGCAGGGAACGGTCCACACCGCCACGCTGACCACGACATCGATCGAGAAGATGGACGGCCAGCGGGTGCCAAAGCGAGATGCGCAGGGAAACGTGCTCGTCGACAAGAACGGCGATCCTGTGATGGTGACCGTCTACGCGCCGGAGCTGGACGCCCAAGGCCAGCCCGTGGAGGAGACTTACCTGAACCTGCAAGGCCTGGGGCTGGGCCAGGGCCACGCCTTGGACGGCACGGCCTACGCCGGGGTGCTGGTCGAGAACGTCGAGTCGCTGGAGGTCCGTTTGGGCGGCGGCAACGACGACTTCACCGTCCAGGCCACGCCGGCTGTCGACACGCTGCTGGTCATGGGCGGCGGTAACGACACGGTGCACGCCGAGCAGATCACCGGCCCGGTGCGTGTTTGGGGCGGGGCGGGCGACGACGTCGTTGAGGTCCAGGACGGCAACCACCGCGTGTCCGGGCCGGGGGCGTTGCTGACCTTCGATGGCGACGCGGACCGCACGGAGCAAAGCCAGACGCGGATCTACGAGAATATGGACTCCCAGCTGCAATCGGCCGTCGACCACTCGCCGACCGTGTTCCAGCAGCTGGTGGACAGCGCCGGCAAGGCGCTGTACCTCGATCAATACGGCCAGGTGCAGACCGCGGCCACGAATTGGCCGGCTGCGGGTCCCGTGCTGTTGGTGTTCAAGAAAGCGGCCGGCGCGGTCCACGAAGTCTGGGTGAACGCGGCCCGACTGGACAACAACGGGCAGATCGGGCGGGTCTATGTCCAGGATACGGACGAGCACGGCAACAAGCTGTACCTGGACCAGAACGGCAAGCCAACGACGGCCGCGACGCACCAGGTCTACGACGATCAAGGGAACTACATTCGCACGGACCCGAACGAGGCGCTGTTGGTGCCGGAAGACGACACGCGTCCGGTCCCGCTGACCGTGGTCACGACGACGGACCAGGCGGTGCCGGGCGGGAACGACATCCTGCGCGTCATCGACACGGGGAATTCGGCGGGCGTGACAGGCACGTTGACGGGAACCACGCTCAGCTTTTCGGGCAGCCACTGGGCGATCAGCTACGCGAAGCTCGAGTCCTTGAACATCGCTCTCGGTTCCGGCCCGGATGTCTTCAACGTGCAAGGCACCAGCGTCCCAACGTACCTGGACGCGGGCGGCGGCAACGACACGCTCCACGTGTCCTCCGACGCGCCGGCGGACCAGGGTTCGCTGGCCGGCGTCCAGGGCGAGTTGTTCCTCGATGCGGCGGCGGGCGACTACAACGTGCTGAACATCAGCGACGCGGGCGACGCGCACGGCGATCCGCACGCGGAAGTCACTGCCGCGGCCGTCACGGGCATGTCCCCGGCGACGATTCACTACGCGGCCACCGGAGGCCATTTCCGCTCGACCTATAACGCCGCGGACGGGTCCTTTGCCGGCGGCATCAGCATCTGGGGAGCGGCCGGTGGCAACGACCTGGTCATCACTAGCACCCGCAACACGCCGAACGTCCCTGAAGTGACGACCGTGTACGCCGGAGCCGGCGCGGACGTGGTCGAGACGAAGGATACCCAGTCCAATCCGCACCGTTACCTCGTCGTCCACGGCCAGGGCGGCAACGATTCCATCGATATCGCCGGCACGTCGGCCGGCGTGATCGCGTTCGGCGACGCCGGCGACGACGTGTTCTCCGGCGGTCTGGGCAACGACGTGCTGATCGGCGGCCCGGGCGACGATCGCATCCGCGGCTACACGGGCGACGACGTGATCTTCGGCGACAACGCCACGATTCGCTGGGCCGCCGACCATACGATCCTGCGTCTGACCTCGGCGGACCAGGGCGCCGGCGGCGCGGACCTGCTGTCGGGCGACAGCGGCAACGACATCCTTGTGGGCGGTGGCGGCGACGACACGCTGGACGGGAGCGCCGGCAACGACCTCCTGCTGGGTGACGGCGGCACGGTGGTCTATGCCGACGGCAGCAGCGACGCCAACGACGTCTTCTCCAGCGACACGTCCACCGGCGGCAACGACACGCTCTCCGGCAGCGACGGGGACGACATCATCCTGGCGGGCGCGGGCCGCGACGCCGTGCACGGCGACCAGGGCAACGACATCCTCCTGGGCGACAGCGGCCGGGTCGCCCGGGACGCGGCGAATAACGTGCAGTGGGTCGTGACGCTCGCCGATGACAGCGGCGATGCCGACGTGCTGTCCGGGGACAAGGGCGACAACGTGCTGGTCGGCGGAGCGGGCGGCGACCGGCTGGAGGGCGGCTCGGGCCGCAACGTGCTGTTCGGCGACGGAGCCCAAGTGACGCTGGGCGGCAACGGCTGGATACGCATCGTTTCGGTGAACGAGTCCTTGGGCGGCAACGACCTGCTGAACGGCGGCGACCAGGTCGACATCCTGGCGGGCGGGGCCGGTAACGACGAATTGCACGGGAGTCTGGCCCAGGACATCCTGCTGGGCGACGGTGCGATCGTGGTCGGCGCGGACGGCAGCGGGGCGGCCAACTCCGTGTCCACATCGGCGCCGACCGTGGGCGGGGCCGATGCGTTGTACGGCGAAGACGGTGACGACGTGCTGGCCGGCGGTGCGGCGGGCGACAGCTTGTACGGCGGGCCGGGCGGCAACGTGCTGGTGGGCGACGGGGTGACGATCAGCCGCACGGCCGCCCTGGTGATCCAGTCGGTGCAGACGAGCGATCGCGGCTCCGGCGGGAACGACACACTGCTGGGCGACGCCGACGGCGAGAGCGCTTTCGGCGGCGCCGGAGACGACCTCCTGTGGGGCCAGGCCGGCGCCGACTTCTTGGCTGGCGATGACGGCGGTGTGGACTTCTCCTCGGGCGCCCCGCAGGCCACCGCGATCGACATGGCGGGCGGCGGCAGAGACTCCCTGTACGGCGGCGACGGCGACGACACGCTGTACGGCGCGTCCGGCGACGACGTGGTGGCCGGTGGACGCGGCCAGGACAGCCTGTACGGCGGCAGCGGGAACGACGTACTCTGGGGCGGCGGCGAACTGTACGTGCGGGCCAACTTTGATCTCAGCCAGCCTGCGCTGTTCGAGCCGCCGCCGGGCTATGCCTGGGCCGAGGCCGATCCGCGGCTGCACACCGGCTATGCGCCGGCCCAGTGGATGATGCCCGTGGTCGTCCACGGGCTGTCGGTCAGCGGCAATCAGGCCACCCACCTCGACCAACCGGACGGCAATGACGCGCTCGACGGCGGTCCCGGCAGCGACTGGCTGTTCGGCGACCTGGGCCAGGACCAGTTGTCCGGCGGCAGCGGCAATGATTACCTGGACGGCGGCGCGGACCACGACGAACTGCACGGGCAGGACGACGATGACATCGTCCGTGGCGGCGCGGGTGATGACAACCTGTACGGCGAGAACGGCCTCGACCAGTTGTACGGCGACGACGGCGACGACACGCTCCGCGGCGGGGCGGGCAACGGCGCGGTGCAGACCGGCCAGCGGCTGTGGGGTGGCCCGGGCAGCGAGCACCTGTACGCCTACGCGCCGACGACCAACGTGGCGACGGAAACCGTGTTGCTGGGGGACCAGATGTTCGGCGAGGACGGCGATGACTGGCTGTACGGCAATCTCCGCCGCGAGGTGCTCAGCGGCGGCGCAGGTGACGATTATCTGCACGGCGACCGCGTCAGCGGGCCCGATTTGGTCCAGAACGAAAACGCGGCGACCACGGGTGGCGGTGACTTGTTGTTCGGCGACGCCGGCGACGACCAACTGTACGGCGGCGGCGGCGGCGACACGCTGTGGGGCGGGGCGGACGGCGATTGGCTGGAAGGCCAGGACGGCCAGGACACGCTGTACGGCGGCAGCGACATCGACATCATCCAGCTGGATACCGTTCCCTCGTATGGTACGCTCGGCGAAGGCGCCCTCGCCGGACACTTTGGCAACTTCACTGCCGGCGACGTGGCGGACGACAACGCCACGGACATCCTGCTGATCCAGGGCACGGACGGCAACGATGTGATCCGCTTACGGAAGGGCACTGGGCAGGGCCAGGCGGTCGTGGAGTACAACCAGCGGACGATCACCTGCCAGTTCCTCGACGCCAACGCCGTGCCGCTGGTCGAGCAATTCAGCATCTCCGGCCTGGCGGGTGATGACACCGTTGAGTTTGCGCGCGGCGCGGCAGGGATCGACTTTTCGCCGTTGGCAGGCCGGCAGGACTGGGTGGGCGTGCTGGACGGCGGGCCGGGGAATGACTCGTTGATCGGCACGGACGCCCGCGACCGGCTGGACGGCGAGAGCGGCAGCGATCAGCTGTACGGCTACGGCGGCGACGACCGCTTGTGGGGCGACGACGGGGCTGGCCAGGGGCTGGCCACGGACGAGGACTGGCTGTTCGGCGGCCAGGGCGACGACGACTTGCTGGGCGGCCAGGGCAGGAACGTCCTGTCCGCCTGGTCCCTGCCACCCTTTAGGAAAACGTCCGACCCGTCTGACTTGTCGGACCTGTTCGACACCTACGATCCCGCCCGCGACACCCAGTTCGGCGTGTTCGTCGACGCGGACGGCAATCTGCACGACGACGACGGCGACTTGAACGACAACGGACGGCTGGACGTGGACGAGTCGTCGCCCACCGGTCCTTACCGACCGCCGTACACGCTGGAGGACACAGGCCTGAATCGCATGTTGGGCGGCCCGCACGACGACGTGCTGTACGGCGGTACGGGCGTCGACTTCATGTACGGCAACGGCGGCGACGGCGACCGGCTGGTCGGCCGCGACGGCCGGGACTTCGACGGATTCGACGGGGGCGACGGTGGCGACGCGTGGAAGGAGTACGCCCGGCAGAGCAGCAAGGTCTGGTACGTCAGCGGCTCGAACGACAACGACGTGATCGCGGTGGATTACGTCACGGAGCCCGGCCTGATGGGCGAACATCATCTGGTCACGCGGCTGAGCGAAAACCACGGCCACTATACGTTTGCCGCGCAGGCCCGGCTGGATTTCCTGGCCATGGATGCGTCCGGCAGCTATGTGTGGGATCCTCAGGATGTGGTGCTGGATTTGGCGCAGCTCCGCACGGCGGCGGAGGGCGATGCGCGCGGCGACGTGCTGGCGGATCTGCCGCAGAAGACGCAAGATCTGGTCGGCAGCCTGCTGCCTGCGGAGGGCGACTTCCAAGTGATCCTGATCGACGCGCTGGAGGGCGACGACCGGACTACGGTGGGACCCACTGTGCAGAAGACGGTCTGGGTGGATGCGGGGCCGGGCGACGATGTGGTGGAATTCAAGTCCGGCCAAGCCATCCTGCCCGACGACACGGAGCTGCCGGGACGCAACGACACGCCGGACACGGCCTGGACGCTGGCCGGGTCCCCGCTGGCTGTGTCCGTGACCTATACGGACCTGACAATCGACAGCCCCGACGACGTGGACTGGTATTGCTTCCACCTGGCCGCCCAGCCGGGGGCCGGCGCGGCGCTGACCCTCCACAGCTTGTCCGCCAACGACGGCCTGGCCGCCGAGCTGTATGCGGACAGCAACGCGGACGGCACGTGGGAGCTGCAGGCCACGAGCGCGGCGGGCGTGCTGGACTTGCGCAACCTGTCGGCCGACCGGGAGTATCGTCTCGAGATCAATTCGAACCAGGTGCCGACGATCTACAGCCTCGCCTTCCAATTGGCGGCCGGTGAAACGCCGACGGTCCGGCCCATGGCCTCCGATCCCCAGAGCCAACGGCGGAACGTGATCCTGGGTGGGACGGGCGACGACGCGCTCGCAGGCGGATTCGGCGAAGATTGGATCTTTGGTGGGGCGGGCAACGACGTCCTCTCCGGCGGCGCAGACCGCCAAGCCGGCGACTTGCTGTTTGGCGGCGCCGACGACGACGCGTTCCAGTTGGCCCTCGACGATCTGCCGGTCATCGCGGGCACGGACCAGACGTACCTGCCGACCAGCTCCGACCAGCTGTCGGGCGGCGACGGGACGGATCAAGTCCTGTTCTATGGCGGCGACGTGGATGCGCTGGGGCGGCCCGTGCCGGATTCGGTGGCGATCCGCTACAACCCGCTGCTGCAGCGCTACGAGTTCGGGGCCCAGGTCTGGGACAGCGTCAATCAGACGTTTCTGGCGGAAGACCAGACGGCCGCCGTGGTACTGGCCTATGCCTTCTACCAGGCCACGGGCGTGGAACAGACCGTGATCCGCACGCGGGCCGGGAACGACGTCGTCCACGCCGATCCGGGATTCACGTTTCGGGGGTCGGACATTGTCTGGGGACTGCGGCCCGGGGACGCGGAGCAAGGAGCGACGATTTCCGCGCTGGAGATTCACGGCGGCGACGGCAGCGATATCCTGGCCGGCGGGGCGTACGACGATCAGCTCTACGGCGAAGACGGCGACGACGTGCTGTTGGGGGGCGGCGGCAACGATCTGCTGGACGGCGGTGCCGGGAACGACTACTTGGTTGGGAACACCCAGCTCGTGCCCGACGCCTACGAATTCGGCGGCGAGCCAGGGCAGACCCGGCGCAACGACAACGCGAACTACGCGACCAAACTGCCGCCGCTCCAGCCCGGAATGGTCGTCGGTCCGTTGAACTTCGACAGCGGCGATACGGCAGACTACTATCTGCTGACGGACATCGCCACGCGCACGCTCCGCGGGGCAGACTGTCCGGCCCTGCTGACGTTGGACATGATCCAGGTCGTGTTCTACAACGCGGATGGAACGGAACTGGCCGGTCTGCCGGCGGGCGTGCAAGTCCATTTGGGGCAGGTTGAGCCCTATTTCATGCTGCTGGTAAAGAACTCCGGCAATCCGGCCTACACGGGGACCTACGAGATCCGAATCTCGCAGGATTTCGGCCGCACCTTGCTCGTCACCGCCGGCGATGTCCAGGAGTATGCGGTGGACGGCTCCGATTGGACGAACCGGCAGCAGGCAGCGGTGCTGCAGCCGGCCGGCGATTTGAACGGCGACGGCTACGGCGATTTCGTCGCTACGGCGGTCTCGCCGGAAGGCGGGCGGGTCTACTACGGTTCCGGCACCGCTCAGGATCAGCAGCTTCCGGCCGGCGCGATGGTCTGGGCCTCCGCGGCGCCGCCCGTCAACGGCCGCTTGACCGCCGACGCTGCGCTCACGTTGGAGCTGTTGTTCCAGGACAGCGTCGTCCTGCACGGCTCGCCGGTGACGATCACCCTCTCGGCGTCGAAGACGCGGGACAATGCGGGGCTCGACGATCTGGTTGCCGATCTGAACGGGGCCTTGAAGGGGCACGGATTGCTGCTCAAGG
>CAIYOB010001590.1 GCA_903927685.1 uncultured Planctomycetaceae bacterium
CACTCCCAGGGCGTCGCCGCGAGCACGGCAGACGTACCGGAGGTGGAAACGGCGCCCGTGACGTTGGTCGAGGAGTCGTAGTTGATCATGAAACGTCACGTCCGCATGCTGCTGACTGTCCTGCGAGCGATCGTTCCACTGCTTCTGCTGGCGGGCGGAATTGTATCGCTGGTGTACGGCGTGACCCGGCATTCGGCCGTCGTTTCGGTGGAGCAGGAAATCGAAGTCGATTTGGCGGGACCGCCAGGGCTGACGCCGCCAGGACTGGACGGACCTCTGCCTCCCGGCCAGTTTCCACCCGATGGCGGCTTCGGTCCGCCGGACGGCGGATTGGTCGACCCTGCGTTGGCCGTCCCGCCACCCTGGCTGGCGCCGCCGCCGGAACTGACCAAGGTCAAGCAGAAAGTCGTCATCAGCGAGCCGACTCCGGAGTTGACCCTGATTCGCGAGGTGACGTTTGGGGGAGTGACGAGACTGAGTTCCGGCGAGCTGTGGCGGACCTATACCGGGGCACCGCCTTCGCTGTGCCCTACGTGAGTGAAGTGAGGCCGGTCGTGGCGCCCATGACCAAAGGCAATTCGATTCCGCTATCAGCCCGGCTCGCGCGCTGGCGAGTCTGGGTTCAGGCGGTGTTCACGCTGGTCTGGCTGGACCCGCTGGCGCTGCGCATGCACACCGTGTGCTCGCCCGTGTTTCACTGCTACTCGTGCCCGCTGGCCCTGTTCGCCTGTCCGATCGGCGTGCTGGCCAACTTCAGCGCGTTGCACCTGATCCCCTACGTCGCGTTGGGCACGCTGGTGGTGGTCGGGGTCCTGCTGGGCAGCTTCATTTGCGGCTGGGTCTGCCCCTTCGGTTTTCTGCAGGACTTGATCGGCAGGCTCCCGACCCGCAAGTTCGAGCTGCCTGGGTGGCTGGGTTACGGACGCTATATCGTGCTCGTGAGCCTGGTCCTGGCGGTTCCCTATTTCTTTGGCGAGGAGCATCCGCTGTTCTTCTGCCGGGTCTGTCCCGCCGGAGCGTTGGAAGCCGCTTTGCCGTATACGGCCAGCACCGTCGTGGCGGGCAACGTCGTCTGGCCCACCGCGGCCAAGCTGGTTGTTTTCGGACTGGTCCTGGCAGCCATGTTCTTCACGTGGCGGCCCTGGTGCACGCTGCTCTGCCCGCTGGGGGCGATTTACGGGCTGTGCAACAAGTTCGCGTTCGTATTCCTGAAATTCCATCCCGAGCGGTGCAACGACTGCGACCTGTGCCGCCGGTTGTGCCGCTATCACGGCCGCTCGGAACGGCTGGGCGACGAGCAGCGTTGCATCCGCTGTCTGGATTGCACGCGCTGCAGCGCCGTCACGGTGTCGCATGTCTTTCAGCTGGAGCAAACCGAAGAAAGGAGCGTGATATGAAACGACGGTTGATCCGTTGGTCAAGCGTCGCGGCGGTCCTGATGACCGTGGCGAGCGCTGCGACCGCGGAGGCAGAGACGTGTGCTCTGCAAATCAAGCGGTTGGAATCGGCGACCGCCCGCACGACGGGACCGCCGACCGATCAAATGTTCCGGGGTATGTATCCCCAGCGGTTCTTCCGCCAGACCGGGCTGGAGATCGCGGGTCGCCCCGGGGCCGACGACGAGGCGGAGTTCGCCAAGGTCATTACCAAAGAGCCCGCCAGTTACAACTCGAAGTCCCCGTTTCGCGCGGTTGCCAAGCTGGGGACGCAGCAGTTCGGCTTCGTGATCGACAGCCGCAAGGCGGAAGAGGCCGCTGCGGAACCAGCCAAGGATGCGGCCAAGCAACCCGCCAAGGAAGCCGTCGCCAAGCCGGCGCGGCCGGTCCCGGCACTGCCCGCTTACGGCCGGCTGCTGTTCGACGTTAACCACAATGGCGACTTGACGGACGATCCGGTGATCGAGGCGCAGACGACGCCGGAACGCGGCTTCCCCGCGGGATACCTGAGCTTCTCGTTTCCCCGCGTCGATCTGACCGTCGAGGCCGACGGCACCAAGATCGACTTTGCCTTTACCGTTGACGGGTACGGCCACTCGCAGGTGCTGAATGAGAATCAAACGTACCAGTATGTGTCCGTATCGCTGAATGCCGCCGCCTATCGCGAAGGCGAGATCACACTGGACGGCAAGCAGACGCGGATCGTGGTCACGGACTACAACAGCAACGGGCGCTTTGATGACCTGTGGGCGATCGACGACAGCATTTCGCTGTCGGACGGCACGGTCTATCCACGGCAGGGCGACGTCCTGTTCGTGGACCCGCAGGCGGCCCAAGGCGGTCTGTACGGCTACGATCCGACCATGAACGACGTCCAGCAGTTCGTGGCCAAGGCCGTGCAGATCGGCGGGCGGTTCTACACGCTGCGGATCACGCCGGCCGGCGACACGCTGACCTTGGAGCCGTCGCCGCTGGCCGTCGGCCAGGTCAGCAACCCGAACCGCGGCTACCGTGCCCTGGTCTATGGCGACCTGGGGATTCTGAAGGTCAACGGCGACGCGGAAGGCCGAGCGCCGTTGCCCGTCGGTTCCTGGAAGCTGTTGATGTACACGATCGATCGTACGGGCATCCAGGATCCGGCCCAACCGGCGGCCAAGGAGCCGTCGCTGCTGCAATCGCTGGCCAACGCCCTGTTGCAGCGTGAGCCAGCCTCCGGCCCCACGATCGTCTCGGCGCGGGCCAAACGCGACTGCCCAGCCATCGAAGTCAAGCCAGGCGAAACGGCCGAACTGCGGTTCGGCGCGCCGTACCGAGCCGAAGTCACGGCCTCGGGACCGATTCCCCCCGGGGGCACGGTTTCTCTGGGGCTGGCGCTGGTCGGCGTGGGCGGCGAAGTCTGCAGCAACTTGATGGTTGCCGGTCAACGGCCGGACAAGCCGCAGTTTACGATCACCGATCCCGATGGCAAAGTTATCCAGCAGGGTAGCTTTGAGTATGGTTGAGGGTTCACCTGCCGGTACTCGTGGCGAGTACCATCCGAACCTGCGAAAGAGTATCGCGTGAAAGTGCAGATGAAGGCCGGCCCATTCCCGGTCGATGAAACCTACGTGAACGTTCTCAAGCCGACAGGCGGAAAGGGCCCGTCGAATATGTACCGCCCGCTGCCGTAGCGAGACTCACACGAGTCCCGCTGGCGCTGGCCAGACTGCCGGGACGGTCCGCCGAGGACCGTCCCGGTGGCATTTCGAAGCACCACGGAGCCGCCTCGCCGAGTCGCCCGGATGATTCACCAGGTAGGACGGCGTGTTCTTGAACGCAGTGGTGGGCGGTGCGTGCGATTGGCGAGTGGATCTGCCAGAGGAAGGCGACTGATTAAGACGCTCCCGGAGCCTGGAGTCCGCCGCTCAGCAGCAGGCCCTTGATTTCCACTGCCCGCAGCCGCAGTTCGCGTAGCCGCTCGACATCGGTCAGGTTCGTACGCGAGTAGGTCTGCTGGGCCGTCAGCAGCTGCAGGTATCCAAAACCAAAGGCGCGGTGGAACGGTACAATCTGCGGGACGACATCGGCGAGCGGAACGATCTGGCCAAGGCGAACGCCGCCAAACGCGACGAACTGCTCGACGATCTGCTAGCCTGGCACCAGTCGGTCCATGCCCGGCTTCCCGACAGGCCGAATCCGGACTACTGCGTTGTCCAGGCTAAATGTTGGGGTGCCTGGGGGCTCGCCACTCGTACCTCGTGGCTCGACCCCAGCCCCCCAACCCCAGTTCTTAGGTTGGACAACGCACTTGGGCCGTGTCCAAGCTTAATTTTGGAGTCGCCCAAGTCACAAGGCTTCCGAAGTCCGAACTCTTGCGAGTCCGGCAACACGGGTTCCCGGCTTGTTCGCCGGCACGGCTGCGGTCCGGCGCTGGCCAGCCGGGACCTGGATGGTGACACGGCTGACCGAGACGCCACTGAGGACCTGGGGGCTTGCCGCCTGCGGCGAGCCGTCGATATGGATGACGGGATGCGTGCCAGGGAAGCATGCCTCCCAGGTGAGGTCCGGACCGACGTTGTTCATGACGGTGGTGGACCGGTTGTGGTCGGCGTGCCGCACGAGGAGGTCGTTCGGGCCCATCGGCAGATGGTCCAGCTGCGCCCAGGCCACTTCCGCCGGCAATCGTCCCAGGGTGCTCAGCACGCGGCCGGGGGCGTCGGGTTCGATGCCCATGATGCGTGTGGCGATGTGGCTGATGACGGTGAACGACACTTCGGGATAGCTCGACCGGCTGTCCAGGACGTGCTGGAAATACCGCCACCCCCGCTCGTTCTGGTTCCAGGCGTAGAAGACATCGGGCAGATAAGTCCAGGCCTCGATGTTGCGGCTGGGCCTGGCCTGAAAGCTGGCGTCGATGAAGTCCAGGTAGGCCGTCGCCCGCGGGCCGGGCTCGCACAACCCGGTGTAGGGAATGAACCAACTTGTCTCGTAGCCGAAGGCGTTCACCGGTCGGTAGCCGGGATGGTCGAAGCCAACCAAGTAGCGGCCCACGGCGGGATCGTACCAGGTGTCGTTGAATACGCGTTTCAGCCGCTCGGCCTTTCCGGCCCAGACCTGCGCAGCGGAATCGTCGCCGCTGGCCCGCAGGAGATGCGCGTACGCCTCGAACGCCCGGTACTGCGTTCCCAGGCTGTCGGCGGCCTCGGCGAGGACCGTTCCCGGAATCTCGTTGTAGGTGCACGCGATGCCCCAGCCGTGCGAGGCTGCCCCCTCGGCGATGCCGTTGCCGTTGCGGTCGTGTGCGGCGATGAACTCCTGGACGGTGCGGGCATAGAATCGCTGCAACAGTGGATCCTGGATCAGTGCGGGATCTGCGGTCCAGCGATGCATGCGATAGGCCCCGTGGAGCAGATCGAACATGCCCGCGGTGTTCCTCCAGAAGTTCCCGTCGTCGCGGTAGTCACAAGCCATGGGCGTGCCATCGTAATTGATCTCCCACAGGCTGAACCAACCCCTGGCCTCGGTCTGGTTCGTAGCAAAGCACCTGAGCATGGCCCGGTTCTCACGGTGCAGGCCCAGCAGGGCCGCGCCGTCAATCTGGTGGACGAAATCCCGCTGGCAGTATCCACCCCGGTCCTGCAGGGCAGCCTGGTAGCAGCCGCCGTTGTCGGGATGAACCTTGCCGAGAGCGGTCCTCTTGGCCCAGGCGAACCCCTCGGTCAGATAGGGACTGCTGGAGCTGAGGACGAGAGCTTCGGAAGACGATGAGGCCGCTGCCTCCGTGGCGACGGGGCCCGAGGACGCGACGCGCAGCGGCTCCGCGCCCGCGCGGTCCGCAGCGAGCGGTGCCGCCAGTGACGCGACCAGCAGGACGGTAAGGAGCGGGCTGGCGTATTTCATGATTCTCCTTTCAGCGGCTCGCGGGTGGGGAGGTCGGGAACGGTCTGCCCCTGGGCGCCGTGCGCGGCCTTGAGTCCGTCGTCGGGCAGGGAACGGACGGAGCGGCCAGCCTGCCATCCTATTCGCTTGGCGGGACCGAGGGAAGCCGACCGAGGGAAGCTCCTCGGCAGGCGCACGTGCAGAGCTTGCCCAGCAATTGGCGGTCGAAACGGGTGTGCAGCCGCTGAAGTGGTCATTTGTCAGTTGCCATAGACTTGCTGGAAGGTCTCGAAATGCTGCTCCAGCCGCCGCCACAGGCCGGAGGACAGCGGATCGCGGGGGCGGTACAGGGGCAAGGGTTCGACACCCGCGGCGTCCATGGCAGGAAGGGCACCGGGTCAGGAATGGTATACACGCAGGCATTGGAGACGACAGCATTTCGCTGTCGGACGGCACGGTCTACCCGCTGCAGGGCGACGTCCTGTTCGTGGACCCGCAGGCAGCCCAAGGCGGTCTGTACGGCTACGATCCGACCATGAACGTCCGAACCTGCAAAAAAGTATCGCGTGAAAGTGCAGATGAAGGCCGGCCCATTCCCGGTGGACGAAATCTATGTGAGCGTCCTCAAGCCCACCGGCGGAAAGGGCCCGTCGAATATGTACCGCCCGCTGCCGTAGCGTGGCTAAGGCGAGTCCCGCTGCCGTTGGCAAAACCGCCGGGACGGTCCGCCGAGGACCGTCCCGGTGGCATTTCGGTCCCCCATCAGCGTCGCGATCGGGTATCGCGATGCCGAGCGCAGGCGAAATCGCAGGCGGCCAGATCGTCGCGACCCAAGACGCGATAGACCAGGCCGCGGTTGTGGAAGCCCTCGGCTTGGTCCGGCGCCAAGGCGACGCAGGCCGAAAACGAAGCCAGGGCAACTTCGTAATCGTGCCGGCGGTAGGCGCAGATCCCGGCGTAGAAGTTGGGCCAAAACGCCTGGGGCTCGATCTCCACCGCGTACGACAGCTCGGTCGCCGCCTCCTCAAGGTCGCCGGCCCGCAGCCGAGCCCGGCCCACGGCGTAATGCTCCCAGACCGTCTGCGGCGCCAGTTGCGCCGCCGCGCGAGCCGCCCGCTCGGCCTCGGAGGCAAGTCCCAATGCCTCGGCGTAGGCTCGCTGCTCGGTGCTCAACACGACGCTTCGACCGAACTCGGCTTCGGCTTGCGTCAAGACCTGCAGGGCCTCGCGGCGCGCTTGTGCGAGCTGTTCCGCGGATGCCAGTCGCACATGCAGGTCCGCCCAGAGAATCGCTAGTTCGAGCCAATCCGCGCGCAGTCGCCGTTCGGTGTCGGCGGCAAGTCCGCCGTCAGTCCGGCTCGTCCCTTGACGCCGACCTTGCC
>CAIYOB010001591.1 GCA_903927685.1 uncultured Planctomycetaceae bacterium
CATTGTTGTCATTGATGGTCAGCCGGTCACGGTTGTTGCTGTCCGCGGCCGGGTTCCCGTTGCCTTCGAGCACCAGGCTTAGGATAGGCGCAAACGCGGTCTGCCCGAGATGGGCGGCGATATTCACCGTGAACTGGTCGTTTCCCTGGGAGATCGTCCCCGCGCCCTCACCGAGGAACAGGTTGTTCGCGCTCAGCCTGTCGCCGGCAATCGTAACATGATCCGAGCCTTCGCGCGTGTCGAGCGTCGTCTGCACGGTGGCGGTTGTGGCGTTGACGTTGATGACATCGTTGCCCCGCGAACCGAGCACGTACAGGTGCTCGACCCGGTTGTTGTATTGCGCCGGCAGGACGTTGGTGTCGGTGTGCCGGTAGCGGATCGCAGCCGGGGCAAAGCCGAGCAGTTCGGTCGCGGGACCGGACTCCGCATAGCTGAACGGAGTGTTGTTGAAGACGAAGTTCGGATTGATTCCGATCGTCGCGGGCGATGCCGCCAGCGCCGCATCCCCCGAGGCGTCGACATTGATCGTGTCCACCGCACCCGGCGAGATGGGGTTGTACTCGCCGGTCAGCAGGATATCGCCCAGAATCCCCGCCAGGGTCCCGTCGAACGTGCCATTGAAATCGGCCGTCTGGTTCCCGATCGTGATCGTGTCCCCGGCGCCATTGCCGGTGACGTAGTAGCTGGTCCCGGCTTGAGTCGACAGGACGTTGATCGTGTCAGAAGCCGCCGATCCTTCGAGGAAGAACGTCTCGAGATTGGTGTAGTTGATCGTCGCCGGTGCGATGTCGGTCAACTGGGTGCTCGTCAACGTGGCCAGGCGTCCGGTAGCGTCGTTGGTGTCGGACAAGTACGAGCCGTCGGTGCCGGCTCCACCGTCGATGTTGATGATCCCATTCAGCGTCTGCATGTTCGACGGGCCGGTGGCATACAGCGGCCAGCCATTGTTGTGGAAGGTGTCGACGCCGTTCTGGCCGAACAGGGACGTAGTAATTGCATCCGTCGCGTCCAATTCGAAGCTTTCGGCCGAGTTATCATCGGCGACAAACGGGGGCGCCGGCACGTCTGCTGCCAAGTGACCGTACAACTCCAAGGTCGTCAGGCCTTGGGCGGCCGTGGTGTAATTGATGCGGAACGCGTCGGACCGCTGGTAACCCATGATCCGGGCCGTCGTCTTGTTGGCAAAGCGGAACGTCTCGAACGTCCCGCTATTGTCCACCACCTGCAGCGAGTTCGCGCCATTCAGCAGGCCGCCATTCTGAATCGTGGCGTTGTCGCCCCATTGACTCAGGATGACGTCGAAGATCGCCACGGCCGTATCCGTGTCCGCCGGTTCGAGGCCGGTGAACGTGATTGTCATCTCGTCGCCATCGCCGGGGTTGGCCAGCCCCGGGCCGCGACTGTTGTTCGGGTCGATCACCCAGGTCCCCGAGAACTGGTCTGCGCCGACGATATAGGTCTCCCGGGCGTTGGGATTGAATCCCGCCGGGGTTCCGGTGATCACCAAGCTATCCCCCGGCGAGCCCGTCTCGCCGTCCGCGTTGTACGTGATGGGCCGATTGATGAAGCCGTTGGCGTGATCGACGACCAACTGGTCGTTGTCCGTGCCTCCGATGACCGTGATCGCTCCGACGCTGCTAAACAACTGCCGCGAGAAGAGAATGGGGTTGGGGGCGCCGCCGTTGTCATTCGTATTGTAGTCGATCGAAATCTCGAGATAGGTCCCCGTCGCATCCCGTTGCACGAGCACTTGGTTGGGGTTGCCATCCTGTCCGCCAGCCGTGCTCAACGGTGGATTGCTGAGGTCGATCACGTCGTTGAAGAAGAAGCCGGCGCCGGTCTCCAATGTCTCGATCGACGTGTAATGCACGTCGCTGGGCGGCGGCAGCACCGGATTGGTCGCCACGATCTTGCCGCTGCCCGGACCGCTCAGGAACTTGTCCCCGTCGTGCCGGTAAATCAGGCGATCGCCGGGGTTGGCCGGATAAGCGGGGTTGCTGCCGTGCAAGAACATCTCGGTGCCGGACCACGGAGTCGCGTCGAACAGGTCGGGTTGGCCACCCGCGAAGATCGACAGGTTCTCGGTTGTGTTGAAACCAAACGTCACCGCTGATCCGTTGCGGGTCACCAAGCCGGTCGTGATCACGTACGTATTGCCGTCGGTATCCTGGTCATCGCGCAGTTCGAGAATGTCTCCGGTCGCGTGCGAACCACCCGTGACGGTCACGGAAGCGGAAATATTGTCCAAGGTCTGGAGTTGATTGAGCGGGCCGGCGCCGATGGCCACGGTGTCATCTCCCGGCCCGGCATTAATGGCCAGTTGCTCGCTCGATTGGACGCTGGGCACAAAGATCTGATTGAGTCCCGTGCCACCGGCAAAGTTCACTCCGCCGCCGAAGTTATTGGGGCCCTGTTTGCGGACGGTCCAGGGACCGCCGACGCCACCGCTACCCGTGAGTTCGCGGTTGGCGGTCAACTTGGCGTCCAAATCGATCGTGACCGAAGCGGCGCCAACCACCCCGCTCTCGCTGACGTTCAGCACGTCGGAGGCGTTGGTATTGCCGCTGTTGATGAGCACGATCCCATCGATCGCCGCCAGGTTGCCCGTATTCGCCGGGGCGTTGGACGAGACATTAACAGTGTCGGCGGAGGTGCCGAGCACGATGTGGGTGTTCACCGGAGCAGCCTGCACGTTGATCGTATCCGCTGCGGCGCCCGCGCCGTTGAACGCCGACTGGATCAGCACTGGATCGCCGCCGCCAGGAGCGAACAATACGTCCATCGGGGCCAGCGTGATTACGTCGCTGAAACCGGCGCTGCCGTTGATGGTCAGGCTATTGGCGGGATTGGTGAACGAAGTGTACTCGAACGTCGAGCCGTCAATCGCGGACGTGTTTGCCGCCCCCAGGCCGTTACCGGGAAAATTCACGGCCGTGTCGTCGGCGAGCAACACATCGGGATTGGCGATCACAGGCAGGTTGAAGATGATGTCGCTGGCGGTCCCGACGTTCAGCAGCACGGGCTCGAGGCCCGTGTAGCTGATCACGCTGCCGTCGAGGTCCAGATCGCCATCGTTGGCGTTATCGTAACTCGAAGTGATCGTGGTAAAGGCCCCGCCCTGGACGACCAGCGTGTCGCCACCGGCGCCGTTGCTGCCGCCCGCGAAACTGACGCCTCCGGCCGGAATCGGGTCACCGCCGCTGAAGTCGACGGTGAACGTGTCGTCCCCTGCCAGTCCGCTGACGGTAATCCCGGTGATATCCGTTGCGGGGAACTCGAAGCTCAACACTCCGCCGAGCCAGAACTCTACGTTGCCGCCGCCGTCCCGCACGATCCGCATCGTGTCGTTGCCTGCCGTTCCGTCGAACGTCACGGCGTACGGGCCACCAGCGGCCGCCATCGCGGCCGGTCCAGAAATCAAGCCCCAGCCGGTGTCGTTGTCAAAGCCCGCCGGGCCCATGTTGATCGCCGTTGTCTCCAGGGCTGAATACACCTGGGCCGTCGTCAGGCTGCCATCGGCGTCCAGCATCAGCGCCGCCAGCGCGCCGGCGTGGGGCGCCGCTGCCGAGGTGCCGAAGAAATTCGGGAAGCCATCCGGTTCAGCGTCACTGCCGAAGAACGTTGTGTTCGTGCCGTCGGGCGCCACGGCGTCCGGCTTGTTGCGATCGAGCGGGCCCACCGAATTGCCGTTGGTATCGAACAGGATGCTCACGCCCCCCCGCGAGGAGAAAGGCTCCAGCACCGGCGGTGCCGTGCCGTACTCAGGCGTCTGATTGTAGAAAGC
>CAIYOB010001592.1 GCA_903927685.1 uncultured Planctomycetaceae bacterium
CGGCGGGCATGGCAGCCGGCCAGGCGGCCTCGGATTCGACGGCCGATGGAACGGGGGACTGCTCGGCCGACCAGCGCAGCCGGATCGTGGCCTATTTCGAGCAGCTGGGGCTGACTGCCGAACAGCGGGACGCCGTGCTCCGCAAACGCGGCGTGGGCGCCCTGCGGTCGCTGACGTCGAACCAAGCTGACGAACTGCTGACGGCCCTGGAGCGAAAGGCGGCCCAGATTCCGGCCGGCGCGAGCCGGCAGCCGGAGGACGCCAATCAGGCCCGGGTGGACGGTCCGGCGAGCCAAGCGCAGATCGACGAACTGAAGAAGACGCTCCTGCCCGCCCTCGCCCAGTCGCATCCGGAACTGTACGCGAAGCTGACCGGGAAGATCCGCGCGTTCGGCAAGCTGGCCGACCTGACCTTCGAGCAGGCCCGGTCGCTGATTCAGCAGGTGAAAACCAAGAACCTGGAGGCGTTCTTCGCCGCCAGTCTCGAGAAGCCCGTCGTCACCGCGTCGGCCGCGACGGACCCTTGATGGCCGCCCTGGTGGCACGCCACGGGCGGCGAGTAGTGCTTGAAACGTGGTCCGCCGTTCACGGCTACCCGGCGGAATGGGCCACGGACCCCACGGAGATCTACGCGGTAGCCAGATCACTTGACACGAAGGGATGAAATCATGGCGTTTGAAATGGACTGCCCGGAATCGTTTGAGCAAGAGGGCGACCGACTGCGTGAACCGGGCAAATATCACGTGGTGGTATTGGGCGTCGAGGAGAACCCGACGAACAAGGACGGCAAGCTGATCGACAACGCCGTCTTCCGCGCCTCGCTGTCGGTCTTGGACGGAACCGCGGCCGGGCAGAAGCAGAAGCAGTTCGACCTGATCTTCTTCGCGCCCAAGATGACGCACAAGGATCGCGGGGAACTGGCCCGGAAGAAGATCTGGTTCTTTGCCGACAGCATCGGCTGCGCGAGCGTCCGAGACGGCAAGATGCACCTCGATTTCTCCAAGGCTGCCGCGCGGCAGGCCTGCCTCGAAATCGAGATGCAGGAGAGCAAGTATCGCGACCAGAACGGTCAGGAGAAAGTGGCCCACAACCCCAGCCTGGTGTACTGCAACGTGTACCACGTCGATAACCCGGCGGTGCGAGACTGGCCGAAAGACGCGGCGTCGCTGAGCCTGCTGCCGCCCGAACAGCGGAAGAAGGCCGAGGACTTTGACCGGAAGAAAGGCGGCAACGGCAGAACGGTCGGGGCCGCCCAGGCGGCTTCCAAGGCGACCACGCCGGCGACGCCTGCCGCTGGCGACGTGAACCTCGATGACCTGTAAGCCCGTGAGGAGGTATCCCCTCGTGGGCCGGTCGCCGTCCGTGTTCCTACCGCACGGCGGCGGCCGACTTCCTTGGAGCCTTGGGCCTTGGAGTTGCTGCCATGATCATGGATGACTTTCAGCGCGAGGCCGATGCCTTCGTAGTTCGCCTTACTGCGTCCATGCAGGCCGAATATCAGACGCTGAGCCGACCAGCCAAGGGGTTGGTCATCAGGGCTTTGCATGACCGGTTCGCGGACAAGCTGAACCTCGATTGCTCATCCGCGAAAAAGCGCGAGCGAGACGCGGAGCGGCGGCGGATGAAGCGAGAGGTTGCTGAGGCGTTGGAGCAAGCGGAGCGCATTCAGGAAATGTGCGAAGAGGTTCCGGAACGCGGTGAAGAATTTGCTTCGTCCGTCTTGGACGGCGTGACAGAAGTTGCCGCGACGATTCAGGAACAGCAGCGAGTAACCGCGGATCAACAACGGGCACTCGACAACTGGGAATCGGGGATAAGCCGATGGCTTCGCTGACCGAAATCACCGGCATCTGCATCCGCGAGCGTTATCGCTGGGACTCGACCGCATTGCTGATGGTCGAGACGGCCGACGGCGATGTGACCGTCAAGGTTGACTGCGACCCGGATGAACTGATGACCGCCCTGGAGTATCGGTTCGTCGGCCAATGGAAGACGCACCCGAAGTACGGGGACCAATTCCACGCCACGTCTTTCGTGCTGGTGACGCCGCATTCCCGCCAGGGAATCATTCAGTACTTGCGCCGCGCCGGGGAAGGCTTGAGATTCGGGCCGGTCCGGGCGGCGGCGATCTATGACGAATGGGGGCAGGAGGCGATCGCGAAGTGCCGGACGTCGCCGGGGGAAGTGGTCGAAATGCTGAGGGGCAAGCAGCTGCAGTTCGACCACGCCGCTGCGGTGAACCTGGCGGCCCGTCTCGGCGAAGACGCGGCATTGGAGAGCTGCATGTTGGATGTGCTCGACCTGCTGACCGGCCGCGGGTTCCCTCGGGGAACGGCCCGCGAGGCGATCCGCGAGTGGGGCGCGAGGGCCGCTACGGTAATTCGCTCGGACCCGTACAAGCTGATGCGGTTTCGGGGCTGTGGATTTAAGCGATGCGACGCCCTGTGGATCGAGCTGGGTTTGCCGCCGGGGCGATTAAAGCGTCAGGCCTTGGCTGCTTGGTACGCGATTTGGCAGGACACCGACGGCCACACCTGGTATCCGGTGACGGTCGCCTTGAGGTCGATTCAGGCCAACGTCGGCGGAGCCGAGATCAATCAGGAGAAGGCCCTGCGGCTGGCCAGGCTCGGCAGGCGCTTGGCGGAAATCACCACCGACGGAATGACGGGGCCGGTCGTTTCCCGCGGAACCGCCCGGTGGGTGGCGGAGCGGCGGAACGCGGACAACGAACGAGAGGTCGCCGAGATCGTGGCGGATGCGAGCACGGAGGGCGTTTCATGGCCGGCAATCTAACTCCGCACCAGTCCGTACAACTCCGCAAGGCTACCGCCGGCCCCATCGGGATCCTGGGCGGCGGGCCGGGGTGCGGCAAGACGTACACCGTCGCCCAGTTGGTGCGGAGGCTGGAGTCCTCCGTGGGCTTGGACCAGATCTGTGTCGGCGCGCCGACCGGCAAGGCGGCGGTCCGCGTGACCGAGACCCTCTCGAAGCACGGTATCGGCCTGCGCGCACGGACATGGCATTCAATCCTCTGCGGCGGCACGGACAGCGGGTTTGCGTTCAACCGCGAGAATCCGTTGCCCTTCTCCGTGCTGATTTCCGACGAGACGTCCATGGTGGACACGGGACTCATGGCCGGCATCCTGCGGGCTCGTCCGCGCGGCGCCATGACGCTGCTGGTCGGGGACGTCAATCAGTTGCCACCCGTCGGCCACGGGGCACCGCTGCGGGATCTGATCGCGGCCGGGCTGCCCTACGGGGAACTGACCGAGATCAAACGCAACAGCGGCGGCATCGTCGAAGCCTGCCACGCGATCCGCCTGTCCCAGCCCTGGACCTGCGGCGACAACCTGCAGCTGGTTGACGCGGGAACTCCGGAGCAGCAGATCGATTGGATGCTGCGGACGATCCATAGCCAGCCATCGGGGATCGACAAGATCGCCGACGTTCAGGTGCTGGCTGCGGTCAACGAG
>CAIYOB010001593.1 GCA_903927685.1 uncultured Planctomycetaceae bacterium
GACTCCCAGGACGTGGACCACGCCCGGCAATTGGCCAACACGATCACCCGGCCCTGGGGCGCGCGAGGGCCCTCACCCGAACTCGCCTGGCAGTTGCGATCACCGCTCCTCGACGAGGAGCGACGGGCCTTCGCAGCGGCGCTCGACGGCCACCGCCAATGGGCCGCGCGCGAGCTGGCCCTGGACTTGGCCGCGGACCTCAACGTCACCGACCGTGCCCGGCTCGATCGCTTGGCGATCTCCAGCACGCTACAAGAACTGGGCTACCTCACGCAACGGCGCATCGGCCACGTCGAGAGGCCCAAGCGTCTGCCGCGCGACGAACTGGCACGCCGCGTCGCCGACTTCCGCGAGCAGACGCCATTCCCAGGATCGCCCGTTCCAGAAGCGACGATCTCCGCCTCGCCGCGCACGGACTCGCAGGTCGTAGAAGCACCGCTGGTGGAAACACCGGTCACGGAACCACGGGCCGCGGAAGCGTCGGTCATGGAACGGCGACTGGCCGAAAAATCTACGCCATCGCAATCACCCGAGGGCACCTCGGTAGACTCGCACGATTCGGGCGAGAGCCTGCTAGCACAGTCCGTGTCGAGTGATATACTGCTAGCGGCGAACACGGCGGCCGACGTGCCGCAGGTGTTCGCCCAAGCAAGTCGGTCTGCCCATCGTGGGCAGAGGTTTACTTCGTGGTTGAGGAGGGCAATTGCTCCACTAGTTTCGTTCTTCAAAATGGCAGACATTCCGCAGTGACGACAAGCGCAGCGCGACGTGGCCGAGCTCAATTTGCGCTGCGCTGAAGACCTGCCAGGCACGGACAGCAAACGTCTCGCCGCTTGCCTTGCCAAGGTGGACGACTGGTCGGTTCTCGTTGATCAATATACACGGTACTCCTATCCGAGCTTCCGGAAGAACCCACACCGCTTCCGAGGCAGCGAAGCCCGATTTCGGGCAATGGCGTTGGCCGAGTGTCTTCAGCGGTACGTCGGCATCCGGTACAATTTCGCATTTGCCGAAGGTGAATACGACGCGAGCGATTCGCGAAACTTGTTCATCCACGGCATCCTGACTGGCTTCGGCGGCACCTGTGCCTCAATGCCCGTGCTGTACAACGCCATTGGTCGCCGTCTCGGCTACCCCGTAACGATGGGGGAAGCCAAAGAGCATTACTTCTGTCGCTGGGACGACGACAGTGACGAGCATTTTTGCTTCGACGCTACGAGCCGAGGATGTACCCCTCGTGACGAGGATTACTACCGACGGTGGCCCAAACAGATGACACCGGTTCAGGAACAGATGGACGGCCACATCCGGCCGATGACTCGGCGCGAAGAATTGGCGGTCTTCGCCGATGCGCGGGCAAACTGTCTATTTGATAATTTCCAGTTTGTGCCAGCGATGGAAGCTTACGATCTGGCGCACCAAATCGTGCCGCACAAGCGGACTCTGAATCATTCGTGGGGCTTGGCGATCTACTCCGTTAAGCTCGTGGCCGAACTGACGAGCCTGCCCGACGAACTGAAGGACGCCCCAATCGAACAGACAATCGGCCAAGCTGCCGACAAACTTTGTGGTCCTGAGGTTGACCTATTTCGCCGACACGCCGTGCAGAACGTGCTCCGAATCGTGCGGAACCGCAGAGTGCGTCGGCGTATGGCAACGCATCCGGCAGCGATTTAAGAACTCGTATTCCAATAGCGGGAACCAGGAGTCCAGCCATGTTCGATCCAGTCATCGGTCAGTTCATCAGTGACGACCCCATCGAGTTCGATGCAGGCGACCCCAACCTCCGTCGGTATGTCGGGAACTCGCCAACAATCGCCACAGATGCGAGCGGGCTACTCAAGGTTGGACTCCACGTCAAGGTGACTTCCGACGCAATCTCGCTCGGTGGCTTGCACCTGACGCCGTCAGAAAGAACGGCCTTACTATTAGGCTCGGTCTACCCGGATGTCCCCCTTGAGGCAGTCGCGAGTAGGGTTGGCACGACGATTCCGGATGACGAGATTGTTCCCATCGTTGACGAGATTCGAAAGAACTGGATGGTCAAAGCCTACCGTTCGGTATCTCACACGCTCGACGAAGCGATCGATACCATCACGGGAGCGCGGTGGCTGAAAGAGCAGTGGAACGTCAGCGAAGTCAAGAAATGGTGGGACAGCAGCAGCTTCGTAGACCCAATCTTGGAAAAACTGACTGAGCACTCTCCGGAGGTTCGAAACTCCGACCTTTACCGCTCACACTTCGGGGACCGTCAGTGGTGGCACGGAATGGCGAACGGAGGCACCGCTTCCGGCGTAAGGCAACAGATTCAGGACCGACTCCTCCGCGCGATTAGGCAATACCGGGACGCGGCTCCATTGGCCGATAAGCACTATTTCGAATTGGGACAGTCGATTCATACGATCGAGGATCTCTACACACCGTCACACACCGCGCGCAACCGCGACGGTGAAATTACACGGTTCCAGAGCTACAACGCACAATCACCTGCATACCATGCTACGGCTGACGTGTTCGACCAAAATCCGGACGCGTTCGACGTCAACGCCCCTGTCGGCGATGCAAAGACACCTGAAGGACGCGCCCGGCAGAAGCTGGTCACCGCCCAGGCGACGCGTTTCCTGCAACTTGCTATCGCAATTCGCCAGGACAAATGGGGTGACGAAAGGATCAGAGGTGCTTTAGATCAGTTCCTGCAACTCGCCGCGAACGCCGAAACAGGCGGAACGGACGAAAACTTCGCCCCGAAGCAGAATGCCGTATCAGATGCCATCGACGCGGCGAAGAAGTCGTCAGCCGCGGCGACGGATTGGATCCTGGACAAGTGGAAGTCGTTTGCTTGGTAGTTGCCGTGGGCAGCTAAGGAAAACGCTATGGTTTTCAAGACGAAAGTGGCCGCAACTGGCTTGATGGCGGCGGCACTGATTGTGATGCCTGGCGGTGTGTCATGTTGCCGGGGCCCCAGTGGTGACGACGGCGCCGATGTGGAATGCGCGAGGAACGATCAGCTACCGCCGTTGGACGTTCCGCAGTATGAGGAATGGCCCTTTGACGAGAACGAAGCCAAACGGCGGCAAGAAGAAACCGCCGCCCGGCTCGGCGTGTCCGTTGAAGGGCGAGTCCGGCTGAAGGACCAACTGTGTTTGGACCTGGTCTTGGTGCCCACGGGACGGTTCATCATGGGGTTTCAGGGCTCCGAGGGAAACGAGCCTCACGAGGCACGGGTGTCTCGGCCATTTTACATCGGGAAGTACGAGGTAACGTGGCGGCAGTACGCGGCTTTTCCGCA
>CAIYOB010001594.1 GCA_903927685.1 uncultured Planctomycetaceae bacterium
CACCAGGTCGTCGCCCATCGCGATGGTATTGTGAAACAGCTTCTTGCCGTCCAGGCTCCAGCGTTGCTCGCCGCTGTCGAGATCCACGGCAAACAGCGCGTCGCTCTGACCCGCTCCGGCCGCCCGCGTGCCGTACAGTGTCTGGCCGTCGGCGGCCACGTAGCCCCAGCGGCGGAAATTGCCCGGCGTCGGGGCCGGTGCGCGGTACTCGCGGATCGTCTCGCCGGTTTCCACGTTCAGCAGCAAGCAGTGATCGTCGAGTCCGACCAGCAGGCCCTTGCCGCAGACGGCCAGGTTGCTGCCGTCGTGCGAGGCGTTCGGCCGATAGGCTCCCGGCAGCTCGCGCCGCCACAGCCGCAGGCCGTTGTAGATATCGTAGGCCATGACGACATTTTCGCCTTGGACGAACAGCCGGCCGTCGAAGGCCAGGGGGCTGGCGGCCCGCACGTGCCGGTTGGCCATGTCCCCCGGCCCCGGGTTGCCGAACCACAGCAGGCCCAGCGGCGGCTTGACGATCTCGTCGTCGCTGCAGGCGGTGTTGCCCAAGTTGCCGTACAGGTGCGTCCAGTTGCCGGCGCCGGCCAGCGGCCCGCGGACGAACTTGGTCCAAATGCCGTTCTCCTGGATCAGCTGGCCGCCGGCCAGGGCCGGCTGGGCGAGCCAGCCCTGCGCGGTCTCGACAGTCAACGGCGCGACGCCCGCGGGCATCCCATCCGGCTGGCCAACCAGGATTGTTCCGCCCAACGGCTTGACCAGCCGCACCAGCTGGGCCGTGTCGCCGGGCCACTGGCCGGACAGCAACGCCGTCTCGGAAACGACCAGGTTGGCGAAATAGTCCGAATACGGCAGTTGTTCCAGCGGCCACTGCTCGACGCATACGCGGCTGCCGTGCAGTCCGGCGGCGTCCAAAGCGACCCGCGCGGCCGTGACTTTTTGTGCGTCTGGCGAGACCGCGTAGATCGTCAGTTCGGTGCGTTTGGCCAGCTCCCAGGCCAGCTGGCCCGTCTCGCAGCCGTACACCAGGCAGAAACCTCGCTGGATCCCGGTCCGCTTGAGGATCGAATCCGCCGCCCGGGCGAACAGGTCGCCGTGCGGCGCGGCGGCGAACGGGTTCTCAGCGGCTGGCTCGTCGATCACGGCCGCGGCCGCGGGCGTTGCCGCCGCCGTCGAGGCAAAGCTGTAGATCCGGCCCTTGTCCGTGCTGACCAGTAGCCTGCCGCCAGCCACGGCCAAACCTTTGGCAGCCCCGTGCACCGTTTCAAACCAAGCCGTCTTGCCGGTGTCCGCCTCGACGGCCATGACCCGGTCCGCGCCGCCGGCGAACAAGATGTTGCCCGCCAGGATCAGCTCGTCGGCGCACGTGGACGGCGTCTTCCACAGCGTGGTCTTGTTCTGCCGATCCATCGCGATCAGGTGTGCGTCGGTGGCCAAGTAGAACCGCTGTTCGGTCACGATCATCTTACGGGCCGGGAACGAGGCGAACAGGTCCTTGGTCTGTTGGTCAAAGGCGACCATCTGTTCGGTTCCCGTGTAGACGTGCCCGCCGGCCAGCAGGGCATACGTCCCGCCGACGTTCTTGCCGAAGGAGGTTTCGAACAGCATCCGCCCGTCCTGGCGATCGAACGCCGCCGGCGGCACGCGGCCCATGGGCGCGTACAGCGTGCTGGGCGAGGCCAACATGTAGCCTTGCGGCGAGACGCGGCTTTGAGGCCGTTCGCCGGTGGTGTCGTTCTTCCAGACCAGCGTGCCGTCATCGGCCTTGACGGCATACAGAAAAACGCGTTCGGCTGGAAAGATGCCTGCGCCGAAATACGCCAAGCCGTTGTCGACCAGGACGCCGGTGCGGGACGGCCACAGCGAGATCAGCTTGCCGTGCCCCAGGACGCGGCGGTCCTCGGGAGCCGCGTGAAACTTCCAGATCTCGTCGCCTTGCCGAGCATCCAGGCAGTAAGCCCAACCGTCGTCCGAGGCCACGTAGACTCGGCCCGCGACCAGCGTCGGCGCCAGCCGCACCGGCCCGCCGGTGATCTTGGTCCAGCGAACCGCGCCCGTGTTCGCGTCCAGGCAGTAGACCTTATGGTTCGCCGACGACGCAAAGAACACCGCATCGCCTTCGACCGCGACCTGGAACACGTCATCGAAATGCCGCCGCCGCAGTTCGAGAATCTCCTCGACCGGCCCGGGTTTCGGGTCGCCCCAGGCGGGCTGCGGAGCATGCCGCGCCTGGAAGACCCAAGCCGGCGCCAGCGGCGGAGCGACCGTTTCGTCCGTCATCCCGCTGCGCGACACATCGTGCCGAAACGTGGGCCAATCGGCGCCGAGCACCGTGCTGGCCAGAAGCAACCCCAGCCAAGACGCGAACCCGGCCAGGCGCAGGACTGCGTGGCCGTGCAGTTGGCGCTGGCGAGTCAACACAGCAGACAACAAGCGGATGGTCATTTTCTGTCCCCTCCGAGAGAATTCTGTACGTCTGAGCCTTGAACCAAATCAGCTCTTAGGTGTACCGCATCCGGCGGCAAATTGCCAGACCGCTGATTGTTCGGCGACGTCGTGCCGATGGTCCGCTGCTTCCAGCAGCCGCAGGTCCTGAGCCTGACCGCGGGCGGGCAGGTTTTTTGTGGGCTGGAGGTCTGGGAACGCGTCTTCCTGCCCACCTATCAACGCGGCGACGAACTGAAGCCTGTCGAGCGGCCGTTCGTCTATGTCGTGCCGACGGAAGGCGTGGACGAGCTGGTCAAATTCATCGAGCTTAAGTCGTTCCTGACCGCGAAAGTCGAGCGGAAGTTGGCTCGCGAAGTTTAGGTGAAGGTGAAAGCTCAGGTGCGCTTGGTGGCCCTGCACTGACCACCGGCTGAGCTTTCAGAGTCCCTGCCCCCCCATTGATACCCCCCCCATTTATAACCCGCTTCCTGGCGAACAATCGCTCGCCCAAGGCAGAATGCGGCGGGTTATAAATGGGGGGTTATCAATGGGGAGAATGGCAGTGGGCCCGAGTTCTGGGGGCGGTGTGGAAAACCGCAGTCTCCTTCAATCCGCTGTCGCCCCAGCATCCCCCGGGACTTAAGATCGTTTAGGTGAAAAATTAGGAACGATAGTGCTCTGCGCTCCCGCTGCGATAGCGGGACTTGTTCAAGTTATTCCTGCGCGGCCGCTTATTCCGCCATGCCGACGGGCCGATGCCGGGGCACCATCGCGCGGAAATCGCCCAGATTCCATGGCCCGATATAGGGCTGGCTCAAGTCGACTTCGGCCACGACGACCGTGCCCCATGTCTCGGCTTGCGCCAGCGGTTTTCCGGTCTGATCAAAGACCGCCGAGATCATCCAGCCGTCTTTCGGGCTCATGAACGTGCTGCTGACCAGATAGACGTGATTCTCGCACGCCCGGGCTCGGGCCAACAGCGGGTTGCAGCCCCAGACCGGCCAGGCGATCACCTCGGCGCCGCGGTTGGACAGTTCCCGCGCCACCTCGGGGAAGAACCCGTCATAACAGATCATCATGCCGACTTTGCCGAAGCGGGTCTCGAAGATCGGATAGTCCGTCCCGGGCGCGATGCCCTTGTCGACTTCGGCGTGCGGCAGGCACACCTTGCGGTACTTGCCGATCAACTGGCCCTCCGGACCGACCAGCACCGCCGTGTTGTAGATCAGATGCCCCGCGCGTTCGTACAGGCTCAGGACAATGTGCAGATCATGTTCGCGGGCCAGTTGGCCAAAGTAGTCCGTCGTGGGACCGGGAACGGGCTCGGCGACTTCCTGCGGCTTGAGCTGAACGCCCACCGAGGGGATCGTCTCGCCGAGGACGACCAGGTCGGCCTTCTGCTGGGCGGCCGCGGCGATATGCGGCGCGAACTCTTCGCAATTGGCTCGCGGCGATTTCCCTGTCGGCCGGTAGTGCACCGTGGCCAGACGCACCTGGCGAGGCGCCGGCGGGTCTGTTTTCTCGAAGGCGATTTCGCTCCATTCGACGCGTCCCTGCGGAGCCCACTGCAGGTGAAGTTCGATCACGGCCCGGGTGGCCTTGGGCGGGGCGCGGTAGACGCCACCGACGGCCGTCCAGCCTTGAGCGTCCGTCGCCCCGTCGGTCGGATGCTCCGGTTCCGCGGTCGGGTTGTGCCCCAGTTCCTGGACCTGCTGCTCTGGAACCAGTGCCGGGACCAGGCGGCCGCTGTCGTCTTGCCACACGATACGAACCAACGCGCTGCGCCGCGGCACCGCGACGTTGGCGAGCTTTCGCAGCGTCTGGAACCGATAGCACGCACCGCCTTGGACCGGAACCGTCTTCTGGAACCAGCCGTCCAGCCCTGGACGGGTATCCTGCGTTATCACCAGGCTGCCGCGCCCGTTCGGCCCGCCGTCCGGCTGGAACGTAAAGGCCGGGCGAATCTCCTCGCGTGGCGAGTTCGCCGTCCAGCCGTCCGGCAGCGCGAGCGGCGCTGCCGACTCCTGGCCGTTCCCAGCCGCCGGGAAAGCGAGGGCCAGCGTCATGAGGACGAATGGTACGAGGGTCAGTGAGTAAGCAATGGAAGGGTGGCCGGGGGCGAGCGCAGCGAGCCCCCGGAATCCTCGCGGGCTGTGGGCTCGCTGCACTCGACCACAGCCACCCAGGCACTCGTCCGTGCTCAACGTCTTACCCTTCGGCACGGGTCCGGCGGGGCAGCGGCTCGACGGGAATTTGCAACTTCGAAGACCGTGGTTCCCGGGGAAATTCGCCATCGTCAGTTCCTTTCTGGGCCGGCTGGTAGTGAGAACTCGGGGGCGGAAAGGCACGGCGAACTGGGCGCCAGCGAATCGCCGAGGGCGGCGAGCAGTTTTTCGGCGGAAAACGGCTTGCAGAGAAAGCCGCAAGCGCCGCGGTCGCGCGTTTCGCATTGCAGTTCCGCGGTCGCCACACCGCTCATCGCCACAATCGGCAACCGGGAATCCAGGGCATGGAGCGTCGCGATCAAATCCCTTCCGTCGCCGAAGGGCATCATGATGTCGGTTAGCGCCGCCCGAATCCGTCCCGTCTGCCGCTCGAAGTGCTGCAACGCTTCGGCGGCACTGTGCGCGGTTAATGCCTCGTATCCGTGCTGTCGCAGGATGGTCTCGGCCAGCCGTGCGATCGCCGGCTCGTCATCCACGATCAGCACCATTTCCCCGTGCCCGCGCGAGGCGGCCGCCTTGCGTGGTGCGGCGTCGGCGTCCGTCCGTGCCGTGCTGGCGGGTAAGAACACTTCAAACGTCGTGCCTTGCCCCAGCTGGCTTTCGACGGTTACAAAGCCGCCGTGACTTTCCGCGATGCCGAGCACCGTGGCCAGTCCTAATCCCGTGCCCTTTCCTGCGGGTTTGGTGGTGA
The DNA here is from genome assembly GCA_903927685.1 of uncultured Planctomycetaceae bacterium. Next base: position 5,338 of record CAIYOB010001594.1, read on the forward strand.
AGAACGGATCGAAGATCCGATCCAGGACCGCGGCCGGAATGCCCATTCCATTGTCCGCCACGCGGAAGACGACGTAGGGAACGAGCCGAGCCCGGGGATGAATCCTGACGGTCGTCTCATCCAGTGTCCGGTTCTCCAGATGGACGAACAGCACGCCGCCTTCGGGCATCGCATCGCGGGCGTTGACGCACAGGTTCATCAGGACCTGGTGCAGTTGCGACGGATCCGCCAGCACCGTGGCGGGCTCCTCGGCGTAACTCACGTAGATCTGCATGTTCTTCGGAAAAGTCTCCCGCAGCAGCCTGTCGATTTCCTTCAGCAGATGGCGCGGCTGGACGGGGCCTTTCTGCGACGTCCCGCCGCGGGCGAAGGTGAGTAGCTGCTTGACGATGTCTCGGCCGCGTTCGGCGCTCTGCCGGATCACCGTCAGGACGCTCCGCATCTCCTCGTCCGCGGCCGGCGTTTCCAGCATGTCCGCGCCCATGACGATCGGGGAGAGAATATTGTTCAGGTCGTGCGCCACGCCGCTGGCCAGGGTTCCGATGCTCTCCAGCCGCTGGGCTCGAAGATACTGGCTCTCCAGCCGTTTCTGTTCCGTGATGTCATTGCAGGTGATGAGGACCGACTTGGGGCCCGGCGCGTCGTCGGCCAGCACGGTCCAACGGCTGGCCACATAGCGGGGGCGGCCTTCGGCGGTCAGCAAGGTCAATTCCCCACTCCATTCACCTCGGGCGGTCGCCTCGTGGATGGCCGCCTGCAACTCCAGGTGCGAGCGCGTGCGCAGGACCTGGGACAGCGGCTGCGAGCGGGCCCGGGCAAAGGGCTGTTCCGTTAGTTCCTCCGCGGACGGATTCATGAATTGCACGCCGTCTGTGGCGTGCCACACCAGGATGGCGTCGTGCGAGGCGTCCAGGAGGGCCGCCTGCTGACGGATCTGCACTTCTGCCTGCTTGCGTGCCGTGATGTCGCGCCAGACACAGTAATAGATCGACTGCCCCTGGCTGGTCACAATCTGGGCCGTGACGTGGACGTTCCGGAGTCCACCATCGCGCGTGCGCTGCAGCGTTTCGAAATCGGCCGAGCCGTGCTCCAGCACCGATGCCACTCGACTCCGAGTTTCCGCGGACGATTCCCGAGCGTCCACGTCCAACAGGGTCAGTTGCGCAAACTCGTCGCGGGAGTATCCCAGTTGCTGATGCGCGGCGGTGTTGAAACGGACGAACCGCAGCGTCTCCGGATGGATGATCACGATGCCGTCGGGCGACCGCTCGAACAACACGCGGTTGCGTTCCGCTTCCTCCCCGATGGCCTGCTCCAACTGCTTGCGTCCCGTGATGTCGGTGTTGTATCCATGCCACAGGATGCTGCCGTCGGGCAGCGATTCGGGTCGCGAGTGCCCTTCCATCCAGCGGACCGGCTGGCCGACAAGTTGAGTCCGGTATTGGCAGATCCACGGCGTCAGATCCCTGGCGGACTTTTCGATGGACTCGGTCACGCGAGCACGGTCCTCCGCAAGAATCACGCGGAAGATAGGGCTGGCGTCGTCGAGCACCTCCTCGGGGGACACCCCGAAGACCTCCTGGATGCCGCTGCTGCTGAAGGGGATGCGATAGGTACCGTCCGCCCGGCGCTGGAACTGGTACAACATTCCCGGCACGTTGGCCGACAGCTTGGCAAACCGGGCGTCGCGCTCCTGCAGGCGGTCCTCGTTC
>CAIYOB010001595.1 GCA_903927685.1 uncultured Planctomycetaceae bacterium
CGCCGTCGCGACTGGCCCGCCACAGGGCGCTGGACAACTGGTACGTGATCCGCGCCAAGCCGGGATTCGGATACAAGCCCGTCATCAGTTCGTCGCGAGAGGACTCCCGGCGCCAGCGGGTGATCGTCTGCAGCACGGACTGGTAGGAATCGGCCCGCGGGTCTACGGACTGGTCGCGGCCGTTGATGACCAGCCGCTTGTGGCCTTCCAGGTACTCGGCCTCGATGCACAACGGCTGGCCGTCGCCGCGGCCGCACAGGACCCGCCGCTTGGTGAACTCCGCCCCGGCTTTGAAGTCGGTCCGGCCCTCGACTTGCATCCGTCCCAGGGACAGCTGATACGTGCATTTGCCATCGACGACGGAGGGGTAGATCTCGGGATTGGGCGGCGCGTACGGTGCGGATTGGGCCCGCACGCGAACGCCGTCTTCCAAGGCCGCGGCCCAGCTGCCACGGAGCCGCGCCAGGAGGAACAGCACAAACGCCAGGCAGTGGACGGATTCCTGGTACTGGATCGGGACCATCCGCTTGTAATTTCGCGGCTTGTCCGGAGACTCGCGATCCTTCGAGCGGCACAGCGAGATTTCGGTGAGCTGTACGTCGCGGTACGTACGGAGGTGATCCAGGATGCACTCGGTCAGCGGGTCGTACAACTCGGGAAAGTCGTACAGCATGGTAGCTTGGCTGTCGCGGACCGCGGCGACGATCTGGGCGCATTCGTCCGGCGACTCAGGTGCGGCCATCGGCTTTTCGTTCAAGATCACGAGCGGCTCCCGTCGGGCACGATCCAGCAAGTGTTGCTGGCCGCTGCGGCGCTGGTCCGGATGCGTCGCCAGATGGAACAGTTCGGCCGGCAGACGATAGAACTCGGCGTCGTCCGTCAATCGCGTCAGTCGCCGGGGATCGACGTCCGGTGGCAGGCTGCCCGGATCGTAGACGAACACGGGGATCTGATACCGCGTCGCGACGTCCAGGAACTTACGTCCGATGTACCCCCACGCACCGGCAATGGCCAGCGATTCCGGCAGATCGCGCATCAGTTCACCCTTTTCCTGCCCTCTCGCAAGTGTCCGACTGGGGACCTATTATTCGTACTTTCAAAACCCCGGGGAGTCTCACGATGTCCATCTTCTCCGCTTGCCTGCTGGCGTCAATCCTGGCAGCCGACGAAAGCCCGCCGGCCGCGCTTCCCGCCGCTCCGCCGGACGGTGTGATCGTGCTGTTCGACGGCCGGGGCACGAACCAGTTCCTGAGCATGGCCGGAAAGGAGATCGATTGGCCGGTCGAAGACGGGGCGCTCGTTTCCACGCGGGGCGGGAATCGTTCGAATCACGTGGTCTCGAAACTGCATTTCCGCGACGCCGAACTGCACGTCGAGTTCAGGCTGCCTGATCAGGGCCCGGGGAACAGCGGCGTCTATCTGCACGGCAATTACGAACTGCAGATCTTCAATTCGTGCGGCAAGGAGACGCCCACGATGGACGACATGGGCGCGATCTACGGCTTCTCCAAGCCGCTGGCCAACGCCTGCCGGGAGCCGGGCCAATGGCAGGTGTACGACATTCGCTATCGCGCCCCGCGGCGGGACGAGCGCGGCAAGATCGTCGAAGAAGGTTCCGTGACGGCACACTTGAACGGGGTCTTGGTTCAGGATCAAACCAGGTTTGGCGAGCCACGCTCGCCCTACCACCCATTCCGCTACGGCACCACGCCGTACTTGGCCAAAATCTGGGAGCAACAGCAACGGACGGGCGTAGGACCCGTGTTCCTGCAAGACCACGACAGCCCCGTCCGCTTTCGCAATGTCTGGCTCCGCCCCCTTGATGACCGTGCGTTCTGGTACGAACCGCAAGGCGAACCGTAGAGGCGAATGGCTGGGCACAGCATGCCCCATAGCGTACCAGGGCGGGTATCCGGCACTGCTGCAGTACGACGCCCCGCCGCCGGGAAACTTGACCGCCGACGATGCGGCGTGGTGCCGGCGGCAGTTGGCTGCGGCGGGCTGGAATGCGGCCTGACGCCGGCGGCAGGACAATCAGCCGACCAGCGCCATCGCCTTGCGCATCGCGGCGATCACGGCGGCACAGGCGTCGTCGTTTTCCAGGTCGTTCAGTGTCTTGTTGAACGGCTCGGCCCGCACCGGTCCGTCGTACCCCAGGCGGTTCAGGGCGTTCAAGAACGACGCGACGGGGATGACGCCGGTAGCGCACGGCAACTCGCGTTTCCCGTCCTGCTGTTGGTCCAGCGGGATGCCGGCCGGCGCATCGTTCAAGTCGACCGAGACCACGTCCGCCGCTTTCAGCGTCAATAAATCACGATCCGACTCGCCCGCGGTCCACCAGTGCCAGCTGTCCAACACGCAGCCGACGTTGTCGGCACCGATTTCGGTCCGCAGCTCTTGCAGTCCCGCCAGGGAATGCACAAAGGCGTGCGGCCGATTCTGACGCAGCGACGGCGTGCCGACGTACTCGAGGCCCAGACGCTGGCCGTGGTCCTGTAGCACGCGGGCGACTTCGCGCAATCGCCGGGCGTGCTGCCGCATGTTCTCCTGGTAGCTCAGCTCGTTGTGTGTCGGCGACAGCCACGTGCCGACGCGCTCGACGCCGGCCCGCTTCAAGCCGGCGGCCAGTCGCGGCAGTTCGTCCAGGCCCGTCCGGAATTTGGCTTCGTCGCCGCGGAAATCCACGCTCAACCCTGCGGCGGCGAAGACGATGTGCTGGGCCTGCAACTCGCCGAGCAACTCCGCCAGTTGGCCGTCGCTCAAGCCGGCCAGGAACCCGGCGTTGGGCTCGACGGCGTCGAATCCGTAGCGCTGGGCCAGGGCCACGGCTTCGCGCTGGTCCGCGCGGACGCCGATCGAGCCGGGAGTCAGGGCGATCTTCATGCGGGGGCGCGGCGCAGGCTCATCCGCGGCTGGCAGTAACTGGGGCAGACCGCACGCCGCTGCGCCGGCCAGCAGCGTCCGGCCCACAAAGACGCGTCGAGTAACCAGGTTGCTTGTCATGCTGACTCCGAATGGGGTGAGAGTTTGGTCGGTACTCTGTTCGACGACGTCTGCGGCCTGCCGTTCAACGCGGGCGAGCCGAGTTCCGGGGCGTCATCTACCGGACAGTAATCTACCAGTCCGTCGAACGTGGAGCAAACCGTTCGGCTTGGGCCTGGATATTGACGCCGACCAGATCGCTCCAGGCCGTCAGCAGCCGCTGGAAGGTCTCGCCGGGCACGCCCTGGCCGACCGGCTGGCCGTTCAATCGCAAGACCGGCCACGCACAGGGACTCGTGCTGCACAATAGGACTTCGTCCGCCTGCAGCAGTTCTGCGACGGTCAAGTCGCGATAAACAAACGGGATCTCGAGGCTGCGGGCCAGTTCGGCCACCACGCCGATGCTCACTCCGGGCAGGATCTTGTCCTTGGGAGGCGAAAGTAAGCCCTCGTCACGCCGATAGACGCAGATATTGGCCGTGGATGCCTCGAGCACGTGCCCGCCCGAGTCCAGCAGGATCGCCCGTGCTCCGGGCTCGATGCGGCGGGCTTTCAGGTCGGCCAGGTAATAGTGCATCCGGCTGCGGCATTTCAGTTCCGCGGGCCAGCACTGGGCCGGGACCTGCTGGACATCGGTGACAACCAGCGTCTGACCGGTGCGATACTTGTCGGCCCACAAATGGAACGGCAGCGGGTAGGTATGCATGCCGACTGTGGGACCGCGGTGCGCATCGGGATCGACCATCGACGCCATTGTGCTGTAGGGGCCGGGCGTGACGAAGATCGACAGGCCGAGGTCATCGCTGGGGTCTCCCAAGCCGTGATTTCCCGCGGCCAAGTCCCTGGCGGCCGTCGCCAATTCGTCCAGCGGCACACCCAAATCGACACCGACGATCTCCAGCGAGTGCTGCAGCCGGGCGAGGTGCTGGTCCAGGCGAAACAGCTGGCCGCCAAAGGTCCGCAGCATTTCCGCGACCGTCGTGCCCAGCACAAAGCCGGCGTCGTAAACGGGGATAACCGCTTGGGCCACGGGCACCAATTTGCCGTTCAGGTAAGCCAGAGACATTCGGCACCGCACCATTGGGAAGGGACAGCTGGCACAGGGAATCCACGCTGCCATTCTACCAATTCGAGGACCCGCGACAAGCGACGCCGGCGGGGTGCCCGGCAGGCTCGCTCCGCCGGGTTCTACTGCGGCCGGATTTTGGTTACACTGAATTCGTTGACGCTGGACGTTATCGCATCTGAACACGAATACCGAGGATTTGCCATGCGCATTTGTCATCGCAGCGGTCTGTTGGGGGCGGGGATTGGGTTCTTTGTTCTGGCGCTGGCAACGGTTGCCGCGGCCGATTGGCCGCAGTTTCTGGGGCCCGGCGGGCGCGGGCAATCCAAGGAGACCGGCTTGCCGACGACGTGGGACGGGGCGACGGGCGTCGCTTGGAAGACGGACCTGCCGGGGCCGGGAGCTTCGAGCCCCGTGACGTTTGACGGCAAGATCTATCTGACCTGCTATACGGGCTACGGCGTCGCAGAAAGCAACCCGGATGATCCCGCCCAGTTGCAGCGGCATCTGCTGTGCCTGGCCCTGCAGGACGGCAAGCTGCTGTGGAACGTCGCCCAGCCGTCCGCGCTCAAGGAAGGGGCGTACGAGGGCTTTACGGCTCTGCACGGGTACGCCTCCAGCACGCCCGCAGTGGATGCCAAGGCCATCTACGTGTTCTACGGCGCGACCGGGGCGGCCGCCTATGCCCACGACGGACGCCAACTGTGGTTGACCTCGTGCGGCACGAAGACGCACGAATGGGGCTCGGCGAATTCGCCCGTGCTGTACGAAGAATTGGTCATCATCAACGCCAGCGTCGAAAGCGGGTCCCTGATCGCTTTGGACAAGAAGACGGGCCGGGAGGTTTGGCGGCAAGCGGGCATGGACGAGTCCTGGAGCACGCCGGCGCTGGTCAAGACTGCAGCCGGCTGGGAATTGGTCGCCCAAGTCAAAGGCAAGATCCTGGGGTTCGATCCCGCCAGCGGCAAGCCGCTCTGGTCCTGCCAAGGGGTCGATGATTATGTTTGCCCGAGCGTGGTTGCCGAGGGCGACGTCGCTTATGTGCTCGGCGGGCGGCGCGCCACGGCGATTGCGGTTCGCGCCGGCGGACGCGGCGACGTCACCGCCACGCACAAGCTGTGGGAGATCAAGAAAGGGACGAATGTGCCTTCGCCCGTGGTCCACGAGGGCCATGTGTACTGGGCGCACGACAGCCGAGGGGCCATCTACTGTGTGGATGCCAAGACGGGCAAGGATGCGTACGAGGAACGCCTCGAGCCTCGCGCGGGGAAGATCTATGCGTCGCCGCTGGTCGCCGACGGCAAGCTGTATTACGTCAGCCGTGACGCGGGCGTGTTCGTGCTCGCGGCCGGGCCCGAGTTCAAGCTGTTGGCGCACAACAAGATCGCGTCCGACACCAGCGTTTTCAACGGCTCGCCGGCCGTCGCGGACGGACGCCTGCTGTTGCGCAGCGACCGGGCGTTGTACTGCCTGGGTAAGTAACCCTGATCGAGATCGTCAGTCCGGCCAACAAACGCCGTGGTCCGGACCGGCGAGCTTACGAGGCCGAGCAACAGGAACTGCTGGCCAGTGACACCTCCCTGATCGAATTGGATCTGCTGCGCGCCGGCGAGCCGCTCGTCGGGGGCGGGCGATTGGCGGACTTCGTCGCCGGACTCGATCCGCAACCGGACTATCTGGTCGCGGTCAATCGGGCCTGGCAACGGGGCGCTGATTTCGATTTCGAGGTGTTTTCGATCCGGCTCGAGGACAGCCTGCCGTGCATTTCCGTGCCCTTGCGGATCGCCGACGCGGAAGTTCCCCTGGACTTGCAGTACGCGTTCCAGCAGGCCTACGACGGCGGGCCCTATGCGCGCGGCGCCGTGGACTACGACGCCGCTCCCGATCCGCCAGTTGCCCCCGCTCGACAGGCGTGGCTCAGCGGCTGTGTCCAGCGGTGGAAGGCACAAGGCGAACGCAGCGGCGGCGAGGCCACCTCGTGAGTTCGCGATGCCGGTAGTTGCGTCGCGACGGATGCGGGGAGTCTCCCCCGCGTCGGCCACGAGCGGAAGCCGCAGACGCTGCTCACTTCATGCCTTCGGCTCGGGACGCCGCAAACTGGATTCGAGGAAAACCGGCCAGGCGTGTGACGTCGTAGACGTCGATTACGTGCCCCAGGGGTACGGCTGGGTCGGGGTGCAGGACGACCGGAGCATCCGACTTGACCCGGGCGACGGCGGCCAGCAATTCGCGGACTTGCGGCAGGCCGTCCAGCGACTGGCCGTTGACCTGCCATGCCGGGCGGCCGTCGTTCCAGAGGATGCGGATCACGACACGGTCGAAATCCTCTTCCGGTAGCGGCGATTCCGTCGGACTGCCGGCGCCGCGGGGCTGCGGGACCGAAACACTGCTGGGCAACAGGTGCTCGGCGGCATGAAAGCTGGCGGTTACCAGGAAGAAGACGAGCAACTGGAAGACGACGTCGATCAGAGGCGTCATTGGGACATCCAGGCCCGAGCGTTGTCGGGTGTAGCTCGACGGGGCACGCATCAGCGGACGTCCTCGGGGCGATAGACGGCAAAAGCCACGTTCCAGATCCCCGCTTGAGCGCACGCCAGGAGGATGGGTTCGACGCGCTGGTACGCGACGTGACGGTCGCTGCGGATCCGCACTTCCAAATCCGGCCCGGCTTCCGCCAGTTTCGTCCGCAGACGATGGGACAGTTCCCCGGCCGCCAGATGCTTGCCGGCCAGCGACAGTTGCCCATCGGCCAAGACGTTGATGGTCACGCGCGGATTGGTTTCGTGGCCCTCCATGGCTCCGCTGGCCGCCAGCGGCAAGGGCAACGGCAGCTGAGCCTCCTGCTTCGCCAGATGGCTGGACACCAGGAAGAAGATGATCAGCTGGAACACCACGTCGATCATCGGCGTCATATTGACGTCCGACGACCGCCCGCGTCCATGCTGGGGAAGACGCATCAGCGCGCTCCTTCCACCGGCGGCGGCGCCGGCGGGGCGGTCGGCGCGGCTTGGACGCGCAGCCGCCGACGTTTCAGCGGGGCCATCGCATGCTGAGCCAGGTATGCCGCCTCGGCCACCAGCTGGTCGATGCGATTGCGGAAAATTGCGAACACACCCAGGGCCGGGATGGCGATCAGCAGACCGGCCACCGTGCTGACCAACGCGTGATAGATCCCGCTGGCCATTTCGCCGGCGCCCGCAGCCCCCTGCGTCGATGCAACTTGATAAAAGGCCATGATCAGGCCCACGACCGTCCCCAGCAAGCCGACCATCGGAGCGATGTTGCCGATGACCGACAAGTACTCGACGCGCCGGAACAGCCGCGCCGATTGCTCGGCCAACGCATCCTCCATCGCCTTCTCGACGGACGGCCAGCCCGTATCCAGTTCAGCCAACCCGTTCAGCAGCACGAACGCCAGCAGACAGGGCTGGTGGCGGCACGCCTGGTCCGCTTCGACGACTCGTCCTGCCAGCAGCAACTCGCGCACCTGGTCGGCAAGATCCTCGGGCATCAGTTCGCTGCGGCGGATGGTCAGCAGATGCTCGAAGCCCAAGTAGGCCGCGGTCAAGGACAACGCCAGCAACAGCAGCATAATCGACACGCCGATGGGGCCGCCGGAGAAGATGATGCTGAACAGGCCCTGCGGCCCGTGCTCGCTGGCGGTCTCCGTACCCGCCGCCGCGGCCGCCGGCTCCGGTTCCGCGGCCAGTGCGGCCGAGACCGTTAAGCAGAAGCCAGCCGCAACGACCGCCCCCAGCAGCCAGTGTTTTTGTGGGAACAAACGTCCGTCCTTTCCGGTGAAGCGGGCCATGTCGTGAAAATCCGAAGCACTCCACCAGCCCCGCAGGCAGCCCGCTCGACGAGCCGGCTATGGCGGGGAACTGGTCATTTCTTCCAGGCGTCCGCGAGCTTCGATGGCTGCAGGGGCCGCGGCGTAGTCCCGGACCACCTCGCCGTACAAGGTCGCCGCTTCCTGCACCTGCCCGATTCTTTCCAATTCGCGTCCCGCCGACAAGAGGGCCGCGGCCGCCAAGCGGCGATCCGTTCCATACAGGATCGGGGCCCGCAGGAAGGCCAACGCCGCCTTGTCCGCACTGCCCTTGGCCGACCAAGCCTGGCCGATCAGGTAATACGGGCCGGCTCGCAAGTCGCCAGGCAAACGCATCAACCAGCCTTCCCAACCCGCGATCTCGTCCGGCGTCGCCGTGGCCAGACGCGTTCGCCACAGCTGGGCCTGGGCCAGCATGGCCACACGCGGGTCGCGGTCGGTCAGCAGACGTTGCAGGGACTGCTCGGCCGCCGCCTGCGGTGCAACCGACAGCAGCCAGCTGGCCCCCAACAGCAGGGACACAGAATCCTGGGTATTGGCCAGCCAGGCGGCGGCTCGCTGCTGCAAACCCGCGGTGGGCGAGTGGGGCATCCAGGCCAGGGGAATGAGGCGGAAGTAATGGGTCTGCGAATCGCTGCGCAGCAACCGCAGGAACGCCTCGCCAGCCAGATCAAATTGTTCGAGGGGCCCATAACAGCCGATCAGTTTGGCGACGATCTGCCGCTGGCCCCAGACTCGCTTCTCGTCCCGCAACGCCTGCTGATAGCTCTGGACCGCCTCGGCCAGACTTCCCTCCCGGACCAGCTGGTCGCCCGTCGTCTCGGCGGGCGTCCAGTCACTCTGGATCTCGGCAATCCGCTCGGCGGGAATGAGCTGTGGCACCCCCGCGTCGCTGCGGAGCGTCAGTCGCCCGCCGGCATATTCGACAATCGTCCCCGTCGCGGACGCAACTCGGGACGAGCGTTCCGCGCCCGTCCGATAAGTGACCGTGTCGGCGGCGGCCAGAGGGCCCACGGAAATCGCGCTCCACAGCAACATCGCCACGCGGGCGGCAGCCCCGGTCCCCGTCACCGAGCTTGAGACTCGGGTGCCTGGGGTCGAGCCACGAGGCACGAGTGGCGAGCCCCCAGTGTCTGCCCCTGGGTGTCGGGTGCCTGGGGTCGAGCCACGAGGTACGAGTGGCGAGCCCCCAGTTACTGCCACTGGGGGCTCGCTGCACTCGACCCCAGCCACCCCAGCACTCCGCCGGGACGGCGCACTATCGCCCCGGCAGACGCGTGACGTCGACGTACACGTGCTGGCCATCGTTCTCCCTCGCTAACTGAGCCAAGAAGTCGTAGCCGCCCGGGTCCGGGCCCACGCCGAATTCGATGGCGTTAATCACCGTCCCGGCGTTCAGCCGCCGCAGGGACTCGAGGTCCGCCGCGCTCAACTGCGGCTCGCCGGCGTCGGTCAGGAAAAAGATGACGTCCGGCGCCAGCCGCAGTGCCAGCCGCAGCGGTTCCATGTGCTTCGTCCCGTTAGCGGCCGGGACATTGCGGACGAACTGAGCGGCCAACGCCTTGTTCTGCTCCGTGGCGAACATCAACTGCGGCGGTTGGGAAGGCGACGGAGTGAACGCGGTGACTTGCGAGTTGTAGAAGATGATCTGAAACTGGTGGATTGCCTGCAGCGACTGCAGGCTCTTGATCAACTCGGCCTTCGAGGCCGCCAGCGGCCGGCCCTCAAAGCCGTTCATGCTGTCGGAACGGTCGAACACGTACAGGAATACGCTGCCCTCGCCCTTGGCGCCGAAGACGTACGTCTGGGTGCCCTTGCCCAGCCGCTTGTCGGCGCCGACGCCGGTTGTCAAGTCGCCTGCGGCCGGCAGCGCGGCTGCAACATCGGCGCCCACGCCCAATCCGGCCAACGCATCGGCTGCGGGCAACATCGCCGACGCGTTGACCGGCGAATCGGTCGCTGCGGGCAGCAACTCGGCAGCCGCTGGCGCGGTGTCGGCCGTGGCTGCGGTCGTCGCGGCGGACGCCGACGCCGCGGACGATTGCTGGTCCTGTTCGTCAAAGTACTCCACCTCGCCGTCCGCCTGGTCGACCAAGACGATTCCACCCGTGCGTGGAGGTTCGACAGTAATCCCGCCAGCCGGCATGGGCGTGATCAGGGCGCACAGGACCAGAATGGCGCCGTGCAGCAGTGCGGACAGCAGCCAAGCCGGCGCGCGGAGGCGGTTGGCGTCGCTCGACTGGGCATACAATCCCAGAGCCAAGCCATCCTCGATCGGTTCTCGCTGCCGCCGCTGCATGCAACCACTCCGCTGACCAAGGGCCAGTTGACACATCGTGTCACAGCCCGTTGTGTCCTAATCTTTCAGGTAATCTTCGCCGCAAGAGAGATTAAGTGAAAGATTAGGTGAGAGATTAGGCGGGAATCTACGGTCGATCGGCCACTCTACTTGACCACGAAATTCACCATCCGGCCTGGCACCACCACCACCTTGACGATTTCCTTGCCCTCGATCCACTCGGCGACTCGCGGATCCGTCCGGGCGGCCGACTCCATCTGCTCCGCGGTCGCCTGGGCCGGCACGCGGATCCGGCCCCGCAACTTGCCTTTGACCTGGACGGGGATCTCGATCGTGTCCTCTTTCGTCAACGCCTCGTCGTACGTCGGCCACGGCTCGTAGGCCAGCGTCTGTTCGTGCCCCAGGATTTCCCACAACTCCTCGGCGATGTGCGGCGCGTACGGCGCCAGCAACAGGACCAGCCGCTCCATCGCCGACCGAGGACGCGCCGGCAACCGCGTGAAGAAGTTCGTGAACTCCATCATGCGGGCAATCGCCGTGTTGAAATCCATCCGCGCGGTGTCTTCGGTCACCGCCATGATCGTGCGGTGCAGCATGCGATTCTGCTCGTCGTCGGGCTCGACGTCCTGTACGGCGGGACTCAAGGCCAGCGTCTCGCTGCGATCGTCCACGATCATCCGCCAGACGCGGTCCAGAAAGTTCCGCACGCCGCTGACGCCGGCCATGCTCCACGGCTTGGTGGCCTCCAGCGGCCCCATGAACATCTCGTACAACCGCAACGCATCGGCGCCATAATCTTTCACAATCTGGTCCGGGTTGACCACATTGCCGCGACTCTTAGACATCTTGTACGCGCGGCTCTCGATCCGAATCGCCGGATCCGACTTGAGCACAAAGTTCTCGCCCTGCTTCTCCGCCGCCTCGGCCTCGACTTTCATCTCAATCACCCGCTGGCCGGAATCCTGCTCGACCAGGAAGCCCTCGGCGTCGCGCGCCAGGCGATTGGAACTGACGGCCGTGCCGTCCGGGCGGCGATACGCCGTGAACTCCATCTCTCCGAGGATCATGCCCTGGTTGACCAGCCGCTGGAACGGCTCGACCGTGGTCACGTGCCCGCGGTCGAACAACACCTTGTGCCAGAAGCGGGCGTACAGCAGGTGCAGCACGGCATGCTCGGCGCCGCCGACGTACAAGTCGACGGGCATCCAGGCCCGTTCTTTGGCTGGATCCACCAGGGCCTGGTCGTTCAGCGGGTCGATGAACCGCAGATAGTACCAGCAAGACCCGGCCCACTGGGGCATGGTGTTCGTCTCGCGGCGATAGCGGCGGCCGTCAAGCTCCACATACAGCCAATCCTCCGGGGCTTTGGCCAGCGGCGGCTCCGGCCGGCCGTGCGGCTTGAAGTCATCCAGTGGCGGCAAGTCCACCGGCAGGTCTTCCGTTGGCACGGCCCGCAACCGCCCCGTCGGCCGGCCCTGGTCGTCCAGTTCATGCAGGATCGGGAACGGTTCGCCCCAGAACCGCTGCCGGCTGAACAGCCAATCCCGCAACTTGCAGTTGACCGCCTCGCGGCCCAAGCCCCGGGCCGCGAGATCGGCGCTGATCTGCTGCTTGAACGCCGCCGTCGTCAAGCCGTTGTAGGCCCCCGAGTTCACCGCCGTCCCGTCCTCGGTACTGCACTGGCGACCGGCGAGCACCGCCGCCCGGTCGACGCCCGCCGCGTCGCCCGGATCGACCACCGCGATGACGGGGATCTCGAACCGCTGAGCAAACTCAAAGTCGCGGGTGTCATGGGCCGGCACTGCCATGATGGCTCCGGTGCCGTAACTGATCAGCACGTAATCGGCAATCCAGATCGGGACTTCCTGGTCGTTGACGGGGTTGACGGCGTACGAGCCGCTGAACACGCCCGTCTTCTCCTTGTCCTCTTGCCGGTCGCGGTCGCTGCGGGCCGCCGCTCGCGCACAGTAGGTCTCGACCGCCGCCTTTTGCTCCGGCGTCGTCAGCCGCTGGACAAACGGATGCTCGGGGGCGATGACCATGTACGTCGCACCGAACAGCGTATCGGGGCGCGTGGTATAGATCCGCAGCACCTCGTCGCCCGGCTTGCGAGGATAGCCCGACTGTCCGCGGGCCGCCTTCCAAGCCGCGTACTCCGTGCGCGAGCCGATGTAGAAATCCACTTCGGCGCCGACGCTGCGGCCGATCCAGTCGCGCTGCATCTGCTTGATGCTCTCCGACCACTGCAGCGCCTCCAGGTCCTTTTCCAGGCGATCCGCATAGGCCGTGATCCGCAGCATCCACTGCCGCAACGGAATCCGCTGGACCGGATGGCCGCCCCGCTCGCTCTTGCCGTCCTTGACTTCCTCGTTCGCCAGCACGGTGCCCAAGGCGGGACACCAATTGACCAGGGCGTCCGCCTGGAAGGCCAGCCGATGGTCGTCCTGATACTGCCGGACCGCGTCCTCGCCCTGCTGAGCCACCTCCGCCGGGATCGGCAGTTCGGCGATGGGCCGCCCCTTCTGCTGCTGCGGATCGAACCAGGTGTCGAACAGCACCAGGAAGATCCACTGCGTCCAGCGGAAGTAGTCGACGTCGGTCGTCGCCAGTTCGCGGTCCCAGTCGTAGCTGAACCCGAGCATCTTCAGCTGGCGGCGGAACGTCGAGATATTGCGTTCGGTCGACTCGCGCGGCGGCGTGTTCGTCTTGATGGCGTGCTCTTCGGCGGGCAGGCCAAAGGCGTCGAAACCCATCGGATGCAACACCGACTTGCCCCGCATCCGCTCGAAGCGGCACACAATGTCCGTGGCCGTATAGCCTTCGGGATGGCCCACGTGCAAGCCGTCCCCGCTGGGGTAGGGGAACATATCCAACACGTAGGCTTTCTGCCCCGCGGGAAGGTCAGGGGCCTGAAAGGTGCGGTTCCGGTCCCAGTATTTCTGCCATTTCGGTTCGATCAGTGCGGGATTGTAGCGTGGCATGAGCGTGGTATCTGTAGAGACTCTTGGACGTAAAGCGAAGCATTGTACACGGTTCAGGCGTCTTGACCAACGGGACAAGGCGACTGCGGGGCAGCGCCGGTCCGAGTGCCGCGCACCGTAACCCGAAGCGCCAGCGAGAGGGACA
>CAIYOB010001596.1 GCA_903927685.1 uncultured Planctomycetaceae bacterium
CGTCCCGGACCAGGGCGGTCTGGCAGCAGAACTCGACGTAGAAGAACGCTCGCGTCGCCACTTCGTTGCTGAACTGCGTTGCGGCCTGGACCAGAGCCGCATTCGCTGCACCCGCCCGGTACAATTCCTCCGCCTGCCGCAGAGCCTGCCGCGCTCGGGACTCGAAGTCCGCACCGATCTGGTCCTGCAGCCCCCGCTCGGCGGCCAGCAGCAGGCGGTCGCCGCGCTGGACCGCAGGCCCGATCCAGGCAGAGCCGTCCGCGCGGCCAGCCGCGAGCCGCTCGGCCAACCGGCGGACTCGCAGCGTCTGTTGGATCGTCTCCCAGGCGATACCGGACAAGCCGCCCAGGCGCCGGGCCAGGCGGAACTCGACAAACTGGTCCAACTCCGGCGGCAGCTCCCCCAGCCACTTGTCAAATGCCTCGCGCTGGCCCTGCTCTACCTGTTCATCGAACTGCTGCACCGGTTTGCGCAGCGCCTCGGGCAACGCCGCAGGATCATGTCCCACGGCCAACTCGGCCAGCGCCAACGAGCGTGGCTGCTGGACGGCCAGTCCCGGCGGAGGCCGGCGCTGGGCAATTCGCAGGGCGATGCCGGCGGCGACTCGCGGTTCGCCAGAGGCTGCCGCAGGCGTCGCGGGAAGCCACTGGGCCAGCGGCAGGATCGTCTTCCGCAGTGCGGCCGCGATCGCGCCGTCGTCGTCTGGCCGACCGCCTCGAACCTGCCGCTCGTAGCTCAACAATTGTGATTGGAACTCGCGCCACAAGTCCGGGGCAAAGTCCACCGGCCGGGCGGAGGTCAAGCGGCGATCTTCCAGGGCGTCGCGCAGCTGCCAGGCTTCGACCAGCAGCGGCGGCGATTCGGGTGGCGATTCAGGCGGCGACGGCGAACCGGGCGGCCCGCCTTCGGTCTTGGCCTCGCCGGCCTCCGCGGGCTGCACGTCGCTCGCCGCAGGCTTCGCTGCCGGCTGGGAACCGGTAACCGGCGACTCCTTCACCGCATCACCCGACGGGGAACCGCCCGCGGCTCCCGCGACGGCTTGCCCGATGGTCGATGCGGTCGGGACCGGCGCCGGCGCGACGGACACATGCCGACTGAGCGAAGACGGCAGCAGTGAACTCGGCTGGGTCAGCGGCGCGGACGGACGGATCAGGCTGTCCGGCGACACGGCTGGCTGGATCCGGACGAACGGTTGGAGGCGATTGAGTTCGCGCAACTGGCTGGCGTTCAGCGCCGCGTCCGGTTTCGGCAAGGCGCTGGTCGAGATCAGCACCGGCGGGTCGCGTTCGGCCAGGAGCCCGGCCCCGTTCAGCAAGACCGGGGTCTGCCGGGACTGGCCGTCGCTGTGCTCACGAACCCAGGCGTCCGCATTGGCGGACACAAAGCGGTGCAGTTCTGCCAAGTCGACCGTCTGGTCCGCGTTGGCGTCTGCGGCGCCGCTCAGCCCGGCAGTGACCAGGTATCCAAACACCGAACGCTGCCAGGCGGTCGAGACTTGCGAACGCTGAAGCGGAGCAGCTGCGCTCAGCACCCACAATCGCGGGTCGCCGGTGGCCAGGACCTCGCGCTGCAGCAGCCGGGGAAACTCGTTGACCACGGACCCGGCGAGTGGGTCCACTCCCAGCCGGCTGGCATCCAGCATCAGCAACTTGACCGCTCCACCGCTGGCCGCCAGCGGGTGCAGCAACTCGCGGACCGAGCAGGCTGCGGCCGTCGGTTGGGCGGGATCATAGCTGCCGCACAACAACTGCGGCTGGCCGTCGCCGCAGACGCCATGCGCGGCGGCGTAGACCAATAACGAGTCGCCCTGGCCGACGGCCAGTCGCCGGCACGCGACGCCCCAGGCCGAGAGGGCTTCGGGTCGAGCCAGCGCCGGCACGACCAGCGGCGGAGGTTCGCCGCCCTCCCCGTACAGCGCCGGTCGCAGAGTCTCGAATCCGGCCACATCGTTGGCGGCGAATTCCAGCGTCGGGACCACCGGCGACAGATACTCGGCCCCCGTCAGCACCACGACGTGCGTGCGCGGGTGCAGCAACGGCGGGAACAGGACGTACCACAACCCGGCCACCAGCCCGAGGGCCAGCAGTCCCACCGCGACTCGGCGAAAATATCGCCGGAAGCGGCGCCGCGGATCCGTCGCCAGCAGCGGTCGCCACGTGCGGCGAATCTGCGGCGACGGATCGCCGGTCTGGGAAGCGGGAGAACTCATGTTCAGCTCGCCGACACGTTAACTGCGGCCGCCGCCGGTTCGGCCGCGGCAGCGGCTTCCGGTGGCGGCAGCTTGGCTTGAAAGACTGTCGCCAGCACCAGCGTGCCGACGGCCATGATCAACAGCGGCACGGTCCAGATCTTCCGCCACTGGAACTGGCCGTCCACGCTGAACCGGTCCATCACAATCCCGGCCAACTGGGTGCCCAGGAACAGCCCGACGCCCGAGGTGGCGGCGAAGATCAGGGCCTGCATCGAGGCCGGGATGTGCGGGCCGACCTTGCCCGCGAAAATCTGGCCGACGATCATGAAGAAGACATACGCCAAGCCGTGGAACCCTTGCGAAACGACGATCAACCACCGCGGTTGCGTGCCAACGTACACCAGGTACATCAGCAGCCAGAAGCCGGCGCCGATCGTCAGGGCCCACTTGAAGCCCACTGTCTCGACCATCAAACCCAGGCAGAAAAACGTGGCGACCGCCTGGGCCGCCTGGGCGATCCCCATCGTGGCCGGGACGTTCTTGCCCGGGATGCCCATGTCCGTCATGAACCGGGCGGAACCGAGGAAGTAGAATTGCATCAGGCCGCCGATGACCATCGACACGAGGATGAAGACCAGGAAGTCGGGCTGGGAGAGCATCCCGAGCGCCTTGATGATCGGGATCTCCGTCGCGCCTGTGGGCGGCGTCGCGGGAGCCAGATAGCTGGCCACTGCCATCAGCACCGACAGCACGCCGGCCAACTTGAGGCAGTCGCTGCCGTCGCCTTCGCCCCCGCGCAGCGTTCGCCAGGCCGTCAGGAAATAGCCGACCAAGGCCCAGGCGACCGGCGCCCAAATGAAGACCAGTCCCTGCGTATTGAGATCGCTGACGTGGGCAAACAGGACCGCGTTGGCCAGCGGCAGCGTCGCACCGTAGCACAACGAGTACAGCAGCATGGTCAGGAATAAGCCCTTGAACGTCTGCTGCCGAGCCGCGGCGAACAGCAGGACGGCGCCGATCGCATGCGCGATCGCCAGCACCCATTCCGTGTTCATGTACTTGTCGGCCAACAGCCCGGACACCAGCGGCGAGACGATGCAGGCGATCGGCAGCGTACCGTAGATCCAGCCTGTTTGCTTGCCGGTCATCTTCAGCGGCCCCAGCAAACGGGCGGCCAGCACCGGCGCCCAGGCGCCCCAGACGGCGTACTCCAAGAACATGACGGCACTGATCCGGATATACGTCCCGCTGTCGACGCTCAAGTCCATACCGATCTCCTCGCATTGACTGGAATCCCCTGGTGCAGCGCTGACGCTCGTCTGCCGCCGCACTGACGACGTTGCTACGTCGGCCAAACCTAGCGAATCGGCTATCCACTGTCAACGCGCGGCAGCGCAAGCCGTAGGCCGATGGACGGGAACTTCGTGTGCCGTGGCCACGGCTTAACTACACCCTCCCGCGTGCGGGAGGGTCGGACGCGGTAGCGGCCGGGGAGGGTGGGTTTCCCTCCGGCCGCCCGTCTCTGATCCCTCACTGGGCGTTCAGGATCGCCTCCAAGGCAGCCTGCCGCTGGTCCTGGATGACTTCCAGGGCGAACGCACGGCGGTCCTGGATCAGGTCCCGTGCGATCTCGCGGCGGTCCTGGATCGCCTCAGCGGCCAAGGCCCGCCGCTGGTGCACCAAAGCCGGATGCACGACCGGGCTCACAGGCCGGACGACCGGAACCGGCCGCCGCACCACTGCGGGCCGCCCTGCCATCGTCACCGGACCCGCGTGAACAACCCAAGCGGAAGCCGTGGAATTGACCGAAAGCACCAACACCGTCGCCAGCGAGAGCAGCAGAGTCTTCATTGCACTAACTCCTGTGTGGGAAACGCTTTTGGACAAGGGCTGCCAACCAGCGTCGGTCGGCCTTGCGTTGTGTCCTCTTGTCCCCTTGCACTCCGATGTACCCGGTCCCAAAGGTCATCTTGCGCGGCGCGTGAAAAAAATCGGTACTCTGCCTGCTGCGCGATGCGTCGGACCGTCGCGAAAGCCACGAGGTAAGACCGTGACCGCCGTTTGGGAATCCCCAGTTGGGCAGGAGTCCTATTGTTCCTGCAGATACACATCCATCTGCTGGCCGACATAGACCGGGCGTTCGGGCGTGTTTCGAAAGGCGTAGATGAGTTGCAGAACGCGGGTGTCCACGCGTTCGACGCTGCTGCCGGTGAGCGAGACTTTGGGGATGACGTAGGGCTCGATCCGTACGAACTCCAATTCAATCGGGTGCGTTGTATCGCCCTTGATGTACCCGACGGCCCTCTGGCCGGCCGTGACCCGTGGAGCGAGCTGTTCGTCCACATCGGCGCGGACCTGGACTTCGTCAATGTGGCCGAGCACCACGGGGGCCCGCGCGGCGGTGGGCGAGACGTATTCGCCGGCCCGCACGTTGACCTGCAGGATCGTGCCGGCGATGGGCGACGTGACCACCAGTCGTTCCAGCAGGGCATGCGTCTGGGCCACGGCAGCGCGGGCCGCCGCCACCTGCGCCTGGGCAATCGCTACGTCGTTCGCCCGTGTCTCGACTTCCTCCTCGCTGACGGCCCGGGCGGGGCTCGCGGCGAGTTTGCGCAAGCGTTTGCATTGGTCCTCGACGCGGCGCAGAGTGGCTTCGGCTACGGCGACGTTGGCCTCCTGAGTCAGGAGCGTGGCGCGGAGGTCGCGAGCATCCAGTTTCAGCACCGGCTGGCCGGCTTCGACGCGGTCCCAGACCTTGACGAGCACTTCGCTGACCAGGCCCGGCACGGGAACGCCGAGATTGGTGTTCTCCCGCCGCGCCTCGACCAGGCCCGAGGCGGCGATCGCACGCGTGACGGGCTTGACGGGCGGGGCGACGGGCGGGGGCAGTACGGGCTCGTTGGCGCGGAGGCGAAGGACCATGGCCACGGCCGCCCCGAGGCCCAGCAGGGCGATGTAGAACGAGATCTTCCGGAGGACGATCATGGGTGCTGTCCCTCAGCGATGAGCGGTCAAGTTCGTGACTCCGAGCCCGTCCTGCGGCGAGTGCGCGGCCGCGATTTCCGCGGGTGACGCCAGCACGCGGCGGATCGCCCCGTCCTCCATCTCCGCCATGCGGTCGGCGTAGTGGTAGGTGCGGTTGTCGTGCGTGACGATGAGCACGCAACGGTTCGGGTCGCGGGCAATCGAACGCAGGATGTCCATCACCTGGCGGCCGTTTTCGCTGTCCAGCGACGAGGTCGGCTCGTCGCAGATGACCAGCGGCGGGTCATGCACCAGGGCGCGGGCGATCGCCACGCGCTGCTGCTGGCCGCCGGACAGCTTGGCGGGGCGGAGGTGCACCTTGTCGCCCAGGCCCACGCGGCCGAGCAGTTCGCGGGCCCGCCGTTCCGCCTTGGCCGGGCGCAGGCCCTGAATCAGCAAGGGCACCGACACGTTTTCGGCGATGGTGAGGGTGGGGATGAGATTGAACTGCTGGAAGATGAAGCCCAGATTCCGGGCGCGGAATCGCGTGACTTGCCCGGCCCGCAACCGGTCGATCCGCTGGCCGAGAACTTCGACTTCGCCCGCGTCCGCATGCAGCGTGCCGGCAATAATGCTCAGCAGCGTGGTCTTGCCGCACCCGGAAGGGCCGACCAACAGGAGCATCTCGCCGCGGTTGGCGTCCAGGGCCGCGCCCCGCAGCACCGGCGTGCGGGACGGACCGTCCCCAAACGCTTTGTCCACGCCGGCCACGCGCACGGCAGCCGGGGGGGTGGGGAGCGGAGTGAGTTGCATGGCGCGACGCCTTCCTTCCCAAGGACGCTTAACGGAATACGATCGCCGGTTCCAGACGCGTGATGCGCCAGATGCCGAGCACGGCGGCCAGGATGGAGATGCACAGCACCGCCACCAGGGACGCTACCGGCACTTGCCAGAGCAGGAGGAACGGCACTTTGCCCAGCTGCAGGACGGTATAGCCGATCACAGACACCAGCCCCAGTCCGATGCC
>CAIYOB010001597.1 GCA_903927685.1 uncultured Planctomycetaceae bacterium
CCTACGTGTACGACAACGGGGTCGAGTCCTGGCTCATGCTGATTTCATATCACGCCCTGCCGGCGCCGGGGGCCTGCCTCGGCATGCACGACATCCGGCGAGGTGACCGGTTCGGGCAATCCTGCACCAACGGCGGGGTGCCGTGGTCCCGGTGGTTCCCGAGTCAAAACTGACCCCCAGAAGCAATTCGGAGGATCGTATGGATGCTGCCCTGAACGAAGTCCGCAAGTTCCACCGCCAAATCGGAGCGCCGGTGATCGACTCACCGGCGTTGTTGGCGTGCCAAGCTGAATCCGCGACCGAGATGGCGGTCGCGATCCGGGGGCTACTGACCCGCTACCGAGACATGGCCGGCGACGGCAGCGACCTCTTGTCGCGGTTGTGCCTGGACTTGGAAGAATTGGCCGAGTGGGTCGAGGCCCATGCGGCCGGCGATCTTGTCGCCGCGGCGGACGCGTGGGGCGACCGCCTGTACGTGCTGCTCGGCGATGCCGTTGCGGCCGGCTTGCCCGCCAACGCCATTTTCGAGGAGGTCCACCGGTCGAATATGACCAAGACGGTGGCCAAGGCCGGGAATTTGGGAAAGGGGACGAAGGCCGTTGCCTTCCGCCCGCCGAGGCTGCGGGAGATCCTCTCTGCCGAGACACACGAGCCAAACTGACGGATTCGGGCTGCTTTCTACCGCGAGGAGAAGAATGGGAATCACGCGAGAATTTCTCGGATTTGATCAACCGGCGCTGGTGGCCGCCGCGGAGTACTTGATGGAGCGGTTCGGTCGCGCTTCGCTGGCCGACCTTCGCCGTGTGCTTGTTGCCGTGCCAGGTGCGCGAGCGGGTCGGCGGCTGCTGGAAATCCTGGTCGATCGGGCCGAAGCCACGGGGCGGATGCTTACGCCGCCGCAGATCGCGACCGTGGGACAACTTCCTGAATTGCTCTACCGGGCCAAGAGACCGTTTGCCGATGAGCTTACGCAACAACTGGCGTGGGCCGATGCGCTGCGCAAGTTCGACCGCGCGAGACTGACGGCATTCCTAGCCGATCGGCCGGACGACCGCGATGTCGGACGATGGCTCGATTTGGGGCGGTTACTGCAGACCTTGCATCGCGAGCTGGCAAGCGACGGATTACGCTTTTCGGATGTCCTGAAACGCGGGAGTTCGCTGGCCGGTTTTGCTGAAGCCGATCGCTGGCAGGCGCTGGCCGAAATCCAGTGCGGCTACCTTGATACGCTTGACGGTTTGGGCCTCTGGGACCGCCAAACCGCGCGGCTCTTTGCGATCGAACATCGTGAATGCTGCACCGACCGGCCGATCGTGCTGGTCGCTGCCGCCGACCTGAATCGGACGCAGCGGCAGATGCTGGATCAGGTGGCCGATCAGGTCACGGCGCTGGTGTTCGCGCCGGACGATTGGGCCGAACGGTTCGATTCGCACGGCGGCCTGCTTGCCGCGGCGTGGCAGGATGTGGAACTGCCGATCCCAGATGGATCGCTGCTGGAGGCCGGCAATCCCGTTGATCAAGCCGAGCAGGTCGCACGACGTATTGCCCGGTTGGGCGGACGGTTTCGGGCTGAAGAGATCACGGTCGGTTTGCCCGATGAACGAATCGTGTCTCAGCTGGTCCGCCAGCTCGATGAGTGCAGACTGCCAAATCGTTATGGTCCAGGCCAGCCGCTATCTCAGACCGGTGTCTATCGGATGCTCGCTGATCTGGCCGCGTTTGCCGGCAGTGGCCAGTTCGCCGAGTTTGCCCGACTGATCCGCCATCCCGACGTCGAATCGTGGCTGATGCACACCGGCGTGCAACCCGGCTGGATCGAGGAGTTGGACGAGTACTACAACCAATGCTTGCCGCGCCGAATCGACGGCGCCTGGATCGAAGGCCATCAAGGCGGCCGGAGGCTGCGTGATGCGTACGAGCGAATCACGCGGTTGACCCGTCGGCTGAGGGGAGGGCCACAGGCGATGGAACGTTGGCTGTCACAGATTCGCCAAGTCCTGTTCGAGGTGTACAGCGGCCGCGACTTCGATCTGGAAAACGACTCGGATCGGCGGGCATGGAAGGCGTGTGACGCGATCCAATCCGCCCTCGACCGATTGGCGGGCATACCTGATGCCCTGCTGCCTCAAGTGAGCGGCGACGAGGCGATTCAAGTGGTGCTGGCCCAAGTGAGCGCTGAATCGATCGCGCCAACTGCGGACAAGGCGGCGATCGAGTTGGTGGGATGGCTGGAACTGCCCTTGGACGATGCCCCTGCGCTGATCGTCACTAGCTTCAACGAAGGCCTCGTTCCATCGAGCGTCAACGCCGATATGTTCCTGCCTGGCAGTTTGCGAACCGCTTTGGGGTTAGACGACAATGCGCAGCGGTACGCGCGGGATGCCTACGCGGTAGCCACGCTGCTTGCGCCGTGGCGCGACACCACGTTTCTTGTCGCGAGGCAGGATCAAGACGACTACCCACTGGCGCCGAGCCGTTTGCTGTTCGCCGCATCACCGGAACTCGTGGCCCAAAGGGCATTACGGTTCTTCGCCGATGCGTCAATACGCCCCGTGCAGTCGCCGTTGGCGGGTGGACTCGTCAGTTCACGCTGCGAATTCGCCTTCGAGGTGCCACGGCCACGGCCGCTGCCTGAACCGATCAGGTCGATGAGCGTCACATCGTTCAGGAAGTACTTGGCGTGTCCCTATCGGTTCTATCTGGACCATATTCTGAGGCTGAGACGCACGGACGATCAGGCAAAGGAACTGGACGGGCTGGGTTTTGGCAACCTGGCTCACGCGGTACTGGAAGGATTCGGCCGTAGCGACGCGCGAGATTCGACCGATGCCGACACGATCGAGCGCGAGTTGAATCATCGACTGAACGAATCGGTCCGGGGACGTTTCGGCGGGCATCCCGGCGCGGCCATCCTGGTCCAGACAGAGCAGTTACGACTGCGACTACAGGCGCTGGCTCGCTGGCAAGCCGGCCGGGCCGCGCAGGGCTGGCGAATCGAACACGTCGAGCTGTCGTTTTCGGATCTCCCCGGCGAGTTGGACGTGGACGGCGAACTGATGCTGTTGACTGGCCGCATCGACCGCATCGACGTGAACGAAAGAACCGGCCAGCGTGAGATATTGGACTATAAGACATCCGACGGCGGCGAGTCACCGGAGAAATCGCATCGCAAGAACGGCGAGTGGATTGATTTACAGTTGCCACTGTATCGCCATTTGGCTCGCGCTGTGGGAATCGACGGAGCCGTCCGCCTCGGCTACATCCTACTGCCAAAGGACACGGCCGACGTGGGCGAGTCGATCGCCGAATGGACTGAAGCCGATTTGACCGACGCAGACCGAGTGGCCTGCGACGTCGTACGAGGAATCCGCCAGGAGAGGTTTTGGCCGCCGAAGGACCCGCCACCAAAATACAGCAAAGACTTTGCACCCATTTGCATGGACGGCGTTTTCGGGAGGAGGAAATGAACATGAGTACTCAGTCGGAAAGACACGAATTGATCCGCGCGTCGGCGGGTACGGGAAAGACGTACGAGTTGACGAATCGTTATCTGCGTCTACTGCGAACGGGCCAGCCGCCCGACGAAATCCTGGCGTCGACGTTCACGCGTAAGGCAGCCGGCGAAATCTTGGGACGCATTCTGCTGCGTCTGGCGCAGGCCGCCACCGACGAACAGAAACTCGCCGAATTGCAGAACGCGTTGGGTGATCAATCGCTGACCCGCAGCGAATGCCTGACCATGCTGGCTGGAACTGCGCGCCGGTTGCACCGGCTCCGTATCAGCACGCTGGACAGTTTTTTCGCTCAGTTGGCTGGCAGCTTTGCGCTGGAAACCGGTTTGCCACCCGGCTGGCGAATCGTGGAAGAGCACGAAGACGCCGCACTGCAGGCGCAGGCCATCGACTCGGTGCTTGACAACGAAGATCCCGCCAACTTGTTGACGCTGGTCCACGCGCTGACGGCCGGCGATACGACCCGCAGCCTTGACCATGAAGTCCGCGGCAAGATCAAGAAG
This sequence comes from uncultured Planctomycetaceae bacterium, assembly GCA_903927685.1. The sequence goes on from CAIYOB010001597.1 coordinate 4,016, forward strand.
CTGTATGAGGTCTATCGCGAAACTGTCCGCGACGCTTGGTATGCCGTGCCGCGGATGGCGGAGTTGCCGGAGGTACAGCTCGCGGAGGCGATAGAAGCCTTGCGTGCCGTCCCGCTGGCTCAAGACAGGCGGTGGGCAACCGCTCACGACAAGGACCTTGCGGCGGCCGAGGCAAGAGATTGGAAGTCGTTCGTCGAGAATGGCCTCGCCAAGGCGGTCGCCGGTTCCAAGGACAGCTATTACGGCACACCGATTGACGCGAATGTCGCCGCTGCCTATCGCCCGCTAATCGATCACGCCAGAGCGGTATTGCTGAATCAGCTGGCCAACCGGACGGAAGCGACGTACCAACTGCTCGACAAGTTCCACCTGCAGTATCAGCGACTGAAACGAAGGACTCGCACGCTGCGTTTTGAAGACATCTCCTTGCAGCTCGCTCGACGCTTTGCGGGAGGGGGAGACGACATCGGCCGCCTAGCTTTCCGGCTTGATGCGCACGTGAATCATTTGCTGCTGGACGAATTCCAGGACACGTCGCTCACTCAATGGTCGGTCATCCGGCCGTTCGCCGAACGGATCGCCGAGGCAGCATCGAACCAGTCATTTTTCTGCGTCGGCGATACCAAACAGGCGATCTACCGTTGGCGTGGCGGTGTGGCGGAACTCTTTGACGCGGTCACGAGCGAGGTGGCAGGCGTCCACCAGCGGTCGCTTGACACGAGTTGGCGATCGTCTCCGCACGTCATCCATGCGGTGAACAAGATCTTCCGTAATGTTCACCGCCTTGGGGACCCTCGCAGCGATCTGGTTAAGGCGATTGTCAGGTGGCAAGAGCAATTCCACCAACATCAAGCGGCAAGCCCGAAGCAATGCCTCAATGGGTACGTCTGCCTGCAGGCCGCCCGCACGGCCAAGGATGATGAAACGGACTCACAAGCGGACATCACACTGAGGTTCGTTGCGGAACGGGTTGCAGAGTGGACGAGAAAGGCCCCCGGTTTCGAAATTGGCGTGCTGGTGCGACGCAACGAGGCGGTGCGGCAGTTGATCTATGAATTGCGGGAACGGGGCATCGAAGCCAGCGAAGAAGGTGGCTGCTCGCTGGACGATTCCGCAGCCGTGCGGCTGATCCTGTCCTTAGTGCAGCTGGCTGACCATCCTGGCGACTTCGTCGCACGCTTCCATGTCGCAACATCGCCGCTGGCCACGACGCTCGACCTTTTCGGTCCGGCGGATGAAACTTCTGCCACCTCCGGTGTATCCGACGATGGCTTGCAGGCTGCGGTGCGGTTCGCGAGCAAACAGGGTGATGCTGTCGCAGGCCACTTGGCCCGCCTAATCCGGCGTCAGCTCGCAGACAACGGCTACGGTCGTACGATCTACGGGCTGGCCCGACAACTCGCTCCGGCCTGCAATCGCCGAGAATTGCGGCGATTGGAGAAGTTGATCGGCTTGGCGTATCGTTATGATGGCGGAGCGACGTCGCGCCCGCGCGACTTTGCCACGTACGTCGCTTCTACCAAGGTGCGTGACCCAATTTCCGCCGAAGTGCGAGTGATGACCGTGCACCAGGCGAAAGGGCTTGAGTTTGATATCGTTGTGCTGGCGGATTTGGAAGCCAAGTTGATCGGTCAGCGCGACGACTTAGTCGTCGGACGGCCATCGGCTACCGCGCCGGTCAATCGTGTCTGCCGCCACTGCAACAAAGATGTACAACAACTACTGCCCGAGGAATGGCAAAAACTGTTCCGCGAAGCGGAAGGCCAGGACGTGGCAGAATCACTAAGCCTGTTGTACGTCGCAGTGACGCGCGCGGTTCATGCGTTGCACATGATTGTTGCCCCCTCGCCCGACGGCGAAAAGTCACTGCACAGAACGTTCGGTGGATTGCTGCGAGCCGCGCTGACGGTCGGTAGCCGCCTCACCCCCGAACAGATTGCCTATGAAACGGGTGACCGCGAGTGGTTCACCAGTCCCGGCGTCGAGCGGACATCCTCCGTTGCCGAGGTTGCCCTGAAAGCCGAGTCACTCGCGCCGCTGGAAGTGAAGCTGGCCGCGCCGGCCGAGCGGCGTTGGCGTGGGCTTGGTCGCCTGAGCCCGTCCGGCCTGGAAGGCGGCTCGCGAGTCCGGCTAATCGCTTCGTCGGGCGCTAACGACACTGACCGCAGGACGGCAGAGGCTCGTGGGACGGTCATTCACGCGTGGTTCGAACAGATCGCGTGGCTCGATGACGGCTCACCAAGCGACGATCGTCTTCGGGAGGTCGCCGTTGCTCTGCGCGATTTCGCTTTGATGCCCGACGATGTCGACCGTTGGCTGACCGAATTTCGCGTGATGCTGGCGCAGCCCAACATCGCCGCCTGCCTCCACCGCGCCGCCTACAGGAACTTCGCTGGCGCTACCCTAAGGGTCGAGACCGAACGCCCCTTCGCTGTGCGCGATGGAGATCGCTTGATCGTGGGTAGCATCGACCGCTTGGTAACCATCTGCGACGGAAACCAGCCCATTGCCGCCGACATTCTCGACTTCAAGACCGATTCGATTGCCGACGATGACCGGCGTGTTCTGACGGAGAAAGTGAGATTCTACACACCCCAATTACACGCCTACTGCCAAGCTGTCAAGAAAATGACGGGGCTAGAACTACAGCGGATTTCGGCCAAGTTGTTGTTGCTTGGGCCGGGGCTCGTGGCTCCAATTTCGACGTAGGCACAAGTCCTGCGGTCAGTTTGCCTGCACTGGGAAATATCGGGGTGGGGGACAGTCGGACATCCGTATCAAGCTGGGGCATCGAGTCATCTCACGGGGAAATCCCGGCCGCTGCCCGCGCGTCGGCCAGGATCCTTGCCACGGCCTCGGGGAATGCGATTCGAGCCTGCTGCAGGGCGGCCGCGAATCCAGCATCCGGCGACAGGCATGGATTGGTGTTCACCTCGAGGATCCACGGTTGACCCGCTGCATCGACGCGGTAGTCCACCCGCGTGTATCCGCGCACCCCGAACAATTCCCAGCAGGCCGCGGATAACTGGGCCAACCGGCTCAACAGCGGGCCATCCTCCGGCGGAAAATCGAACCGCCGTGGTGTGTTTTGGAACTCGAACG
>CAIYOB010001598.1 GCA_903927685.1 uncultured Planctomycetaceae bacterium
GCCGGCAGGCGACGGCCTGGGTGGCCGCCTCCGGCTGATCCGCCGTCGCCTGCCGGCTCGGCGTTAAACGAACTGAGCCGAAATGGGGAAGTTATTTCGTGAGCGTTGCTACGGTTCGTATCCCTCCGAAAATGGGCTCTTATTCCGCGGCATCCAGCGGCACATGGCGATGCCCAGGAAATACAGCCCGGTCATCGGCAGCGCCATCAGCAGCATCGTGATCGGGTCGGCCGTCGGCGTGATCACCATGGCCGCCACGAAGATGATCAGCACGGCCAGCCGCCATTTGCTCAGATAGACCTCGACCGTGAAAATGCCGACGCGATGGAGAAACAGCATGACGAGCGGCAACTGAAACGCCACGCCGAAGGCGAGCGGCAACAGGAGGACGAATCCCAGCCACTCGCTGATCCGAGGATCCGGATCGATCTGCATCGCCGCGTTGAATCCGAACAGGAAGTTCAACACGTACTTGAAAGCCAGGAAAAACGCGGTTGACGCACCGGCCAGGAACAGCAGCAAGCTGAACGGCAAGTAGATGTGGACGTAGCGTTTCTCGTGGGGATACAGCCCTGCCGCCACGAAATTCCAAATCTGAAGGAAAACGTAGGGACTGGATAGCACCAAGCCGACGACAAAGCCCGCCTTCATCCAGATCATGAACGCTTCCTGCGCGTTCAGGGCTTTGACCACGGTCTGAATCGGACGCCAGACACGGGTGGCAACCAGCGGTGCCGTCGGCATCGGCAGATTCGCGCCGAGGACAATTGACGGCTCGGTGCCTGCTTCGCCTCCCAGGCTCGGCGGGACGGGGCTCTTCGCGGCACCTGCCTCCCCGGCTGGAACGTCCTTCACGCCCGCCGAGGCGGATAACTTGGCAACCCGCTGCCACTCGGCGGCTTCGACATACACCTTCTCAAAGACCAATCGGTTCTCCTCGACGAACCGGTGCACGTCGCGCGGCAACTCCTGGCCATAATCCCTCTGCAAATCGCCAATCGCCTTGCTGATGTAGTGGTCTTCCAACGCCTGCTTCAGGGGCGTCTGAATGTAGGCAACGACCCAGTTGGCAAATGCTAAACCGACAAAGAAGCCCAAAATCAAGCCGAGCACCGCTTTGAATAGCGAGACCCGCAATTCCTCCAGGTGGTCGCCGAAGGACATCGTCGTGGCGGCAAACAGGTCATCGTCGGGACGCTTGGGCATGGCTACGGCAAACTCCTAATCGCTGGGCGAACAAAGGTCAGCGGCCGGCTTCGGGCAAGTCACAACATCGAGGGCCGACAACGCCGAAGCCCGCAAAGCGGCGGGGCGAGGACCATACAGAAGGAAACTGCCGCACCAGCGGATTGAGGTCAGGTCAAGCGGTACGGATGGAACCGCACCGCCGAGACCATCATAATATCCAGTGTCGCAGCCGACAAGCACTAAGGAGCAACCGCAATGTCTCGTTCGCTGATCACGCTGACCACCGACTTCGGAGTCGGAAGTCCTTACGTAGCCGAAATCAAGGGAGTCATCCTGGCCATTCAGCCGCAGGCCGCCCTGGTCGACATCTCCCATGCCATCGCGCCCCAAGACATTCGCCAGGGTGCCCTCGTCCTGGAGGACGTGACACCGCGCTTCCCCGCCGGCTCGATCCATGTCGCCGTCGTCGATCCCGGCGTCGGCACGGAACGCCGTATTCTGGCGGCGGAGATCGGCGGGCGATACTACATCGCTCCCGACAACGGTCTGCTGTCCCGCGTGAGCAGCGCCGTTCCCGCGGCCCGGATGGTCGCCCTGACGCGAGCTGAGTACTGGCTGCCGACGGTCTCGGCGACCTTTCACGGCCGGGATATCATGGCCCCGGTCGCCGCCCACCTGAGCCTGGGAACACTGCTGGAAGATCTGGGGCAGCCCTGCGACCGCATGACGCAACTGCCGTGGCCGCGAGTCGCGGTCGAAAAGCAGCGCGTCGGCGGGGAAATCTTGGCGATCGATTCCTTTGGTAACTTGATCACGAATATCTCTCAAGACGTCCTCGAGGCGGTCGGACTCGCGAATTCGGCCTGGGTCCAGTGCGGCGGCCGCACCATCAAAGGAGTCGTCGCCGCATACGGCCAGTGTCCCCCGGGGACGCTGGTCGCGCTGATCGGCTCCCACGGACGCCTGGAGATCGCGGTGGTCAACGGCAGCGCCGCCGTCGAACTCCGGGCCGAGGTTGGCGACCCCGTCGCCGTGGCTCAAACGGTGACCTGATCCATCTTCTTCACCCTCCCGTAAGCGGGAGGGGCGGACGCGGTAGCGGCCGGGGAAGGCTTCCCTTGCCATCCCGCCCGAACGGGCCTTTTCGGCCAAGGCCAAACAGGACAGAATACCGGCCATGAACAACCTGCAACCCTTGAACATCCAGCGAATTGACACCCGCCAGGACAACGTGTGCCAGGCGCTCGACGCCCTGCGCGAAAAGCTGAGCCCGCGGGGCGATGTGGTCAGTGAACGCGGACGACAGCGGACGATCGAAGTGTTCGGCAGTCCGCTCAGTCCCCAGCAGGTCGTCGAGAAGATCTGTGCCGACGTGCGGCGGGAGGGCTTGGCTGCCGTCTTGCGGTACGGCGAACAACTGGACGGGGCCCGCTTGTCCGCCGAGACGATCCGGGTAAGTGAAGCGGAGATCGCGGCGGCTCACCGCCAGGCAGATCCCGAATTCCTGGCCTCGATCCGCCGCATTCGGGACAACGTGCTGGAGTTCCAGCGAGCCATCCTGCACCGCGATGCGGAAGTCCAGCGGTCGGATGGGGTGCGATTGCGCCAGCGGTATGTGCCCTTGCGGCGAGTTGGCGTGTGCGTGCCCGGTGGAGCGGCGGCCTACCCGTCCACCGTCCTGATGACCGCGGTTCCGGCTCAAGCCGCCGGCGTGCAGGAGATTGCCGTCGTGGCCCCGCCGACGGCGTTTGGCGCGAACAATCCCGACGTGCTGGCCACGTGCTGGGAACTCGGCGTCCGTGAAGTCTACCGAATCGGCGGGGCCCAGGCGGTCGCGTCACTCGCCTACGGTCTGCCCGGTTTGAGTCCGGTCGACAAGATTGTCGGCCCGGGGAACTTGTTTGTGGCGTTGGCCAAGAAACACGTGTTCGGGGAAGTCGACATCGATTCGATCGCTGGCCCCAGCGAAGTGGTCGTGATCGCCGACGATTCCACGCGTCCCGACTTCACCGCCGCCGATTTGCTGGCCCAAGCCGAGCACGCGCCGGGGGCCAGTATCCTGATTACCTGGAGCCAGCGGACACTGGACGCCACCGCGGCGGAACTTCAGCAGCAAGTCGCGCGGTTGGCGCGATGCGAAGTGACCGTCCACAGTCTCGAGGCGTTTGCCGCCCTGATTCTGGTTCGCGACGCAGATGAAGCCTGTGAGATTACCGACTCGATCGCTCCGGAGCATCTGCACATCGCCACGGATAACGCCGAGCAGTTATTGCAGAAGATCCACCATGCGGGCGCCACGTTTCTCGGCAACTACACCCCCGTGGCCGTGGGCGACTATGTGGCCGGTCCCTCGCACGTTTTGCCGACCGGCGGGACCGCTCGGTGGGCCTCCGGATTGTCGGCCAACGATTTCCTGCGGGCCCACAGCGTGATCGCGTACACGCCGGAGGGCCTGCGCAAGGTCGCGTCCGACGTGCGGCAATTGGCCGATAAGGAAGGCTTGACCGCGCACCGCGCCAGCGTCGATGTGCGGCTGTAGCGGGGAGTGGTTCCCCGCGTCAGCATGCGTGCCCTCTCGTTTAGCGGAAGGCCGGCAGACGCCGGTGTCCGGGCAGGCGTGCCAACTCGTTTGACGCCAAGCCGGCAGGCGCCGGCGGCGTGCTCGGTCCGCCGGCGCCTCCGGCTTGCCGTTAAACGAAGTCGTGGATCTGGTCTTCGGCCTCCCAAGAAACAAAAAAAGCTCCCGCACTTTCGTGCAGGAGCTTTTGTTTTTTAATAATCCCGGCGAGACCTACTTTCACGCTTTTGGCACTATCATCGGCTCGCAGTGCTTAACTGCTGTGTTCGGGATGGGAACAGGTGTTTCCACTGCGATCTGGTCACCGGGAAAGGACGTACGCGGCGGTAAGACCGCGTACGCCAACAATCTGTTGTAGCGTCGATGGCTCTTCAAGAGCGCTGAATATTAGTGGTCAAGCTTTCGTCCATTAGTACCGGTTAGCTGAACGCGTTACCGCGCTTACACATCCGGCCTATCAACCTCGTAGTCTACGAGGGGACTTTCGTGCTATCGCACTTACGAAACCTCATCTTGGGGAAGGCTTCACGCTTAGATGCTTTCAGCGTTTATCCGTTCCATAGTTAGCTATCCAGCCGTGCCACTAGCGTGACAGCTGGGACACCAGAGCTACGTCCTTCTAAATCCTCTCGTACTAAAGAAGAATCCCCGCAAGTTTCGTACGCCCACGGTAGATAGGGACCGACCTGTCTCACGACGGTCTGAACCCAGCTCACGTACCACTTTCATTGGCGAACAGCCAAACCCTTGGGAGCTTCTTCACCCCCAGGATGTGATGAGCCGACATCGAGGTGCCAAACCGCGTCGCCGCTGTGGACGCTCGGACGCGATAAGCCTGTTATCCCCGGAGTACCTTTTATCTGATGAGCTATGGCCCTTCCATTCGGAACCACAGGATCACTAAGGCCTGCTTTCGCATCTGCTCGACTGATAAGTCTCGCAGTTAAGCGCACTTCTACCTTTACGCTCTAAGCCTGATTGCCAACCAGGCTGAGTGCACCTTTGCACTCCTCCGTTACTCTTTTGGAGGAGACCGCCCCAGTCAAACTGCCCAACTGAAACTGTCCCTTGTCCGGATTCACGGAACAAGGTTAGAACTAAAGCATCCCCAGGGTGGTATTTCAACGTTGGCTCCGCGAGAGCTGGCGCTCCCGCTTCGCAGCCTCCCACCTATCCTACACAAGACATACCTCAGCCCAATATCAGCCTACAGTAAAGGTTCACGGGGTCTTTCCGTCTTGCCGCGGGTATGTGGTATCTTCACCACAATTCCAATTTCACCGAGTCGGTCCTTGAGACAGTGCTCCAGTCGTTACGCCATTCA
>CAIYOB010001599.1 GCA_903927685.1 uncultured Planctomycetaceae bacterium
ACTCCGCGCGCGCTTCCCGCCACGCGTCCAGCAATGGCTCGTCCCTCAACATCCCCGCGAAACCGGCTAGTGGGTGCTCCGAAGAAGTGACGTCAATCTCGACGAGTTCGGCGCCAGCCGCAATCCGTCGCTCCAGAAGATCTCGGATCTTCCGAACGGCTTCATCACGGCTCCCGCCTTCGGTCTCCAGCCTCAGCGGATCGCCGCTAGTCGCGCGAAATCGGTCCCGCGGTATGGGTTCAATCAGGACAGGAATCTGCATGAGCGTAAACCTCTCGGCTCGGGCTCTAACGTTTCAGTTCCTTGATCCGCAGGTTGCGGAAGAACACCTCGGCGCCGTAGTTGCCGTGGGCGTGCAGGCCGATGCGGCCTTTCTCGTACTTCAGGCCCGGGTGCTCTTGACCGTCGATCGGCTGGACCTGGTCCAAGTCGGCATCGACAATCACGGTGCCGTTCAGGGTCACCTTGACGTGCCGGCCGTCGCAGATGACTTCCTGGTCGTTCCACTGGCCGGCCGGCTTCAAGTGGCCCGTCTTGGCCGGGACGACGCCGTAGATGCTGCCGTGATGCTGATAGTCCTTCAGCTTGATCGGATCGCCGTCGGCGTAGTAGTCATCCTCCAGGATCTGCAGCTCCATGCCGTAGATGTGCGGCTCGGGGGTAATCTGCGTGCGGATGCCCAGGCCGTTGTTGCCGCCCGGATCCAACTTGATCTGCAGCCGCAGGACAAAGTTGGCGTACTCCTGCTCGGTGAACAGGTGCACCTTCCCGGTATCCTTGCAGATCAGCATCCCATCCTGGACGTAGTAGCTGCTGGTGTCGCCATTCAAGCCAACCCAGCCGGCCAGCGACTTGCCGTCGAACAAGGGCACAAAGCCCTCGGCCGCTTCTTCGGCCGTCAGGCCGGGCAGCGCGACCGCGTCGTCATGAGCGGCCAAGACCGGGGAAAACAGGCAGGGCAGGACGAGCAGGGACAGGACGATTCGACGCATGGCGGGGCTCCTGGAGGTGTGCAGACTGAAATCGGCCATCGAGCGCAGTATAGGCGGGGCTACCGGCGCCTGCAAGCTTTCGAGTACAATGCCCGGAACAGCACCCACGGAGCACAACGACATGACACAGCGAATGGCACGGCGGGGTTTTCTCCAGGTCGGCGCGGCAGCCGCCGCAGGACTCGGTCTGACGGCGCGGAGTGACGCCGGGGAGCAACCGCCCGCGGCGGCGGAGCGCGTGGTCGAACCTGCCCGAGAGGTCCCCGTTGTCGAGACGGCGGATGTCGTCGTCTGCGGCGCCGGGCCGGCCGGCGTGGCGGCCGCCTTGGCAGCCGCTCGATCCGGGGCCAGCGTACGGCTGATCGAGAGCCACGGGCAGTTGGGCGGGATCTGGACGACCGGCCTGCTGTCCTGGATCATCGACGCCGGCAACAAGGGCGGCCTGATGCGGCAGATCGTCGAACGGCTGGATGCCCGGGCGGCCCTGTTCGGCGAAGCCCCGTGGAACCGCCAAGGTTCCCTGCCCTACGACGTCGAGCAGATGAAGTTGGTCCTGGAGCAGATGTGCCAGGAGGCCGGCGTCAAAGTGCGGCTGCACACGCGCGTCGTGGCCGCCGTGAAGGACGGCCGCCGACTGACGCACTGCATCACGGAGTCCAAGTCGGGCCGCGAGGCGTTTGCCGCGCGGGCGCTGGTCGACTGCACCGGCGACGGCGATCTGGCGGCGCTGGCCGGCTGCGGCTTTGATTTCGGTCGCCCCGCCGAGGGGCTGGGAGCCGCCGGTCCGGAGCGCGCCGGCGAGACCCAGCCGTTCAGCTTGCTGATGCTGGTCACCGGCATCGACCCGCAGGCCACCGCCGAGTTCTATCAGCGCACGGGGCGTGCCTCGGGCGCGCCCAAAGAGTCCTTGCTGGCGGAATTCAGACGGGCCGGGGTCGAACCGAGCTACGGAGGGCCGACGATCTTCAAGATCCACCAAGACCTGTACGCTTGGATGATCAATCACGAATACGGCTGCCGCGGGATCCATGCGCAGGAAGTCACCGATGCCACGTTGCGAGCCCGCGCCGAATTGCACCAGCTGATCGAAGCCCTGCGGTCGCTGGGCGAGCCGTGGAAGAACGTCAAGATCGTCGCCACGGCGGCGCAGATCGGCGTCCGCGAAGGCCGCCGCATCCACGGCCGCTATACGGTCTCTCTCGACGACATGCTCAACGGCGTCAGGCACGACGACGCGGTCTGCCGAGTAACGTTCGGCATCGACGTGCACTCGACGAATCAGCAGCATTCGACCGGGATCGAGGGCCAGGGAACCAAGCAGTCCACGAAGCCCTACGATATTCCCCTGAGGGCCTTGATTGCCCGCGACGTCGACGGACTGCTGCTGGCCGGCCGGTGCATCAGTGGCGACTTCCTGGCCCACTCCAGCTACCGCGTCACCGGCAACGCCGTGGCGTTGGGCGAAGCCGCCGGGACCACCGCCGCCCTGGCCGCCCGCCAAGGCTGCCTGCCGCACGAGGTCACTCGAACAGCGTAAAGGCGGCGCTCGGGGCGAGAACGGACACACGCCCCTGGAGAATCTCGGATTTGACTTTGGCGAGGTCCAGCCCCATGACAACCGCGACACTTTGGGCCCCGCTGGCCTATGGCCTGATCGCTCTGGCGGCCGCTGAGCAGCGGCCGGGATCACTGGTTCGCAACGGCGGTTGCGAGTCGTCGACGGCTTGGAGTTTCGCTGGGGGAGCCTGGGCGGCGGGCGGGAATCCGGGCCAGTGCCTGCGAATCGCCGGCCAGGGCAGCGCGGCCCAGGAGGTGCTGGTCGCGCGACGCGAACTGGTCTTGACCGCCGGCGTTGATGTCCGCGTCGCCGGCGTGAAGGCTCACGCCGGCCAGCCCGGCTATGCGTTTGCCGCCGTCTATCAGACCGACGATACCGGCCGGCTGGTGGCCAGTCACGATTTCGTCCAGCTGGTCGGCACCGAGGGCTGGCAGCGGCGGAGCACTACCTTTCGCGTCCATCCCGAGGCGGACTATGTCTCGCTGCGGTGCGGGCTGTTTCAGGCCGAGGGCGAAGCCCGCTTCGACAACTGGACGCTCGTGCCAGGCGACGAGGCCAAACGGCTGGACGAGGTCGCGGAGCCCGGCGGTCGCCCGCCACGCCCCGGTGTGGCAGCCATTCTGCAGCAGCCCGATCTGCCGGCCGGGGGCGCGCCGGCGTCGCCGGAAATGATCGCGGCGATCCTGCAAGGCGCCGGGCTGGAAACCCACCTGCTGGCGGCCGATGAACTGGCCGACCCCACGGTCTTCAACCCGTCGCGTTTCGACTTGCTCGTCCTGCCGACCGGACCGACCTTTCCGGCCGCGGCGCGCCTGGCGACCGTCGAATTCCTGCGGCAGGGCGGCAGCTTCTTGTCGGTGGGTGGCTATGCCTTCAACCAGCTGGTTCGCCAGGTCGACGGCCGCTGGGTGGACGAACAGCAAGTGGTCCAGCGGCAACTGGACGAAGCCCTGCAGCGCGGCCGTTCGCGGCTGCCCGACGGCGGCTTTGAAGACAGCGATCCGCCGGTGGGCGGGTCGGCGCTGGACGGCGCCTGGCGGCGGAGCGGCGAGCGGTGCCGCCTGGTGGCGGAAGACGCCCACGACGGCACTCGCTGCGCCGAAGTTTCGGCCCCGCCGGGCTCACCGCCGGGCGATGTGTTCTGGGCCGAGTTGCCGTGCGAGTCGGGGCGGACGTATCGGATCACCGGCTGGATGCGGACACGCGAGGTCACCGGCCAGGGGATGGCCTATATGGCCGTGTATCAACACGACGCCGCGGGGGGACTCGTCGAGTTCCGCGACTTTGCGGTCGCCCGCGGCACGACCGACTGGCAGGCGTTCACCTACGATTTCACGCCGCCGCCACGAACGGTTCGACTGCGGATCCCGCTCGGCCTGTACCAGGCCAACGGCACCGCCTGGTTCGACGGCGTTCGTCTGGGGGATATCACGGGGGTCGGCTTCCGGCCGCTGAACACGGCCACGGGCAAGCC
>CAIYOB010001600.1 GCA_903927685.1 uncultured Planctomycetaceae bacterium
CCATCGTTTACGGCTAGGACTACCGGGGTATCTAATCCCGTTCGCTCCCCTAGCTTTCGTTCCTCAGCGTCAGTAAAGACCCAGTGAGCCGCTTTCGCCACCGGTGTTCCTGATGATATCAACGCATTTCACCGCTCCACCATCAGTTCCGCTCACCTCTATCTTACTCAAGCACGCCAGTTTCGGGCGCAATTCCTCGGTTGAGCCGAGGGATTTCACACCCGACTTAACGTGCCGCCTACGAACTCTTTAAGCCCAGTGATTCCGAATAACGTTCGCGCAGTCCGTGTTACCGCGGCTGCTGGCACGGACTTAGCCTGCGCTTCCTCTGAGGATCACTCAAACACAGGGGAGAACCCCCATGAACTTGTTCCCCTCTGACAGCGGTTTACAACCCGAAGGCCTTCATCCCGCACGCGGCGTCGCTCCGTCAGGCTTTCGCCCATTGCGGAAGATTCTCGACTGCAGCCACCCGTAGGTGTCTGGGCAGTGTCTCAGTCCCAGTGAGCGGGGGCATGCTCTCACACCCCGTACCCGTCGTCGCCTTGGTGAGCTATTACCTCGCCAACTAGCTGATAGGACGTGGGCCCCTCCTCCGGCGGAATCACACCTTTGGTCCGGAGACATCATCCGGTATTAATTGCAGTTTCCCGCAGCTATCCCGGTCCTGAGGGTAGGTACCCGCGTGTTACTCTCCCTTTCGCCGCTTTCCGTCACCCGAAGGTAACTTATCGCGCGACTTGCATGCCTAATCCACGCCGCCAACGTTCATTCTGAGCCAGGATCAAACCCTTCAATTAATTTATGCTTAACCAGTCGAGCAACTTGCGTTACCTTCCCGGCTTTTAGCAGACTAACTGATGGCTTGAAACCATCTTACTTGCGTCTCGGTCGCGAGACGCTTCTTGCTAACCTGTAAAGCACGTTCTCGAGCTAAACTCGAAAGGTCGCTACCAAATTTTCAAAGATCGAAAGCAGCAAGGTTTCCCTCGATGCGAGACGCGTAATCTTACGCGTCCGGTTGTCAGTGTCAAGGCTCCTAGAAGAATTTTTTTCTCGTCGCCTCAGGTCACTCGCACAACCACTGTCGTTTGGACCAAACTGTATTCGGCTCAACGACGGGCGTACTTTACTGAATCGCCCGGAGGTCAGCAAGGGGCTGGGGAAGAGAAATCGAGAATTTCCTGATTCGGACTGCGCCGGTGGACCGACGCCGCTCGTCGCAACGTCCTCCCCGGCAAGACCTTGGATGCCCTCGCAGAACCTTGCTCCACGAGCATTTCCCGTACTGGAAGTTTTTCAAATCCTGGGCTAACCTAAGGACCTATCCAAGGAACCCAATCATGAAACAAGCAATTGCCGGTGTCGTCCCTGCCGAATCACGCGAAGCCGTTGTGATGGTCGTCTGGCCATCCATCGCCTCCTTTGGCTCAGGCCGTTTTCTGGGCCGGCTGTTCAACATCCGCTGGCCCAATCTGTACATCGTCCGCCTGGGGAACCTGTTCGCCCTGCTGGGCATCCCCTGGGGCCTGGTCCTGTACTTCCTGCGGCTGTTGCCGGGCAGCGGAAGACGCTACACGCTGACCAATCGACGCGTGGCCATCCAGACTCCAATCACGGGCGTCGATCTGCAAGCCATCGACCTGGACGGATTCGACTCGATCGAGACAGAGGTCTTGCCGGGTCAAGCCTGGTTCAACGCCGGTGATCTGAGCTTTCGCCGCGAGGGGCGCGAAGTGTTCCGGCTGGGCGGAGTCCAATGGCCCGAGCCGTTTCGGCAGAATTGCCTCAAATCGCATCGTGCTTTCGTGAGCGTGCGACAAGCACTGGTGCAGGAACTGCACGCCAAGTCGGCTTGAGCGACCAGAGCTGGCGGCGCGAGCCGCTCAGTACAGCAGCATCGCCAAGCGGCGGCGGTAATCGCTGACCAGTTCGGAGCCGGCTGGCAGGACGCGGAAGATGTCCACCATGACCTGCCGCGCTTGCTCGCCGACCCCTTGGCGGTCTTGTTCCACGAGTGCCAGGCAGATCTCGAATGCCTGCTCGTACTCGCCGTTGCCTGCCAATGCCTGGGCCAACTGCAGCCGCAACGCCAAGTTGCCGGGCTCGGCTTCACTGGCTTGCCGCAGCGATCCCAGATCCACGTTTCCCTTGTCCTGCAACTGCAGCGCAGCCTTCAGTTTTTCCGCCTCCGGTTCGAGGAATCCCCGCGACTCGAGTTGCTCGATGAGCGCGCCCGCTTCTGCGCTTCGCTGTTGCGCCACCAGCAGGCGCGCCAAGCCGATCTGGGCGTTCGCGTCCGCGGGCTGCTGGGCGAGGAGTTCGCGATAGACCTGCTCCGCCCGCGGCGGGTCCGTTCCCTCCAGACGCTGGGCTTCCACCAGCCGCGAGCCCTGCAGCAGGCGGTCCAGCCAGGCGCGAAGCTGAGGCTCGGGCAACGCGCCAGCGAAGAAATCGACGACCTGACCGGCGACGACCCCGAACACGGCAGGGATCGATTGAACTTGAAACTGCAGGGCCGCTTCCTGCAGCTGGTCCGTGTCCGCTTTGACCACGACAAATCGGCCCGCGTACTGGTCCGCAAGCTTCTCCAGCAACGGCCCCAACGCCCGGCAGGGCGCACACCAGGTGGCCCAAAAGTCGACCACCACAGGCACCTCGAACGAACGCTCCAAGACGTCGCGTTCGAATGTCTCCGCCGTCGTATCGACCACCCAGGGACAGGTTTTCTTTTCTGCTGTATTCATGGCATTGCAACCGGCATGAAAGGGGGCGCGAAGTCCAGACGGCTTTCACCATACAACGCGGCCAGCAGCGCGGCAACCACGGGCCCCGATTCCGCCGCCCGCGTGACTGCCAACCGAAGCCGTTGTGCGATATGATGAAGCATCCCCCGGAGTCCCCTTATGAACAAAACCCTGTCTGCACTCGCGATCCTGCTGGTCGTTCCTCTCGCCGGCGCGGCCGCGGAGCGTGCTTCCGTTCGCCCCAACGTGATTGTCTTCCTGGTGGACGACATGGGCTGGATGGACTGCGGCGCGTACGGCTCGAAATACTACCAGACGCCCCACATCGACCGGTTTGCGCAGCGGGCCATGCGGTTCACGGACGCCTACGCCCAGCCGCTGTGCTCGCCGACCCGAGCCAGCTTGCTGAGCGGCAAGTACTCGGCGCGCCACGGCGTCACCAGCGCTTCGGGCCATCAGCCGCCCCAACCGCCCGGCTACTCGTTCCTGCCGCAGACGGCGAGCCCCGCCCAAGCGCTGCTTGTTCCGGCCAGCAAGAACTTCCTGGAGCCCGCGGAGTACACGCTGGCCGAGGCCCTCCGCGACGCCGGCTATCGCACGGCCCACATCGGCAAGTGGCACCTGGGTCTGACCCCGCCGTATTGGCCGGAGCAGCAGGGGTTCGACGTGGCGTTTCACTGCCATCCCGACCCCGGTCCTCCCGGGAATTATTTTTCGCCCTATGGCGTACAACCGGCCGGCGAACCGCGGGGACAGAACCGCGTGGGCACGATCACGGACGGTCCCCCGGGCGAGTACATCGTGGACCGGCTCGCCGACGAGGCGGTCCAGTTTATCGAGGCCAACCGGGACCGGCCGTTTTTCCTCAATCTTTGGAACTACGGCGTCCACGGCCCGTGGGGGCACAAGGTGAAGTACACCGAAGCCTTTGCGGCCCGGCAGGATCCGCGTGGCGTGCAAGGCAATCCGATCATGGCCTCGATGCTCCGCAGCGTCGACGAGTGCTTGGGCCGCGTCCTGGAAACCCTGGATCGCCTCGAGCTGACCGAGCATACGATCGTGGTCTTCAACTCGGACAACGGTGGCAATACGCACAGCAACACGGGCGACGACGCCAAGCTGCTGAAACGCAAGCCCGACGATCCGTTCCTGCTCGATTGGCGGAAATGGGCCGGCGTGCGGCCGCCGACCAACAACGCGCCGCTGCGCGACGGGAAAGGCACCCTGTACGAAGGCGGCACGCGCGTCCCGCTGATGTGGTCCTGGCCGGGCCGGATCCCGTCCGGCACGACCAGTGACGCGGTCGTCGGCCACATCGACCTGTACCCGACCTTGCTCGACCTGCTCGACCTGCCGCGGCCCGAGCAACAGCACTGGGACGGCGTGAGCTACGCGGCCGTGCTCCGGCAAACAGGTTCGCTCGGCCGCACGGCGTTCTTCAACTACTTTCCGCACGGCGGCAGCCCTGGCCGCGCCGGCGGCGTGTGGGTGCGATCCGGCGACTGGAAACTGATCCGCTGGTTCGGCGTCCCGCCCGGCGACGACAGCCGTTACGAACTGTACAACCTGCGCGACGACCTGGGTGAGACGACCAACCTGGCTGCGGCCCAGGCGGCCCGCGTTCGGGAACTCGACGCGCTGCTCGACCGCTTTCTCGCCGATACCGGAGCCGCGTACCCGCGCCCCAATCCCGCGTACCGGCCCACAGCAGCCAAGGCGACGAAGACGTCCGACGATCCGCTGGAGGGCTGGAAAGCCCGCCAGTGCGAAGCGGTCGTCCGGGACGGCATCCTGACGCTGACCGGCACGGGCCAGCCGGGTTCGGCGTTCCTGGGGCATGGCATGGGCCAGTTGAGCGGGCCTGTCACCGTGCGGTTCCGACTGCGAGCCGGCCGCGGCGGCGCGGGCAAGATCGAGTGGCAACCCGGCGGCGCCGGCGACCCGACGGGCGCCCAGTCCGTGGAATTCGCCGTCTCGGCCGACGATTGGCAAGTCGTCTCCGTCGCGGTGCCGGCGCAGGGCCCGCTGGGCGTGATGCGAATCTACCTGCCCGCCAGCCGGCAGCCCGCCGAACTGGATTGGATCGAGGCGTGCAGTTCACGCCCGGGCGCCAAGCCGCAGCGGTGGGAATTCGATTCCACAACGTCCCCCGGTCGTCAACGATGAAACGCATTTACCTGGATAACGCGGCAACCAGCTGGCCCAAGCCGGAGGCGGTGTACGCGATCGTGGACCGCTACCAGCGCGAACTGGGCGCACCCGCGGGGCGCAGCGCCTATCGCGAAGCCAACGAAGTCGAGCGTCTGGTCGGCGATGCCCGGCGCCGCGTCGCACAACTGTTGCACGCGGACGATCCAGCCCGGATCGTGTTCACTTCCAACGGCACCGATTCCCTGAATCTGGCTCTGCATGGTTTGCTGCGGCCGGGCGATCATGTGATCAGTTCCGTCGCCGAACACAACTCGACGTTGCGTCCCTTGCGTTTCCTGCACGACACGCGCGGCGTGCAGGTCACGCTGGTCGGCTGCGATGCGGCGGGCCGCGTCGACCCGGACGAGATCCGCCGGGCCATCCGCCGCGAGACGCGTCTGATCGCTTTGGTTCACGCTTCGAACGTCACCGGCGCCCTGCAGCCCGTGGCGGAGACGGGCCGAGTGGCTCGCGAACACGGCTTGCTGTACCTGGTCGACGCGGCCCAATCCGTGGGGCATCTGCCGCTCGATGTTGCCGAGTTGCACGCCGATCTGCTGGCCGCACCGGGACACAAGGGCTTGCTGGGGCCGCTGGGCACGGGGATTCTGTACTTCCGGCCCGGGGTGGAAGAACACCTGGCGCCGACTCGCCAAGGCGGCACGGGCACGCACAGCGACAGCGAGGAACAGCCCGCGACGCTGCCGGATCGCTACGAATCGGGCAACCACAACGTGCCGGGAATCCTCGGTTTGGGCGCCGGCGTGGCGTATCTGCAGCAGCGGGGCTTGGACGAGATCCGCCGCCACGACCAGGAACTGACCGGCCGCCTGATCGCCCGGTTGTCAACGCTGGCAGGTGTCACGATCTACGGCCCCCACGACTTGCCGAATCGCGTGGGCGTGGTGAGCATTGCGCTGGCGGGTTACGATCCGCAGGAACTGGCGATCATGCTCGACAGTGCCTGCCGGATCCAAGTCCGTGCCGGCCTGCACTGCGCCGCGCAGATGCACCGTGCGCTGGGCACCGCCGCCCGCGGAGGCACGGTGCGGTTCAGCCTGGGGCCGTTCACGACCGCGGAGGAGATCGACGCCGCGGCCGAAGCGCTCGAGCAGGCATGCGGAGGGTGAGGGTCCAAGCCCGAGCAACGCTCACGAAATAACTCCCTCGCCCCGGTACGCCGGGGAGAGGGTTGGGGTGCGAGGCGAAATCGAAAATGGGGAAGTTGTTTCGTGGGCGTTCCGAAAGCGATCGGCAGAATGAATGCGGCCGACGGATCCGAAATCTGAGATCCGAAATCTGAGATCTCAAATCCGAAATCCGATTGGTTTCGGATTCCGGATTCCGCGTTTCGGGCTTAAGATTTGTTTCGAGTTCTGGACGTCACCTGCGGTTCATCCGCTCAAGGAGGGTCTCATGTCAAACAGCCGCTTGCCGTTGATCGTTTTGCTGCCGGCTCTGTTCCTTTCCGCCGCCCGAGCGGCTGATGCCGATCGCGAGCGGGCGGTCAAGGAGCAGGCCCGCGCGGCCTGTGACGCGTTGGTCGGCGGTGAACTGGACCGATTCGTCGGCTGGACCAATCCGAAACTGGTCCAGGTCATGGGCGGCCGCCAGCGGCTGGTGGACATGCTCAAGTCGGGCCAGAAGGAGATGGCCCGGCAGGGAATCCAGGTGCTGTCCGCGACCATCCAGTCGCGTGCCGAACTGGCTCAGGGCGGCAACGACTGGTTCGCCATCGTGCCGTACGATCTGGAGATGAGCGTCCCGCAAGGCCGGGCCTTGGTCCGGACCTGGCTGCTGGGCGTCTCGTCGGATCAAGGCAAGACCTGGACGTTCATCGACGGCGGCAAATTGAACCCTGAGGCCATCCAACAGTACTTTCCCAATTTCCCCGCCAAGCTGACCCTCCCGGCGAAACAGCCGCCCCAGTTGGAGAAGAGGCAATCGTAGGCCGTTCACTCCGTGTGCGGCTCCGCGTCACGCGGGGAGGATTTCCACCTGACCGCTCGGACTCCAGGGCGATCTTGAATGCTGGCTGGCGGCCGTGAGTTCCAGACTCCCCGACTTGCAGACTCAGCCAAAGACCATCGAGCTTTCGGGCGCCGACGCAAAGTACGTCGCCTGTGCGTAGAACGCCGCGACCGCAGATCAACGCTGGTCGGTCGTAGGCGCCCTGATCTTCTCCAGTGTCTGAGCTGCCGCTTGGCGCACAGACTCGTCATCATCCTTGAGCAGCTCAACGATCATCGGCGTGGCTGTCTGCGATTCGGGGCCAATGTTCCCCAACGCCTGGACGGCCCAGCAACGAACTGGCTTGTCCTTGTGCTTGAGCAATTCGGCAAGCACGGGGACTGCAGCTCCAGCCCCTGAGCCGATGTTTCCCAGCGCTTTCGCAGCAGCCCAGCGAGCCACTTCGTTGTCGCTCTTGAGCAATTCGATGAGCGAGGGCACGGCGATCTTGGCATCGGGACCGATGCCCGCCAGCGCAGTGGCGGCGGCAGCAGCTCGATCCACGCCACTCCTGCTGCTCAGCAATTCCGTGAGGGCAGGGACGGCGGACTTGGCGTTGGGGCCAATCCCGCTCAGGGTTTCTGCGGCCGCCCACCGAACGGCCTCGTCGTCGTGCTTGACAAGGACGGTAAGGGCTGGAACGGCTTCGGGACCGATACTTACGAGGGCCTTGCCGGCCAGCTTGCGGCCCCACCGGTGGTTTTCTTTCAGTACCTCGATCAAGGCAGGGATCGCGGTCTTGGCATCGGGGCCGATTCCGCCCAACGCCTCAACGGCGGCCAGTCGAACGTCGTGCGCGTCGTCCCTGAGCAACCTCGTCAGGGCTGGAACGGTGGCTTTCGCGTCGCGGCCGATGTTGCCGAGCGATTCGATGGCGGCCAGTCGGACACCATGAGCGTCGTCCTGGAGTAATTCCGCGAGGTTGGGGATGGCGGCTTTCGCGTCGGGACCGATCTTCCCCAATGCTTCGGCCCCGCACTCCCGTGTCCCCTCATCTTCGTCATTGAGTAATGCAATAAGCGCGGGGACCGAACTCTTCGCCGCAGGCCCGATCTCACCCAAGGTATTGCCTGCACCTCGCCGAATCCATTCGTTCTTGTCTCTCAGCAAAACGGTGAGCGCGGAAACCGCGGGCTGTGCTTCAGGGCCGACCTGTCCCAAGGCGTAGATGGCTGATAGGCGAACGTCGAAACTCGTGTCCTCCAGCCGTGCAGTGAGTGCAGGAACAGCACTCGCGGCTTCGGGCCCGAGGCCCCCCAGGGCCGCCACGGCGCACTGCCGGACCTGGCCGTCTCGATCCCCAAGCAACTCGGTTAAAACGGGAACGACGAGGTTCGCCTCGCCCGGGATTCGTCCCAGGACCGAGGCGGCGTCGGCGCGAATGTCACCGTTCTTATCCTTCGCTCGCGCGATCCATTCACGAGCAGTCCTTCCCTCGAACAGCCCGTCCCCGGTCGTCAGGCCAACCTGCTGCTCATCCCCGAAGCAGGCGATCAGAAGAGCGATTGAGAGCAGTGAGCTGAAGGCTGGCATTGCCTCTCCTCGGATGTTTGAGGATCAGTGCCGTACCGGAGTCCCCAAAACCCGTGAACGGAAACCAGATTCCTGACCATAGCCGGGAAGGCCTGGTGAAACAAGGGGAGGGCTAGGTCATTGCCGGTGCGTACCGTCCCAGGGCTCAGACGTGCGTTTACCGCGGTCGTCCGGGATTTCTTCGTTCTGTCCCCGCCGGACTCGTTGTGGTCGCACGGCGTCCCCTTTACGATGACGGTGTTCTTCCCGAATTCAGGAGCTGACGACATGTCACCAGTCTGGATAAGTGTGTTCCTGCTGACCGCCGGCGCAGCGGATGCCGCCGCCGCGGCTCCGCAGGCCGATCCCGCCGTCCG
>CAIYOB010001601.1 GCA_903927685.1 uncultured Planctomycetaceae bacterium
CCCCGGGTCCGGATCCGTGATCAGGGTTGAGGTGATGTTGCCGGCCGTGGACGAGACGAAGGCCACCCGTGCGGTGCCGTCCAGGAACTGCAGTCCGAGCGGCAGCAGGTCGCGCAACACGGCATTCGGCGCCGTGCCCTCCGGCACGTCCACGACCAGTCGGTAGCGGGCGATCTCGCCGATGGCCAGGATGTTGTTGGCCACGGTGGCCGCCTCGGATGTCTCCACGATCGACTTGACGCCCGTCGCCTCGGCCGTGGTGAAGCTGGCGGAGTGCGTGCCGTTGTAGTCGTTCTGGCTCGGCGTCCCGCTCCCCGTGCGTTCCCCCGTCTCGCTACCCGCCGGGCCGGCGAGCGAGCCGCTCAGGTTGTCTGCCCCCAGCGGCGTGCCGCTGCCGGGCAGGCTGGTGTAGGTGAGATTGGCCACGTTCGTTACCGTCTCGCCCGGCGTGATGCCGTCGGCCCGCAGCGTCGCTTCGTACTCGATCTGCACCGACGCGCCGGACGGGACCACGTCGATGAGAATTTCCAAGCGGTTGCCCACCGAGTTGTTGTGAATCACGTCCACGCCCGTGCACAGCGGACAGGTCACGACGATGCTGCCCGGGGTCGTGTTCAAGTCCAGATCTGCCGCCGGCAGGTTGTCGATCACTTGCACATCAAACGCCGCGGTCGTGCCCGTGTTCGTATATGTCACCTGGTAGGTCGCGGTATCGCCGGCGTCCAGCGGCAAGGGCGGCAGGATTTGCTTGCCGAGGTTCACGATCGCGGGTTCCTGGACCGTCGCCGGCATGAAACCGGAGTCCACGGTCTGCGTCCCGAATTGCACGCGGAACTGATTTGCCAGGCTGGTGGGCGTCGGAAGCGTGCCGTTGACCGTGGCCAGATTCAGCACCCGCGCGTTGAATTCGATGACGACGTACTCGTCGTCGCCGTCCGCATCCCCATTCGTCAGGTCGCCCAACGCGAACACCGGATCCTCGCCGCTGCCGAAGGTGGCCGGCGGGATCGGGTTCGGCGTAATCAGGTCCGGCGGGATGGGCCAAGTTGGGACGACGGACCCCGAGTTGCCGGCCACGCCGGCGCCGGCGGTCGTCGTGAGGATTCGCCCGTCGCTGCTCGTGATGCCGCTGCCCGACGTGGAGACCAACGCCAGCTTGGCGGTCCCGTCGTCCAGGAACTGCAGTCCGTCGGGCAGCAGGTCCGTGATCTGGAACGTCGGCAGACCTCCCTCGGGAATCTGCGTTACCAGCCGATAGCGGATGATCTCGCCCACGGCGACGTTGGTGTTCGACGTCGTGTGCGGCTCGGAAGTCTCGACGATGTCCTTGGTCAGGTTGACTTGCCGGACGTTGAACTCGCCCGTGCCGGTAGCGCGGTAGTCGTTCAAGGTGCCCGCGCCGCCGGAGCCGTCGCGTTCGTTGTCATCGTCGCCGGCCAGGGACGTCCACTCCACGGTGGCGGTGTTGCGGATAAGTTGGTTCGGAGTGACCAGCGTATCGAGCGTGCCGCTGATGGTCACGGTCACCGTGGCGGTCTGCGGCAGATCGAACGACTCCGACAGCTTCGTTCGCACCACGCCGCCCCCGAGGATCTCGAACCGATCCTTGATCTCGCCTTCCACAGAATGCCACACGGAGGTGATCACCGGACTGGCGATCCCGGCCGGCAAGGGATCGGAGAAAGTCACATCGAACGCATCGGTGGTGCTGAGAGCCGTATGGCGGATCGTAATGGTGTACACCACGCTGTCGCCCGCGTCCCGGGTCGAGCCCACCACCACGGTTTTCGGTGCTTCCAACACCGGCTCGATGATCGTCACCGGCGGGGCGCTGGCCAGTTCCGTTTGGTAGGTCACCGGCGTTGCTCCCGGCAAGGTCCAGGAGGCGCGCGCCGAGTTGACCCGCGTGCCGCCGGCCTGATTGCCGGTGACATTCATCACCCGGACCAGGTACCGCAGCCTGACGGTCTCGAGGGTCGTGTTGATCCTGTTCGCGTTGGTGATATTACCCAGGTTGAAGGTCAGCGTATAAGGCACGGTCGAGCCGTCGCCCGCGATGTCCGGCGTGAAGTCGGCCGGAATGCTGAAATCGCCGGGCGACACGCTGGTGGTCAAGTCCGTGCTGGACGGGAGCACGGCGGCCACGCTCACGAACTCCAAGCCCGGAGCCAGCGTGTCGGTCACGTGGCAGGCGTTGGTCGTGCCTTCCGGCAGGGTCAGCACCACGTCGTACGTGATCGTCTCGCCGATCGCGGCCTGGTTGACCAGGTTGTGGGAACTTACCACGCTGGTGGTGTTGAGCTGCTTGACGATCGTCACGTCGGTGGTCGTGACCTGGGCGTCGTCTTCAAGGTCCTCTTCGTGGAAGTACGGCAAATACTCGACCGTAAAGTCCGGGCCACCTTCCAGGGACGCGTAATTGAAGACCGTGGCCATGTTGGTGATCGTCTGGTTCGGCTGGACGCTGACGTCGGCGACCAGGTCGTAGGTGATGATCGCCACGTTTCGGCCGCTGGTGAGGTGGTAGGCGTCGATTCCGCCGCCGTTGCTGTAATCGGGGTTGGCCAGCGTCGGGCCGGGGTCCTGCAGCCTCAGCCCGGCGCCGAACAACGCCGCCCCGATCGTCGCGTCGGTGGCCAGCACGGCGTTCGCCAGATCGGTTACCGTGTAGGCGTTGCCGGGGCCGATGGTGCCGTCGGTGATGCTCAGGTTGTAACCGCCCGGCGGCATCGAGAAGCCCTCCGGCAGCGTGTCCTTCAAGGTGACGTCGAAGGCCCCGCGCGCACCTTTCCCCACGTTCTCGATGACAATCGCGAAAGTCACCAAGTCGCCGGCGTCGATGCCGTCCAGATTGCTGTTGATCGGCGAGGCGTCCAGCCCCTGGCTGCTGATCTTGCCCAAGCCGCGGAAGCCGGCCGTGCCCGGGGCAGTAAAGCCGACCGGCCCGACGCTGGCTGGCGAAAACGTGGCGCCGGCCCGGTTCGTGGCCACCACGCCCTTGGTCATCTCCAGCAGCGGCTCGCCGATTTTGACTTGCACAATCGCCGTCTGACTGACCGGCTCGTTATTCGTGTCTTGCTGGCTCTTCGTAGCCTGGTTGGTCAGGAACAGGTCGTCGGCGAACGGGTCCGCCGTCGCGGTGACGGTGAACAGAATGTCGATCGTACCGCCGGGGTTCGCGGGATCGTGGTAGGTGCCGAAGGAGAAGGTCAGCGAGTTGTCGATCCCGTCCGTGGTCAAGCCCACGTCGCCGCGGACGGTGTCGCCGTTGGCGTCGGCCTTTGGCGTCAGGGTATCCAGGGGGCCGCGTTTCCACTGGCCGGCGGTCGGCGCAGTCGTGGTGGGAGGACTGGTGAAAACGTCCGCCACCTCGTGACTCCACGCCGGGCCGTCGGCGTGGACCAGAGCCACGTAGTCGTTGGCGTCCGGGTCCAGC
>CAIYOB010001602.1 GCA_903927685.1 uncultured Planctomycetaceae bacterium
GGGGACGACTGTCCGCGACGGCTCCGCTGCCCTACAATGCGGCGGCTTCCGGCGGCTCAAACTTGGGGCCACTGCATCCGGATCTAGTCAAGAACGCCAGGACGCGGATCGACGCTCTGCGAGCCGCGGATCCCCAGCTCGAGTCGATTCCGGTCGACCTGGTCACTGCTTCCGGCAGCGGTTTGGACCCGCACATCAGCCCGGCCGCCGCCGAAGTCCAGGTGCGCCGCGTGTCAGCGGCGCGGAACATGCCGCAAGATGCGATCCGCCAGCTGATCCGGCAGCACACCGAGCCGAGGCAGTGGGGTGTGCTCGGCGAGCCGAGAGTCAACGTCCTTCGCCTGAACCTCGCCTTGGACCGGTAGAACAGCGGCGGGCGGTGACTGCGTGTGTCGGTGACTGCGTGTCGGTGACTGCGTGCCTTGCCGACCGCGGAGCCAGCGACGACAATAGTAGCGAGGTCCTCCCCTCTGAGCCGGATTTGACTTGATGGACACCACCCGACCCGATCCCGATGCCCTGCTGGCCCAAGTTCAGGCGGACGAGGGCGTGGTGCGCCGCGGCAGGCTGCGGGTCTTCTTTGGGTACGCGGCCGGCGTCGGCAAGACGTTCACAATGCTGGAAGCCGCGCGGCGTGCCAAGGCCGAGGGGCGGGAGGTGGCCGTCGGCTACGTCGAGCCGCACGGCCGGGCCGAGACGGAAGCCTTGCTGGAGGGCCTGGAAATCTTGCCGGTGCGGCAGGTTCCGTACCGCGGGGTCCGGTTGCGGGAGTTCGATGTCGACGCCGCCCTGGCCCGGCGGCCGGAGCTGCTGCTGGTCGATGAACTGGCCCACACGAACGCCGAGGGCTCGCGGCACGCCAAACGCTGGCAGGATGTGCAGGAATTGATCGAGGCGGGAATCGACGTCTGGACCACGCTCAATGTGCAGCATATCGAGAGCCTGAACGACGTCATCGGCCAGGTGACCGGCGTCACGGTCCGGGAGACGGTTCCCGACCAGGTGTTCCAATCGGCCGACGATCTCGAATTGGTCGACATTTCGCCCGAGGATCTCCTGACCCGGCTGCGAGAAGGCAAGGTCTACCTTCCCCAGCAAGCCGAGCGGGCCATCCAGAGCTTCTTTCAGAAGGCGAACCTGGTGGCCTTGCGGGAGTTGTCGTTCCGGCACGCGGCCCAGCGTCTGCACGTCGATGTGGAATCCGTCCGGCGGCAGCGGGCGGTCACGCGCCCCTGGGCGACCGCCGAACGGCTGCTCGTCTGCGTCGGGCCCAGCCCCACCACGGCGCGCGTGATCCGCACGGCCAAACGCATGGCGGTCGCGTTTGACGCGCCCTGGATCGCGGTCTCGGTGGAACGTGACGCCGGCCACCGCCGGCCTACGATCCAGGACCAGGTCGCCCACCACTTCCGCCTGGCCGAGCGGTTGGGAGCCGAGACGGTGACGCTCGCCGGGGAAGACGTCGCGGGCACCATCCTGGATTATGCGCGCTCGCGCAACGTCACCAAGCTGCTGATCGGGAAAACCCAACAGCCGCGCTGGCGACGCTGGCTGTCGGGCACGCTGGTGGACGAAGTGCTGGAGAACAGCGGCGAAATCGACGTGTATGTCATCCGCGGCGAGGAAGAGCCGCGTCCCTCCGCCCGGCCTCGTCCGGCGAACGGCCGCGTCCCGTGGTTGTCCTACTTGCACGCCGCCGGAGCGGTCGCGGTCGGCAGCCTGATCGCCGTCCTGATCTCGATGCTCGACCTGGTCGAAGCCAACATCGTGATGGTCTTTCTGGCCGCCGTCGCCTATGTCGCCTATCGCCTGGGCCGCGGACCCGCGATTCTGGCCAGCGTGGCGGCCGTCCTGGTGTTCGATTTCTTCTTCGTCCCGCCGTATCAGACCTTGGCGGTGGCCGACGTCGGGTATGTGCTCACCTTTGCCGTGATGCTCGCCATCGGGCTGGTGATCAGCACGCTGACGGCCCGGCTCAAGAGCCAGGTGGACAGTGCGCGGCTGCGCGAACGCCGCACGGCCGCTTTGTACCAACTGGGCCGCCAGCTCAGTTCCCTGTCCGGCGACATCTTCCTGGTCTCGGCCGCAGGACGACAGATTGCCGAGATCTGCGAGGGCCAGGTCGCCATCTACCTGGGCCGGGGCAAGCA
>CAIYOB010001603.1 GCA_903927685.1 uncultured Planctomycetaceae bacterium
CGTAACGGGAACGATATTGAGATCGAGTTGAACAGCCGGCTCGGCTCCGAGACCACGGCCGAGCAGCTGGTGCAGGCTGTCATGGCTTTCGGCAGTCCGGCGGCCGGCCGGGTGACGGCCAGGATTGTGAGTTCGTATGCGAGTGGTTTCACCGGGATCGCGACTCAGGCCGTCCGCGCCGGTTTGCCAGGCACCCCCTACACTTTGAGTTTGCTGCCTCCGGTCGCGGTTTCCGCGGCGACGATTTCCGACTTTGGCACCCATACGCTCCCCGCCACCGGGCCCGGGGTGGATGTTCGCTTCACGGCGGTGAATCCTGGCATCGCGGGCAACAATATTCAGATCGTGGTGACGGAGGTCAACCGTGGCGGCGCCGGTCCGCGGATCGTCAGCGTTGTCGGATCGACGATCAGTCTTGAGTTGGATAGCACGGGCAGCACAGCGCAGCAGGTCGTGCAGCTAATCAACACCACCCCAGCAACCAACGCCTTGGTCCAGGCCAACATCGTCGCCGCCTCGGAGTATCAGGTGGGGATCGACACAACCACCTATCTGCCCGCGCCAACGACCCCCTGGACGCTCGCCGGCGGCGGTAATGAACTGCAATATCCGGTGAAGCTGAGCGGGGCCGACGGCGCTCAGGCCGTCTGGGACTTCAGCCAGGCCCCCTGGTCCATCCCGCTGGAGATGCAGCTGACCGCCGTCAAAACTGGCCCTACGGAAGACGGGATCAGCGTTCAAATCGTCAACAAAGCGCTCGGGGTTAACGCCCCGCCGCGGGTGGTCACTACGTATCAGACGTTGGTGTCCGGCGTGGGAGCGATCCCGTCTCAGGTCCGCAAGACGGTGACGATTGAACTGAACACCACCACAGGTAGTGAGACGACGGCGCAGCAACTGGAAACCGCCATCAACGGCGCGGCTAATCCGGCCATCACGGCCAAGATTCTGTACGGCGACCGGAATGCCAAGCTGGTCCGAAGCGGTCCCTATCCGTCCCTCGTGCTCGGCGGGGCGGACGAGGTCATCGTCCCAGGTTATCGAAACTTGCTGGACGGGAACTCCAGCGAAGTCGTTCTCCGCTTCCGGGAGACGCTGCCCGACGATTTGTACCGCTTGGAAGTTTTCGGGGAGGATGATCCCGCGAACGGGGTCACGGCCGTCAAGAATTCGTTCGGCTTGCCCTTTTACCCGAAACAACCTGGCGACGATCGGGATTCGCTGGACTTCCAGCTCGACCTGGGCGCTCGAATTGTGGCTTTGGTGCCGCAACCGGTCAGCCGCAACGCGTACCAGCTGGATGCCACCGGTAGTTTCACGTTGAGTTTCAGTGGACAAACCACCGCTCCCATCCCGGCTAGTGCAACCGCGGCCGACGTTCAATTAGCGCTCGAACAGCTCTCGAGCACGCGGCCTGGCGATGTGTACGTGACCAAGCCGGCGGCAAACCGATGGCGAATCGGGTTCCACGGCCGCTACCAATATGACGCGCTGCCGGGTTTCACGGCCAGTGGAGCGACGCTGGCGAAACTGACCGAGTTGTCGCAGGCCGAAGACCAGATCATCGTCTACTTCAACAATGACGATCTGCACGCCACGCCGATCGAGACGGTGACCAACGGGACGGCTCGCAATCCCACCGTCGTCGATCCCTCGTTTTATCAGTTGCTGTTGACCAGGGACACGGTGCGGAACACGGATGACGCCGTGTTTCTTCCCAGCCAAGTGTTCTACGATCCCGGCCGGGACATGGCCGTGTTGACATTCGGCAGCCCGTTGACCTCGCTCGCCGGTGGGGCAGGCACCTATCGGTTGCGAGTCGGCACCAACGAACCGATCCCCCTGGCGCCCCACGAGATGACGTTGTCGGACAACCGGGCCACCGACTTCAATACGGGTGGAGCGGTGAGCGTCGAATTCGGCCTGAATGCACCGGGGCGGATCCTGAACCTTTCGATCGTCAAGCAGGCGTTGGGGGCCCGAGTCGATCCGACGATCGCCGTCGTGGATCCGCCGACGGGGCCGGTGGCAATCACGATCACCTTGAACAGCGACGTCTCGACCACGGCTCAACAGTTGGTGGACCGGATTCTGGAACGGCCGGACGCGAGGACCTACCTAACCGCCTCCGTGAGCACCGGCTCGGCGAACACCAACATCGTGCCGACGGCCGCCGCTGCCTGGAACTTCACGTTTGCCGATCCGGGGTCCAGCTTCGACGACGCCTACGACGTGACCGGCACCTTCCATGTGGCGCCCTTCCTGGACGTCGTCAGCAACGGGACGGGCATTGTGGATGAACAGACGATCAAGGTGGCGGACGCCGATGGGACCGTGGCGACGTTCGAATTCAACGACCCGTCGGTCAAAGCCGGCTTGTTTGGGCCGACGAATATCGAGATCACCTACGAAAGCGGAGACAACCTCGCGGCGAATACGGCGGCCCAGATCGCCCAGAAAATAGCGGACGCGATCAATGCCGAAAATACTGGCAGCGGTGGCGTGTTCGGGGTCACGGCCATCGCGAATGGGACTCGTGTCACACTGACCAACGAGCGGAGTGTGGTGCTGGGCGCTGGCGTGACGGGCGTGGTCGCGGGGACGCAGGC